>CAZZCT010000090.1:0-19508 GCA_964652365.1 uncultured Lentisphaerales bacterium
CCGGTTCTAGGTTGAATCAGCAGCTGAGAAACTTCAGACAGACGAGTCGACTGCATGGCACCGACGGCACGGCGCAGAGCACCGTGCTACAACCGCTCCGAGCGTCGCGCCGTAGAACGGTCCTCCGGGCCGTTCGTCCCGACGCAAGCTGCAGAGGTCTGAAGTCCGAGATCGGAGAGAGAGAAGGAACTACGAAACACGCGAAAAACGCGAAAAGGGAAGCGACAAGAAGGCGGGCAGGGTGGTAGGAGGCGTAACTCAAATGGATAGGGCCGTGAGCCAACAGGATGTCAGGTGGAAACAGCGCTTCGAGAACTACCGCAAGGCACTGGGTCAACTCCGGCATGCCGTCGCGCTCCACCAGAAGCGTGGTCTTTCAGAGCTGGAGCAGCAAGGGTTGATTCAGGCTTTCGAGTTCACGCATGAGCTCGCTTGGAGTGTAATCAAAGACTACTTTGTCTATCAGGGCAATACATCAATCACGGGTTCGCGGGATGCCACACGCGAGGCTTTCAAGCAGGGGCTGATCACGAACGGTGAGGCGTGGATGGCTATGATTACCAGCAGGAACCGGTCCTCGCACACCTATGAGGAGCGAACGGCACAAGAGATCGTGCATGCGGTGACGGAAAGCTACGTGGCCCTGTTCGGCGAGTTTGAGCAGACGATGGCGGGATTGTCGGAACTGCGCACATGAAGTTCGGTCTGGCGGACGCAACGATCGACAGGATCAATGCCATCTTCGCGCTGGAGCCCGCGATCGAGCGGGTCCTGTTGTATGGATCGCGGGCGAAGGGCACTTTCAGGCCCGGTTCGGACATTGACCTGACGATAATCGAGCATGGCATGACGGCGTCTGATCTGTCGCGCATCGAGCGCCGGTTGGACGATCTGTCTCTGCCTTATACCATCGATTTGTCGTTGTTCGGTCACTTGAAGCATCCGGAGCTGATCGCGCACATCAACCGCGTCGGCACGCCGTTCTATGGAAGAGAAGCGCTTCTTTGAAGCCATCCTGATCCTGCTGTCTGCCCCGCTCTGGCTGCCGCTGCTGGCGCTGACGGCGCTCGCCGTATGGTTCCGCATGGGAAGGCCGGTGCTTTTCCGGCAGCAGCGCCCAGGACTGCACGGCAAACCCTTCACGTTGCTCAAGTTCCGCACCATGCGTGTGGGTCTGGGCGGCGACGCTGAACGGTTGACTCCCTTCGGGCGCTGGCTGCGGCGCACCAGCCTTGATGAACTACCGGAGTTGCTAAACGTGTTGCGCGGGGAGATGGCGCTGGTCGGTCCGCGACCATTGCTGATGGCCTACCTTGAGCGCTATACCCCTGAGCAGGCGCGGCGGCACGAGGTCAGGCCTGGCCTGACCGGCTGGGCGCAGGTCCATGGCCGCAATGCGCTATCCTGGGACGAGCGCTTCCGGCTGGACGTGTGGTATGTCGATCATCGCAGTCTTTGGCTGGATCTGCGGATACTTTCGCTTACGGTGGGACGTGTCTTGAGCGGGCGGGGCGTTGCAACCGAAGGGCAGGCGACGATGGGGGAGTTCTTCGGGTCGGGACGGTGAGACGGTCGGACGGTCGGCCGGTGGGAGACGGTGAGACGGTGGGACGGTGAGACGGTGAAATAAGAGGAAGAAGCGATGAGAGTGCAGAGCTTCCGCGAACTTGATGTGTACAAGGAGGCCTTCAAGACACAGCAGGAGGTATTTCGGCTCAGCAAGTTCTGGCCTCCTGAGGAGCGATACTCTCTGACCGACCAGGTACGCCGTAGTTCGCGCGCGATTGGTGCAAATCTCGCAGAAGCTTGGGCGAAGCGGTGCTATCCTGCGCATTTTCGAAGCAAGTGCACGGATGCAGACGGTGAACTGCAAGAGACACTTCATTGGATCAACACAGCCATGGCGTGCGAGTACTTGCCTGAAGAGGAGCATCGGGCGATCATCGGTGCCTACGAAAGTATTGGGCGGATGTTGGGCAGTATGATCAAACAGCACGAGGCCTTCTGTGACTGAAACCGCAAGTCAGCGTCGCCCACCGCTCAACCGTTCGATCGTCCCTCCGACCGACGGTCCGACTGTCCAACCGTCCCACTGTCCCACTGTCCCACCGTCCGACCGTCTCACTATCCTACCGTCCAGCCGTCCGACCGTCTCACCGTCTCACCGTCTAACCGTCCTCATCGGCGCCAGTGGTTTCGGGCTTGAACTGCTCTGGGTCTGTCGCCGGGCCGGCCTGGATGTCGCCGGCTTCTGCGACGACGCCGCCGACAAGCAGAGCGGTTCGTTCTGCGACCTGCCGCTGTTTGGCCGGATCGAGGAGGCCGCGCTTCACCTGCCAGTCGGGACCACATTCCATTGCGCGGTGGGCAGCAACCGGGCACGACAGACTCTCGCCGAACGCGCCCTGGCCGTAGGCTGGGTGCCGGTGACGGTCGTCGATCCATCGGCACTGATTGCGCCTGACACGGCGATCGAGGCCGGTGCTTATGTGGGGATCGGCAGCGTCGTCTCCTGTCTGGCGCAGGTTGGACGCTTCGCGATCGTCAACCACCACGTGACCGTGGGGCATGAGGCGGTGATCGGGGCATTCGCACAGCTCTGTCCCGGCGTGCGCGTCTCCGGGGCCTGCACGGTGGGCGAGGGCGCCTTGCTCGGCTCCAATGCGGTGGTCATTCCCGGTCGGCGCGTGGGCGCTTGGGCAACGCTGGGCGCCGGCGCCGTGGCCCTGCGCGACGTGCCAGACAACCAGAGCGTCATCAGGCTCCAGAGGTCGTGATGGGCGACCGTCAGTTTTTGTTTCTCACAGAGGCACAGAGCTCACAGAGAGTTTTCCTGAGTTCCTGATTTAAGAGGTTGCATGAGGAAATCGATGCGGCTGTTGCCGAGAGTCGGATCTCCAAGGGTGTGCGTTGAAACCCGTTGGCCCGACGCTCAGTCGCAAACCGTTGCTCCGACGACAAGAAAATCCTGTCAATCCTGTTAATCCTGTCAACGAAGCTGGCTGGAGACGGCTTCTTTGACAGGATTGACAAGATTAACAGGATTGCAGAAGGGAGATTCTGAACGCGAAGCGCATTTTTCTCTCGCCCCCCCACTTGAGCGGGCGCGAACAGGAGTTGGTGGCCGAGGCTTTCGCCAGCAACTACGTGGCGCCGGTCGGCCCGATGGTCGAGGCGTTCGAGCGCGAGTTTGCCGCGCGGGTTGGACTGCCCTTTGCCGTGGCCCTCTCCAGTGGCACCGCGGCCATGCACCTGTCCCTGATCGGCTTGGGGGTCGGGCGCGGCGATACGGTTTACTGCTCATCACTGACCTTCATTGCCAGCATTGCCCCGGCGGTACACCTCGGCGCGCAGCCGGTCTTCATCGACTCCGACGAGGCGACCTGGAACATGGATCCGGATCTCCTGGCTGAGGCGCTGGCCGCTGACGCCAAGGCCGGCCGGCTGCCGAAGGCGGTGGTGGCGGTCGATCTCTACGGACAGTGTTGCGACCTGGACCGCATTCAGTCAGTCTGCGCGCCCTACGGCGTGCCGGTTGTGGCCGATGCGGCCGAGTCGCTTGGCGCCACCTACAAGGGCCGCTCGGTGGGAGTCGGAGCGGCGGCGGCGGTCTACTCCTTCAACGGCAACAAGATCATCACCACCTCCGGAGGCGGCATGCTGGCCTCGGATAGTGAGCAACTTATTCGACAGGCCCGTTTTCTGGCCACGCAGGCGCGCGAACCCGCGCCGCACTACGAGCATGCCGTGGTGGGGTACAACTACCGCCTAAGCAATATCCTCGCGGCGATCGGGCGCGGCCAACTGGGTGTCCTGGATGAGCGCGTGGCGGCCCGGCGACGCAACTTCGAGCGCTATGCGCAACGGTTGGAGTGCTGGCCTGGCATCCGGCTCATGCCGGAAGCCGCCTATGGACGCAGCAACCGCTGGCTCACCGTGATCTTGGTGGACGAGCAAGTTGCCGGAGTGACCCCCACGGTCTTGCGGGAAGCTCTTGAGCATGAGAACATCGAAGCGCGGCCGGTTTGGAAGCCCATGCATCTGCAGCCTGTCTTTCAAAGGTGCCAAGTCTGGGGCGGGCGGGTCAGCGAAGCCCTCTTCCGAGATGGATTGTGTCTGCCGTCAGGGTCGGCCCTGAGCGAGTCGGATATCGAACGGGTGGCGGCGGTCATCACCGGGTGCCTGGAAGCGTGTCGGTAAGCCGGCCGCGCGGCTGCGCCGCGAATGTTCGAGGTGACATCGAATGCGATCTGAAGATCGAGTGGTGACACGTTGGCTGAACCAGGCCGGCATCTACGCGATTGACCTGCTGGTCATGGTGGTGGCCTTTCTGGGAGCGCATGCCCTGCGCTTCAATTTCCAGCGGCCGCCTGACGGCTGGCATCATGTGGCCGTCTATTTCGTCACGGTGGCCTTGCTGCAGTTCGCTGCGCTGCATGTGGCGGGCTGTTATCGTCTCGTATGGCGCTTTATCGCGGCCTATGATGTGCCGCGGTTTGTGGCGGCTTCGTTTCTCTCGACGACAGCAATGGTGCTTCTACGCTTCCTGCTGCCCGAGTGGCGGCAGGTGCGGCCGCCGTTCAGCATCGCCCTGCTTAACGGCGCCCTGTTCCTGAGCGGTGCGCTCCTGATCCGACTGCTGTGGCGGATCCTGCGCGAGGGCAGTGCGTCGACGGGGGTGCCCGGGACCGCCAGTTTGCGATCCGGGGCGCGGCGGGTGCTCTTGATCGGCGCCGGGTCGGCTGGCAACACCGTGGCGCGCGAACTGCGGCAGCATCGGACCAACGGCGTCGTGGTGCTGGGCTTTCTCGACGATGACCCGGCCAAACAGGGCACGATCATTCAGGGGGTCCCGGTTTGTGGAAAGGTTGCGGACCTGCGCGACCGCATCGCAACGCTGCGTGTGCAGGAGGTCTTGGTGACGATGTCGCCGGCCCCGCGCGAGGTCATTCGGGAGATCGTGCACACCTGCGAGGCGTGCGGCATTGCCATCCGGATTGCGCCCGGCTACTTCGAGATTCTGGACGGAACCCTGAGCGTCAGCCGCCTGCGCGAGATCGAGATCGCAGACCTGTTGGGGCGCGAGGAGGTTGATCTCGCTAGCGATGCCGACCTGGCGCGGTTTGTCACCGGGCGGCGCGTGATGGTCACCGGGGCCGGCGGCTCGATCGGCAGCGAACTGGCGCGGCAGGTAGCGCGACTTGGGCCTGAGTCTCTCGTGCTGGTGGATCGTTGCGAAGAGGCATTGTACGAGATTGATCGGGCGTTGCGCGAGGCTGGCAAGGGCGAGATCCTGCGACCGGTGGTGGCCGACATCGGCGATGGCGTGCGCATCGGTGCGACGCTGGCGCGCTACCGGCCGCAGATTCTGTTGCATGCCGCGGCTCACAAACACGTCCCCATGATGGAGAGCAACGAAGCGGAGGCGGTCCGCAACAATGTGCTCGCCACGCGGGAGCTTGGCGAACAGGCGATCCGGGCGGGGGTCGAGGTCTTCGTGCAGTTGTCCACCGACAAGGCGGTCAACCCCTCCTCCATCATGGGCGCCACCAAGCGCCTGGCCGAGTTTGTCCTGCAGGATCTGAACAGCCAGGGTCGGACGCGCTTTGCAGCCGTGCGTTTCGGCAACGTCCTGGGGGCCTCCGGCTCGGTGGTGCCGCTCTTTCGCGACCAGATTCGCGCCGGCGGGCCGGTCACCGTGACGCACCCGGACATGCGCCGCTATTTCATGACGACGCCCGAGGCGGCGCGGTTGGTCCTGCAGGCGGCGGCCATCGCGGCCGGCGGCGAGATCTTCATTCTGGACATGGGCGAGCCGATGCGGATCGTGGAACTCGCCGAAGAGATGATTCGCCTGTCCGGGCTCCGGCCCTACGAAGACATCCCCATCATCTTCACCGGCACGCGGCCGGGGGAGAAGCTCTTCGAGGAACTGAGCACCGATGCCGAGCGGGCGGACCGCACGCGGCATCCCCGGATCTTCATCGGCAAGATCGCCGCCCCTGCGCCGAGTCAGGTGGCCGGCATGCTCGACCGGCTTCGCACCCTGTGCGAGCAGGGTGCGCCCGATGCGCAAGTCCGGCAGGCGCTGGTCGAGATCGTGCCGGAGAATTCCTTGCGGCGCTAGATTTCCCGCTCCGGGAAATATGAGGCGGGCGTTTACCCGCAACCCATGATGACGACCGCCGTCGGGCCGCCGTGCGCCACAGGTTGCTGTAGCCGCCGGCGGCCCGACGGCGGTCGGTCAGCGAGCCACCCCACGCGCTTCGCCCGCAGGGACGCACGTCGGGCCGACGTGCGCCACAGACTCTGCTCCGCAAGCGCCCCGCCCGATGTGACTCAGGAACAGTAGATGCCCCGGCAAGGGGAATCTGGAGGGTTTTAACCTATGGATGTCTCCACACACCCAACCACACCTCAACGTACTGGCACGGCCGAGTTGGTCCGCTGGACCACGTTTGCCTTTTCCCTGCTGGCCGGCTTCTACCTGTTCCGCGAGACGCTGAACTGGATGGCCTGGGTCTTCCGCGATGAGCAGCAGGATATGGGGCATGGCTGGCTGGTGCCGCTGTTCTCGCTGTATCTCGTGTGGCAGCGGCGTGAACAGGTCCGGCGCGCCTGCGCCGCACCCTCCTGGGCCGGCGTGCTGCTGGTGCTGCCCGGGTTGTTGCTGGCCTGGGTCGGGAGCCGCGGTGACCAGGTCCGGATCAGCCAGTTTGCGATGATCTGGCTGCTCTGGGCCGTGCCGTACGCGCTGTGGGGGCGGCGGCTGGCCGTGTTGCTGACCTTCCCCGCGGTCTACCTGCTCTTCACGGTGCCGATGGCCTTTTTGGACTTCTTCACGGTGCGTCTGCGCCTGCTGGCCGCCGCGGTGGCGGCCGTGGTGCTGAACGGCGTCGGCATTGCGGTCGTGCGCACCGGGACCGGGCTGCATTCGCCGGTCAGCGGGGGCTTCAATCTGGATGTCGCGGACCCGTGCAGCGGACTGCGGTCGCTGTTCGCCATGACGGCGATCGGCGCGGCCTATGCGTATCTGACGCAGCAGACCCGTTGGCAGCGGTGGCTCCTGTTTGTCTGCGCCGTGCCTTTGGCGGTGATCGGCAACGTGATCCGCATCTTCCTGATTGCCGTGGTGGCCCGGTTCTTCGGGCAACAGGCTGCCACCGGGTTTTACCACGACTACTCAGGGTATGTGGTCTTCGTCGTGGCCGTGCTGTTGCTGATGCAGGTCGGCAACTGGGTCTCCCGGTTGGGCGCGCCGGTGGCGGCGTCACTCGAGGCCGGGCCGGCGACGGTCGCCGCAGGCCCAGCCCGGATCTCCGGGGCCGGCTGGCTGGCGGTGGCCTGCGTGCCGCTCCTGCTGGCGGCCACGGCAACCAGCCTGCGCCTTGTGCCCGACCCGCTGATCGAACCGCAGGATTTTCTGCCGGCTGAGCTACCGGAGCAGGTTGGGGAGTACCGCGGGGTGCGGATGTGGTTCTGCCAGAATGAGCAGTGTCTGCGCAGCTACGAGGAGACGGAACTGGCGGTGCCGGCGAGCGATGCGGCAACAGCGGCCCCGAAGTGCAGCGCCTGCGGCGGCGAGCTCAATCGGATCTCGCTGGGGGAACGCACGGTTTTGCCCGCCGATACGCGCTTCCTGAAGCGGACCTATTTTGGGCCGGGAGGGGATCGCTACCTCGTGACCATCGTGATCAACGGTGAGTCCCGGATGAGCATCCATCGGCCCGAGTTGTGCCTGCCCTCGCAAGGCTTCTTCATGGATGAGGCCGCTTCCGCGCACGTAGCCCTGCCGTCGGGTGATCCCTTGACGGTCCGTTTCGTGCGGTTTCGCCGGGGCAGTCCTGCGCGCGGGGGCCAGTCCACCATGGTTCAGGCCTACTGGTTCCTGAGTGCCCGCCATGGCACCGAGTCGCATATCGAGCGAATCCTCATCAGTGCCGTCGAGCGCGCCTTGGGTAACCGCGTGGTGCGCTGGGCCATGGTGACGATCACGATCGATGCGCCGTTGGACCCGACCGAAAGCAAGACGCGTCTGGCGGCGTTCATCCGCGCCTGGTACCCGCAGGTACGCGGGGCCGTAGCCCAGTCCGACCATGGCGGGCAGTAGGCGGTAGTCATGGGTCATTGGCACTTCAAGGTGTTGTCCGCAGATTTCGCAGATCATTGCCCAATCTGCGGTTGGGCGCCAGCCGGCCGGGTGCCCCAAGGGCCTGGGGCACCCCTACGCGTCGCGACGCACGTCGGGCCGACGTGCGCCACAGGCTGCGCACGGACGCAGGTTCAAGCAGCGGGGCGCCGCTTCCACTGGTTCCGAAACCGGCGACCGCGCTGCCAACAATCCTGCCAATCCGATTACGCCTGTCAAAGATGTTGGTTGCCACAAGCTGGAACCCGCGTCGGCGGTTTTTCTGAGTTTTGTGTCTGATGCGCATCACCCACATCATTGACTACCTGGCACCCGGCACCGGCCACGCCGAATTCTGCGGGCGGTTGGCGCGGGAGCAGCACGCGCTCGGGCATGAATGCACCATCCTGACGGGCGAATGGTGTGCCGGCTTCGCCCTGGCCGGCCCGCTGGGCAACGAGGTGCACCGGATTCCGCCGCGCGGTCTGCGGGTGCGGGGGCTTTCGCTGGACCCGGGACTGGCGCGGCGCGTCGGGCGCTTGCTGGCCGCCACGGCGCCCGCGGTGGTGCACGTGCATGGGTTCTGGCACCCCGTGATTGCCGCGGCCATCCTGGCGGCCCGCCGCCGTAACATACCAGTAGTATTATCGCCGCACGGCGCGATGGCGCCCTGGGTGCGCCAGCAGCACCGCGGCCGAAAGCAGCTCTTCTGGGCGCTCTGCCGCAACCGCTACCGGCGCGACGTGGCGCTGTTCCACGCCGCCTCGGCGCGGGAGGCGGCCGACCTCCAGCGACAGGGGCTGGGTGCGACGGTGGTCGTGCCGCCCGGCGTGGACCTGCCGACGCAGCCGGCGCATCACGGTTGCGAGCCAGGCGACGGCACGGCCGCCGCATCGGCGACACGGGTGCGGATGGTGCTCTTCCTGTCGCGCCTGCATCCCCTGAAAGGGATGACGGACCTGGTCCGTGCCTGGGCGCTGCTGCGGCCGGTCGGATGGCAGGTACGCATCGTGGGCCCGGACTGGAACGACCATCGGGCGGCGGTCCGGAGCCTCGTGCAGCAACTTGGCGTGACCGGCGATTTCACTTTTCTGGATGGGGCCTTTGGCGAGGAACGCGACGCGCACTACCGCGCGGCCGACGTGTTCGTTCTGCCGTCTCTGACCGAGAACTTTGGCATGGTCGTGGCCGAAGCGTTGGCCCACGGTCTGCCGGTCATCACCACCACGGCTACGCCGTGGCGCGAATTGCAGGGGCAGGGATGCGGATGGTGTGTCGACCCGGGTGCTGAATCCCTGGTGGGCGCCTTGCGCGCGGCCACATCCCTGTCTGACACGCAGCGACGCGACATGGGCCTGCGCGGCCGGCAGTGGGTGGCGGCGTCCTTTAACTGGAAGACCTGCGCCGAAACGTTGGTCGCCGCCTATGGCCGGGTTACAGAGCACAGGCCGCGGGACGAGGGCGTCCGGTCGGGCACGGCAAGGGCCTGACCCCGCCCCTACGGCAGGCCGCCGTCGGGCCGCCGGCGGCTACAGGCTCACGCGCACATGCGCCGGAAATCGGCGGCTTGTGGAAGCGACACTCCGCTGTCTGAACCCGCCTACCGTGCGGCAGCTTGTGGCGCACGTCGGCCCGACGTGCGTTCCGAAGGAGATATGAAGTTCTGCGAGACAAACCCATGATCAGCAGCATGCCCGATGATCTGATCCACGGCACCAGCGGCACCTGGCTGGACTACATTCTGCGCCACCAACTGGCCGAGACCCGTCCCGCCAGCGTGGTGGACTTTGGCGCGGGCGATGGCAAGAATGGCCGCATGATCCGTGACGTACTCGGAACTGGCTGCCGGACCGTTGCCATAGAGGGGTTTACGCCCACGGTTCGAATGCTCGAGAGCAGCGGTCTCTACGACGAAGTTCACGAGGCGTTGATCCAGGCATGGAGCGAAGGCAACACGGTCACCTACGACCTGGCCCTGTTCGGGGACGTGCTTGAGCACCTGACGCCGCGCGAGATCCACCGGGTGATCCGGAACTGCCTGCCAAAGTTTCGCGAGCTCATCGTGGTCGTGCCGCTGTGCCACAACCAGCAGGATGCGGTTGGCGGCAACCGGCTTGAGATTCACCGCAGCTACGTGACCCCGCGGGCCTTCCGGCGGTACCGGCCAGTCGAACAGCATATCGTGCATGCTGGCTACATGGACTACATGAATGTTCGCATCGACTCGCGCGCGGCCAGAATTCCATGGCTGCGACTCCTGCCGCAGCGCCTATTCCATCTAGCCATGCTCGTGCTGCAACCAGTAGGCCTGGCCCGGCCGCTAGCCTGGTTTCTGCGGCACAAGCTGAACCGGTTCAAGTGGCTGATCCGCTGCTGAGGGTTTTTCGTTCCGAAGAATCTGCGTGCGGCTGCGCCGCGTTGGGGCGTGCGTGCGCCTCGTCCATAACTTCACCCCGCCGCGGGCGACACAGGGTCGCCCCTCCAAGGGCGGCGGCCGGCCGATGGAGGGCCGGGCCTGTCCCGGCCGCGGAGGGGAAGTCGCTATCGAAATCGAAGCCATCGCATGATCGTCGATCCCGATCCCGATAGCGATTTGGATCGGACGGCAATCAAACACGACGTAGCCCGATCGCCACCGCGTGTTGTCGTCGGCTACGTCGCCCATCCAAGTTACCCCCTCGAACATTCGCGGCGCAGCCGCGCGACCGGATTGCCCATAGCTTCAAGTTGGCGCCGCGCTTTCCCGCTTTCCTGATTTCCTCATTCAAAGAAGCCCCCCGCGTGTGTTCGCGGCGCAGCCGCGCGGAAGGCTCGTCTGCAATCATGCGAGATCTCGAGATCGCGAACTGGTGCGGCCTGGCACGAGAGCCTTTACACAGGTACGGCAAGCTGCCATAATCGCATATCTTGATTCTGCTGAAAAAGTCCGTTCCATGGACTTTGATCGTCCTCGTCCTTCGTCCTCGTCCTCGATTTTGCTGGGGTTTTCGAGAACGAGAACGAGGACGAGGACGACGACGAGGGGGCAGAGTCGACTTTTTCAGCAGAATCATATCTTAAGATGTGACCGATGCGCATGCCTTGGACCATAGACCCGAACAGCTTGTCGCGCCTGGACGAGTTGCATGTCTATGCCCGCGGGACACGCTACGCCATCGCGTTTGGCGTGGCGTTCCTCTTGGCTCTGGCGCTGACGCCGTTGGCCCGTGCCTGGGCGCGGCGCGCCGGGATTGTCGATGCACCGGACGCCCGCCGAATTCATCTGAAGCCGACTCCGAGAGGCGGCGGACTGGCGGTATTTGCCGCGTTTCACCTGGCGCTGGCCGCTGTGGTGTGGCGCGGGGGAGTCGAGTTCAGCTCTGTTTTCAGCTTGAGCTGGCGGCTGACCTATCTGGGCGCTTCGGCCATGCTGGTCGCGATCGGTGTTCTCGACGATGCCTTCAGCCTCAAGCCGTGGCTCAAACTCGCAGGGCAGATCGCGGTCGCCACGATACTCTATGAGAATGGTGTGCGCTTCAGCGCGTTCTTCACGGCTGCGTTTCCGCCGTGGGCCAACTATGCCATGACGCTCTTCTGGTTTGTCGGTGCGATCAACGCCTTCAATCTGATAGATGGGATGGACGGGCTGGCGGCCGGCCTCGCGTGTATCGCATCCGTCGGGTTGGCCAGTGCGTTGTTCTTCCGAGGTTTGTCGCTCGCCACCATTCCATTCCTGGCACTTGCGGGCGCGTGCCTGGGTTTCCTGCGGTACAACTTTCATCCTGCATCGGTCTTCCTCGGCGATGCCGGGAGTATGTTCATCGGCCTGACCCTAGCGACCCTGACGCTCATGACGGCCACGAAGAACGAACTGGTCGCCTCTTTGGGCGTGCCCCTCATGGCGATGGGGATTCCGATCTTCGACACCGGGATCGCGATCTGGCGGCGGTCGATGCGGGCGGCGTTGCCGCGGGCGACGGAGGCCGGTTCCAAACGCGTCCACGTGATGCAGGCCGACAAGGACCACGTGCACCACCGGATTTTGGCCAGGACCCTCAACCAGCGCCGGGCCGCGACGTGGCTCTACGCCATCAATGCGGTTCTGGTTGCAATCGGCCTGTCGGCTTTGTTCGCACGGACACGGGCGCTGGGCGTCTTCCTGCTGGCGTTCATTGTCGGAGCCTTCGTCATTGTCCGGCATCTGACCCGGGTGGAGCTGTGGGACACGGGACGCGTGCTGATGCCGACTGCCAAGGCCACGATTTCACGCCGTCTGGGCGTGCCATTGCTGGTGCTGGCCGATCTCGTGGGACTCAGCGCGGCCTGGATGGGCGCGCGGTTGCTGACCGGCATGCCGCTGACGATCCACGTGGCCAAGGCCGGACTGCTGCTGTTCGTCGCACCGGCATTTGCCATGTTGGCGGCGACACGCAGCTACGCCCGGGCCTGGAGCCGCGCGCCGCTACGTGAGTACGCATTCGTTGGTGTGGCGCTGATCGCGGGCGTGCTGATCTCGGCTGGACTGGTGATTCTAGCTGGATTGACCGAGCCATGTTGGCCGACCGGGCTGATCGTCTACGCACTGCTTGCGCAGGTCCCCGTCATGGGCGTCCGCCTGGTCGGTCCCCTTGCCCGCGAACTGCTGGCGCTCATCGAACGGAAGGTCCTGCTGGAGCGTGGCGATGCCCAGCGCCTTCTGGCCTGCGGCGGCGGTGAACGGTTTGGGCTGTTCATTCGTGACCGCCGTACCCAGACCGGCCGGAATGATCGCGTGATTGTCGGCGTGCTGGACGACGACATGAATCTGCGCGGCATGTTTGTACACGGCTATCCGGTGCGCGGGATGCTCGACGATCTGCCGCGGGTTGCGGCCGAACAGCGTGCCACCGCAGTGGTCATCACGGCGTTGCTGCCCGCGGCACGACGCGGCCAGGTCGTGGCGCTGGCCCGCCAGGCCGGGATTCCGGTGACCGAGTGGGTCATCGAGGAACGCCAGATGGTGTAGCGCGACCTCCGAAATCCGGACTCCATACCGACCTCTGGCCTCCCGTGAGGGACGTTGTCCCGTCCCAACGGGACTCACGTCCGACCTCCGGCCTCTACCCCCTTGCCCATGACTTCGGTTCACGATGACGGGCGACACAGGGTCGCCCCTCCACGGCGTCCGCGGGCGATGGAGGGCCGGGCCTGTCCCGGTCGCATGGCTTCCGTGGGTAATCGAAGGAGCCAAGTTACCCCCTCGTTTGTTCGCGGCGCAGCCGCGCGGCAGGCTTGCCCATAGCTTCAAGCTTCCGTTGGCAGATTTCAATGATTACGGTTCAGCCTGCGGCTGGGTGTTGGCCGACCGGGTGACTCAAGGGCCTGGGGCGCCCCTGCTCGTCGGGACGCACGTCGGGCCGACGTGCGCCACAGGGCGAGCGTGGCACGGGCTTCCAGCCCGTAGCCTGCGAGAGTACGGGCAAACGAGCGGGCACGGGACGCGCGTCGCGCCGTCTGCCGCGATTCTGTCCGCTTTTCTCGCGCAAGCCAGCATGCGCATAGCGGTCGCATCGCATCCGTGGGCCGGCTGACCTCCGGCAGTCTACCGGCGTGATGCGGTTTCGGTTGCTTTGTCGCTGTCTTTCGCCAGCGACCACTTCAGCAGCGTCATGCGCCGGGCCGTCTCGTCGAGCGTCGTCGCGCCCCGGCCACGGTGCAGCAGCACGCCGGCCACGGTTGGCAGCATCTGGCCTGCCAGCCCGAGGCCGCGGCGCGTATAGGCCCAGGCCAAACCCGCTCCGGTGGTGGCGGTTGGAAAACGCTGGCGCATGAAGTCGCGCGGCATGAAGAGTCGCTGGACCACGAGACGCAGGCGTCCGAACCAGCCGCGCCCGCGGAAATCCAACAGCGTCGTGGCCGCCGGCAAGGACGCGACCATGGGCGCCCACAGTGACAGCTCGGACGCCAGCCGGCGTTGTTCCACGGCCCAGTCGGCCGCCGGTAAGGCTTGTGCCAGTGTTTCCGGCAACGGCACGCCCAGCAGATCCTCCATGGTGCGCACGACCAGTATCGCCGCCCGTTCGATGCCCCAGCGTCGGGCCGTCTCGAGGTAGCGCGCTCCGCACAGGGCGGGACCCGTGGCACGGACCAGCAAGGCCACATCGAGGTAAGCCCGCAGCGGCAGCGCGAAACTGTGGTGCAGGGTGTGGTAGGCCAGCAGAACCAAGTGCTCTTCCGGCGGGAGCACCTGGACCGGCTGGCCGTACAGCGTGGCTGCGACGACCCCTGCCCACACCGGCGCCATGGGCGGGCAAGGCAACAGCGGCTGAAGCGCCGTGCCGAACTGCCAGTGCAGTTCCACCGGACAGGGATGCTGCGGGTGACGGACCGTCAGATCGCAGGCGAAGCGGCTCATGACCCTGCCTTGCTTGGCCTCATACCCGCGGCGCTCCAGAGCCGCGATCGCCGGTTCGATCTCCTCGCGAGGCAAGAGCAAGTCGATGTCGCACATAGGGCGCTGATGGCCCTCGGCGTAGATGCGTTCGGCCAGCCACAGGCCCTTGATCGGCACGCACCGCAGCCCCGCCCCGCTCAGTGTGCCCAGCAACTCGCCGGCCTGCTGCGCGATCCGCGCATGACGCGCCACAGCTTGCAGGGCCTGCTGCCGCCACGCGCCCGTCAGGTCCGGTGGCGGCCCCACGGTGACCGGCAGGCGCCGTGCGAGTGGATAGAGATAGGTGGCCACGCCATGGCGCACGGCCAGGTCGAATACAGCCGGCCAGTTGGCCACGTGCGTCGCAAGCGGTTGCGCAGTCAGTTCCGCGTGCAAGACCGCCAGCAGGTCGGCCATGGCCGCTCGGTCGGCGACGGTCGGTGATGGGCTGCCCCGCGAAGGGCTCGCGACTGGACTGGACGCCTGCATGTTCAAGCCGTTAGGATAACGGTTACCCGATCAGATCGGAAGTGCGGTTTCTTGCGGCCTGTAGGCCAAGAGCAAGCGCGTTTGTTGTTCGTTTCTCACAGAGGCACTGCGAGAGATGAAATTGCGTTGCGAGTGACAGCTCGCATCCGGCAGACCAACCCATGAGCACCCCCACACCATCCCTTGATGCGGACCACCTGGCCCGCCAGATCCACGACAGCCAGGTTGTCATCGGCACCCTGCTCGGGCAGCTCGACCGACTGGAGGCGGCGGCCAGGCTGCTCGTCGAGGTCCTGTCCCGCGGGGGCAAGGTCCTGACCGCCGGCAACGGAGGCAGCGCCGCTGAAGCCATGCACATGGCCGAGGAGCTGCTGGGCCGGTTCCGCTCCAACCGGCGCAGCCTGCCGGCGGTTGCCCTGACGGCCGATGGCACCGCGCTGACTTGCATCGGCAATGATTTCGGGTATAATGAAATCTTCAGCCGGCAGATTGCGGGTCTGGCTCAGACCGGCGATCTGCTGGTGCTGTTCTCCACCAGCGGGCAGGCCGCGAACTTGACACGGGCCATGGACGAAGCGCGTGTGGCCGGGATGCAGGTGCTGCTGATTCTGGGCCGCGATGGTGGGCCGTTGGCGGGACAGGGCGACGTCGAGATCTGCATTCCCGGGCTGGCGACCGAGCGGATTCAGGAGGCTCACCAGGTGGTGCTGCACCTCCTGCTCGACTGGGTTGAACAGGTCTTTGCGAAGCCGGGCGCCTGATGCTCCGCGGTCCGGCAGGCGCGTCTTCGGGCCAAGCCAACTTGGCAAGGCTTTCCTGACAAATGGCAGGCAGACAATGATGAACCGATGGTTGCAGGTCGCGCTGGTCGCGACATCGATGGCCGCAGCGTGTGCTCGCGGTCAGAGCGTGGAGTTGAGTGTGCGCCTTGCGCATGGCGAGTTTGTTGTGGGTGAGCCCGCCTCGCTGGTCGTGCGCCTGACCAATCGGGGTGCCATGCCGATCGTGATTGACGATCACGAGTCCTACCGCGAGAACCGCCTGGTGCTGGAGCTGTCGGGTGTTGGCCGCCACGGGCTGGTGGAGCCCCTGCGTCCCGACAACATGGTCTCCGATTTGATGCTGGCCCAGGACGAGACCTTCACGCACGAGATCGACCTGTCGATGTGGTATCCGCTGTTGCCGGAGGGGCGTCACTTCGTGACGGCCGTGCTGTTTCACAACGGACGCCGGTACGAATCGGATCGGAGGCTCTTCGATGTAGTGCCAGGGCTCGAACTGGCACGACTGACCACGGCGGTTCCAGGACAGCCGGGGCGCGAACGGCTCTTCACGCTGGTGTATCTGGCGCGTGAGCAGCGTGAGTTTGTCTTCCTCCGCAGCGTGGACATGCCACAGGGCCAGGTCTGGGCCACGCTGCGTCTGGGACCGATCGTGCGCATGACGCCCCCGCGTCTGGCGGTCGATCCTGCGGGAACGATCCTGGTTCGGCACCAGGCCACGCGCAATCGCTTTCAGGTCACGCGCATCCGGTCCGAGGCCGATGGCCTGCGCGTGCTCGACGAGCAGCAGGAGTTGGATGCTTCGGCGACGCCGCTGGTGCATGCGATGGATGAGGCCGTGCGCCGCCAGCAGGAGGATGCCAAGGACAAGACGCCGAAGGCCCTTGAGAGTCCCACGAAGGATCCGTCCGGTGGGCGTTCGGCCCCGTCGTCCGCGCCGGAGAGTGGTTGGTGATGACGGCTCTGGCGACCCGTGCGGCCACCGGGTCAAGTTGGGTGAACGGGGCGATTGACGCCGCTGCACGGCTGTGCCATACTCACCCCGTTTTGCGCTTCTTCGCACCCGTGGTGGAATTGGCAGACACGTAAGATTCAGGTTCTTATGCCGAGAGGCGTGGGGGTTCAACTCCCTCCGGGTGCACCACCTTAAGAAGGGCCATTTATATGGCCCTTTTTTCTTTTTCCGGATTTGGCGTCCGGCTTGGCCCTTCCGCCCGTTTGCGCGCTAAAGGGCACTCGCAGGAGCCAGGAATGGCAACACGCGTTGCACCCTGACGGCGAGGTTCCGGGGCCCGGAAAGGAAGAAGGGCGTCAGTTCATTCGAACTGACGCCCTTGTGCTTTTTTGGACTGGAACTGCGCGTTGCTCAGGCCACGCCCAACTGGAACCGCACGAACCGGCGGACCGTC
Organism: uncultured Lentisphaerales bacterium; assembly: GCA_964652365.1. Classification (GTDB taxonomy): domain Bacteria; phylum Verrucomicrobiota; class Kiritimatiellia; order RFP12; family CAZZCT01; genus CAZZCT01. Next base: position 17,200 of record CAZZCT010000090.1, read on the forward strand.
AGCGTGTCGCCGAGCTTGCTTCCGGCCTCGGTCACGAGCTGCGTCACGGACTGCTTGGGCTCCTTGACGAACGGCTGGTCGACCAGGCAGACCTCGGTGAAGAACTTCTTGATCTTGCCTTCCAGGATCTTCTCGATCACATTGGCCGGCTTGGGCTTCTCGCGGTTCTGCTCCTCGACCTGATTGCGGTAGATGTCCTTCTCGGCGGCAATCACGTCCGCCGGCACGTCGGTGCCCGCCAGCCAGCGCGGCGCGGCCGCCGCCACCTGCAACGCCAAGTCGTGCACCAGCTCGGCAAAGACCGGACTGTCGGCCGTCGCGGCCTTACTGCAGCCCATCTCCACCAGTACGCCGACCTTGCCGCCCATGTGGATATAGGACTCGATCCGGCCCAGGCCCGCGAGGCTGTAGCGTGCCACCCGGCGGATCTTGACATTCTCGCCGGTGGACGCGACCACCGCCACGAGCTCCTCATGCATGGTCTCAGCCACGCGCTCGTCGCCGGCCAGGACCTTGGCGGCCACGGCCTTGACGAAGCTGCGGAATCCGTCGGTCTTGGCGACAAAGTCCGTCTCGCTGTTGACTTCGACCAGGGCCACGTTGCGACCGTCGGCCGCCGGCGCCGCCTCGATGATGCCCTGGTTGGCTTCCTTGCTGGCACGCTTGATCTGGATGGCCAGGCCGCGCTCGCGCAGCAACTTGATGGCCGCATCCATGTCGCCCTGGGTCTCGTTGAGCGCGCGTTTGCAGTCCATCATGCCTGCGTTGGTGCGGGTACGCAGGTCGGTAATCATTGCAGTGGTGATCTCTGCCATGGCGGAAAAGACTCCGAATCGGGTTGTGGTTGCAGGCTGGGCGCGAGCCCCCGTTCAAGCCGGGGGCGTGGTTTCGGCAGCGGCGGGCGTGGCCGGTGCAGCCGGTGCGGCGGCGGCCGGCTCTACGGCGGCGCGGGCCGCGGAGACCGCGTCCTTGGCAGCCTTGGCAGCCGCGCGACGCTGGCGAGCCAGCTTGCTCTTGGCGGCCTCGGCCTCGTCTTCGGTCTCCTTGGTCTCCCGGTTCTCGCGCTGCCGGCTGGCCCGCGCGGACGCATCGGCGGCGGCGCGTTCGGCCTCCTGCTGGCGCGTCTTCTCGGCGGCCAGGCGGCTGTGTTCGTCGGCCGCGTCCTTGAGCACCTTGGCGCAGGCGTCGACCGTGAGCTTGATTGCCCGGATCGCGTCGTCGTTGCCGGGAATGACGTAGTCGATCGGGTCCGGGTCGGCGTTGGTGTCCACCAGCGCCACAATCGGAATGCCCAGGCGGTTCGCCTCCTGAACCGCGATCGTTTCGCGGCACACGTCCACGACGAAGAGCGCGCCGGGCAACTGCTCGAGACTGGCGATGCCGCCCAGGTTCTTTTGCAGCTTGTCCAACTCGCGGCGGAGGCTGGAGGCCTCCTTCTTGTGAATCGACAGCTGGCCGTTGTTGTTGCGGCCCATGGCTTCGATCTGGTTCATCCGCTTGATGCTACGACGGATGGTCTGGTTATTCGTTAGGGTCCCGCCCAGCCAGCGCTCGGTCATGTAGAACTGGCCGCAGGCGACGGCCGCTTCCTTGACGACCTCCTGAGCCTGTTTCTTGGTGGCGACGAACAGCACGCGCTTGCCGGACAGCACGGTCGCGCGCAGGAAGGCCGCGGCGCGTTCGAGCAGCGTCAGCGTCTGGGTCAGGTCGACAATGTGAATGTCGTTGCGCTTGTCGAAGATGTAGCGCTTCATCTTCGGGTTCCAGCGCCGGGTCTGATGGCCGTAGTGCAGGCCGGCATCCAGCAGATCCTTCAGGGTAAGCCCGGTCAGGGGCGCGGTGGGCATGCTCTCCATAGTGCTCCTCGATGCGACTGAACCATCGGGAAAGGGCGAGCGCCAAAGCCCGCGCGCGCGGCAAGGGCCGCACGACGATGCCGGCCCCAAGGCATTCGCCCGCGCGAATCCGCGCAGTGCGCGACCTGGACCGTCACACTCAACCCTTTCCGGGTTAATCCGCTCAAGCGGGCCGGTCGAAACGCGGCGCGCTCTCGCTTCCGCCCGGTACCGCCTTACGGCCGCCCGAGCCCAATTTGAAGCCAGTACTTAACCACAAAACCGGGCGCACGGCAAGACTTCTCGTTCATCATGCAGCAGTTCTGTTGGCACAGCACTGACGCGCACAATTGAACGCGACCTGGATACCCTCAACCGAACTGCTGGCGCATCGCTTCGGCCGGGGCAAGTCACGGACGAGCCCGCCGCGCGGCTGCGCCGCGAATGAACGCCGGGGTAACTCTGTCCGAACCG
>CAZZCT010000091.1:0-19107 GCA_964652365.1 uncultured Lentisphaerales bacterium
GCCGACTGGGCGCTGGGGCTGCCGCCCGGGCTGCTTCTGCCGATTTTCGCCGGTGCGGCGGTCTGGACCGCCAGCGATGCCGTGCGGCGGTTGCTGCTGCCGGCCTGCCGCCGCGTGCGGCCCGCCGAGGTGGCCCTGGCGCTCGAATCGGAGGCCGCCGGCGGTCTCGAGAACCTCCTGATCGGCGCCTGGCAGCTCGGTCACGAGCCGCTGCCCGATGGCGCCACGCCGCGCCATTCGGCAAGCCTGGTGTCAGTGCTCGTCGCGCGCGCCGCGGCCCGCGCCGCCGAACTCGCCGGATGTCCCCCGCCCCGGCTGTCCGGCTGGCGCACGCTGCGACTGGCGGCGGCTGGCATACTATCAGTCTGGATTTGTCTGACCGCCGCGGGCCGCCCGGCCCTGGCCGACCGGCTGGACCGCCTGATGGACTCCTGGTATGCCACACTCGAACTTGTCCTGCCGGTCGAACTGCACGTGACGCCCGGCGCGACCGCCATCCTGCGCGGCCAGCCCGTGACGCTGGCGGTGCACGCGCAGGGCGCCCGGCGCCGCCAGATCACGCTGGCGCTGCTGGATGACGACGGTAAGCCCGTGCGCGAGCAGATCTTGCCGCTTGCCGGCCGACGCGCCGCGTTCCGCGAGCCCGCCGTCGCCCGCGACTTCCAGTATCTCTTCCGCTATGGGCGCCGCCGCGCCGGACCGTTCCGGGTGCGGGTGGGCGAACGGCCGGCCATCCAGGCCATCAACTACGAGCTCACCTACCCCGCCTACACCGGCCAGCAACCGCGCACCCTCACCGGACGCCAGGCGCGCCTGCAGGCCCTGGCCGGCACCGCTGTGCTGATCAGCCTGGCCGCCACCACCGAGTTGCATCCCGAGCTGTCGTATGTCGTCTGGCAGGACGGATCGCGCCAGCCTGTAGCCGTCAACGGCCGCTTCGGCCACTTCGCTTTCACCATCACGCAGGCCGACCAGGCCGTGTTGCACCTCGCCAGCCGGCTGGGCGCCGGCTTCGAGATGGAGCAACCGTGGTCGCTCGAAATCGCCGTCGTGCGCGACCAGGCGCCGCAGGTCCGCCTGAGCGTGCGCGGCGAACGAGCCGTGATGATGGCCGAGCAGGCCGCCGCCCTGACCGTGCCGTACGTCGCGGAGGACGATTTCGGCGTCGCCGAAGTGCGGCTCGACTACCGCATTGAGGCCGTGGACGAACTCTTGGGCCGGGCCGCGCGCGAGGGCACGCAGACTCGCGGGGTGGACCCGGCCGCCGACCGCGCGGTCGGCCGCTTCGCCGAGCCCTTCAAGGACGTGGATCCGCCGCTCGCGCCCGGCGACCGGCTGAAGATCGTGGCCGTGGCCACGGACAACAACAGTGAGACCGGCCCCGGCATCGCACGCTCCGCGCCGTTCGAAGTCGTCGTCGTGCAGGCCGACCTGGGTGCCTTTGCCGAGGCCAAACTCGGCTTCGGCGAGACCGCCGCGCTGCTGGGCGGCTTGCGGCGGGTCAAGCGCAATACCAACCTGCTGGTGGACCCTTCGCGGACCGTCCGGACCGAAGCCGACCACCCGGTCGAACGCAAGGCGCTGGACGCCCGCCAGAGTCCGGAACTCTGGCCGGCCGGTGCCGAAGATGCCATTGGCGACTATTTTCGCCTGCTTTCGGGAGGACAGTGAGAGTGCAGGGTTCAGGGTTCAGGGTTCAGGAGAACGCGATGGAGAGCTACCGACGCTTAGAGGATTTGAAAGTTTACCAGAAGCTCTGTCGACTGCACATTGAGGTCAGTGGCATCAGCCACCGGTGGCCACCCGAAGAGAAGTACGAGTTGCCAGAGCATGACCGTCGCTGGCCGAGTTCATCCGTGCAGGAGGATGTTGAGGCCTACGGATGTTCCCGTTGCGGCTTCCCTGAACCCTGAACCCTGAACCCTCGCGCCTGCACGGAGTACCGTCATGAAAACACCCACCGCAACCAAGTCCGTCAGCCCGCGCGCCACGCCTTTGGCTCTGACCATGCTGCTGGCCGGCATGCTTGTGACGCATGCCGCCCGGGCTGCCGGTTGGGCCGAACAGGCCGGAAACCTCAGCCGGCGTGAGATTTCCGTCGAGGAGGCGCGCCGCTCCACGGCCGCAACGGAGGTCGAACGGCGCAACCGGATCGCGATGCGCCGCATCCGGCCGGCCATGAAGGGCATCGACTGGGACGCCGATCCGTCGGCCATTCCCTACATGCTCTATCAGGTCAACAAACGCACCGAATTGCCGGTGCACATCGACAATGAAGGGCTGGACCTGGCCGCCGACGACCTGTTCGAGCACACGGTCGTCTACCTGACCTCGCACACGCGCTGGGCGCTGGACAACCGCGAGACCGCCAACCTGTCGCGCTGGCTCGAACGCGGCGGCACGCTCTTGCTCGATGACTGCTACAACCGCGGCAGCGGCTTCACCGAGTCCAAGGGCTCCGAAGTGGCGAAGCTGATCCCCGGCGCCGACACGCCCACCTATGCCTATGCCGAGGACCCGGTGGGCGCGGACATGTTCCGGCTCGCCTACCCCGCCACCCCGCGGCCCGAGACGCTTCCCGAACGCCACCCCTGGGAGTACTATCTGCTCGACGGCCGGCCGGCCATCTTCTTCTCGATGAACGACGACGGCTGCGCCTGGGAAGTCTCGACCCCGCCCACGGCCTCCAACCCGATCGGCGAAGGCATCGGCCACGGCGGCGACAACTCGTTCCGCGAACTCAGCTACCAGTGGATCACCAGCTGGATGCTCTACACCCTGTGCCACTGAAAACCACCAACACCCTTAGCTCATGCCTTTCCGGACCCATCTAGGGCGGGTTCACGCCCGCAAGACACGCTTTGTCGGGAGCTTTGTCGACAAAGCTCGCGACAATGCTCGCGACGAAGATGCAATGCACGTGCGTCGCATCTCGCTTCGGAACGCCGCCGCCGCGCGCGTCGTACTGTCGATCCTGCTGACGGCAGCCACCGCCCGCGCGGTCGAGGTCGAGTTCCGCCTCGTACCGGCCGACGATCCGGAGGCCACGGTCGACAGCCGCGGCTGGGACCGCCCCCAGTACGCCCCGGTCTCGACCGCCCGCGGCGTCGACTTGCGGGTGGTCGGGCGCGATCTGGGTTGCTGGGTGCGCAACCTCCTGCTGGACGACGAACCGCTCTTCGAGCGCTACCAGGACACGCGCTACATCGACCGCGCGCCGCGCGTGCGCCGCGACCTCCGTCCGGGTGTGCATACGCTCTGGCCCGGCGGACAGCGTGTCACGGTGGCGGCGGACGGCGCGCTCGCCACGACCGACGCCGGCCTGCAGATTGAGGGCCGCGTGGTGCGCATCCTGGCCTACCCGGTCACGGTCCGGGCTCTGCTGGCCAACCCGCCCGAGGGTCCCCTGCCCGCCTCCATGCGCGTCGCGCCGATTCCGAACCTGGCGGTCCGCGACGCCGCCGACCAGGCCGCATTCGATGCGTCGGTGGCCGCCTGGGAGGCCGGCGACCGTTCCAAGGGCGCCCCGCGCAGCACCGTGCGCGAACTGCTGCCCGTGTTCGAGGAGTTCGCGCCGCTGACGCTCTGGCTGCCGCTCCACACCCAGGGCCAGGGTTACCTGCTCCATCCGCTGGGTTTCACCTTCCACGTCGGACCCGAGGGCGTGACGGCCACGCAACTGGCGGGCGAACCACCGATCGCGGGCATCGTGACCCGCGGCCATGCGATTGAGATCCCGCTCTACCGCTTTCCGGTGCGCGGTCCGCGCGGCTCCCGCCTGGTTGTGACCGGCGTCGAGGCCTACCGCTTCGAGCGCGCGTTTCAGAGCGTCCAGTACACGCAGTGGTACCCGCGGCGCAAGCCCTATGAGGTGCGGGTCGCTGACGACTCGGCCGCCCTGCTGGTGGCCGGCGATCTGACCGGGCTGCCCTTCAAGTCGCTGGCAGTCGACGTCCCGGCCTCGCCCGAGGGCGGCCAGGTCGCGGCGCTCGTGGAACATGCCGAACGCCACCTCGAACCGGGCCGCAAAGCCGTTTTCCACGTGCAGGCAGTGGCCGCGAGCGGTCCGACCAATCGCCTGGCGCAGGCCCGCTGGCAGGTGGTCTGCGAGCCCTTTGGCGGCGGTCCGACCGGCCGCCTGACCGTCGTCGCCGCGCCATTGCCCGCAGGTGGGCAGCGTTTGGAGATCACCTGCCCGGATGTCGCCGCCGGCATTTACGAGTTACGCTTCGAGGCCTGTCCGCCTGACGGTCCGCCCGTGCCGGCGACGGTGATCACGCGCGTGACGATCGCGCGCCCGGCCCCGCAAGCCGTGGGACTCTTCACTCCGCGCGGCCGCACCGCCTTCTTCCGCGGCGAGCAGTTCTGGGTAGGCGTTGGCCTGCAGGCCCTGGGTACGCCACTCGCGGCCGGCACCGAGGTGGCGCTGGACCTGGTCGACGGCAGCAACGCTGTGCTTCCCCTCTACCGCTCCAGGCTGGACCAAGCCGTGCCCGGCCGCGCCACACGCCTGTTGCGTCTGGACGGCGCGCAGACCCTCTCCCTGGCCGCGGGACACTACCGGCTCCAGGCCCGCCTGGGCGCCACCCGCAGCCGCACGCTCGCGATCGACTTGGTCGATCCCGAGCCGCGCACCCATTTCACCTCGCTGATCACGGGCAAGTACAACTCGCACGGCGCCGAGTACGCCGCGCTGCTGCAGAGCGGCGACCGCACGGCGGCCGACCGTCTCGTGCGCGAGATGGTCGCGGCCGGCGCCAACGGCTTCAAGGGCATGTCTTACGATTTCAACCGCGTCGCGCGCACCGACACCGACGTCGAGCAACTGGCGCGTGAACGGCCCGAGCTCGGCCCCTGGGAAGCCTGGTATCAGCCCAGCGGCCGCGATCGCTTCCTTGACGCCTGCGTGCGCCACAACCTGCGCTTCTGGGAGAATCTCTTCACCTACAACGACTGCTCACTGCCCCGCGGCGCCCGCATCCGGGCCGGTAGCGGCCGCTATGCCGGCCTCGAGACTCACTCGATGCGCCACAGCCCGGCCTTCCAGGGTGTCTGCCTTTACGACGAGATTTACGCCCGTTCGGGCAACGACGGCACCCAGGTGGGCAACGCCTTCGAACAGGCCACGGAGCTGGAGTACCGCGAGCAATACGACGGCCGGACCGGCGCCCAGGCGCTCAAGGCGCTCGACCGCTTTGCCAGCCGCCCCTTCGGACAGCGCGACGTCGCCGACCTCGACGTCTACCGCACCTGGGCCGCCTGGGAAGACGAGATGTGGAACGCCTGGGGCCGCGCGATCGTCCGGCCCGTGCGCGACATCGCCCCCACCTCGCGCAACTTCGTGCTCAACCGTTACTGGGGCGGCAACGGCGGCAACCTCGCGGCCAACGGCTACGAGGCGGGCGTCTTCGCCGAACTCGATATCGCCGCCTGCGTGATGTACAAGGACGGCGGCTACGGCGACCGCCCGGTCTTCGCACCCATGCAGGCCGACGTTCTGCGCATCCGCCCCGACCTGCCGGTGTGGACCCAGATTCACGACTTCAACGGTCCCGGCATCTACGGCCAGCACCTGCTGCGCCAGGCCTTCCTGGCCCTCGGCCAGAAGACCGACGGCTTCACCTTCTTCTGCACCAGCTTCAGCACCCAGGAGCCGCGCCAGCAGGACCACCAGTGGAGCGTGGCCAACATCGCTCGCGAGCTGTGCACGCCCTACGGCGACTTCCTGCTCTCGCTCGACAAGGGCTACCGCCAGGTTGCGGTCTACTATTCGCGAACCGCCGCGTTCCTCGGCGCGCGCAAACCCAACTCGCTGGAACATCAGTGCGAAGGCCTGTGGGTCGCCTGCCTGCGGGCGGGCTTCCCGGCCGACTACCTGCGTGACGAGGACCTCCTTGCGGGCCGCGCGGCCGGTTACCGGGTGATCTTCGTTCCGGGCTTCACCTACGAGGAGGAGTGCCCGCCGGACCTCCTGGCCGCGCTCAAGAAGCTGATCGCCTCCGGCGCGACCGTGCTGGTCGAAAAGTCCAGCCGCCTGCCCCTGGAGGGCGTCGTGCGGCTGAACGACGAACTCGACGAGTACAACGACAAGCTCGGCCACGCCTTCCCGCGCTACGTGGACTTCGAGACCGAGGTGGTTTTCGCGCGGACGGAGAACCTCACCCGCCTGGTGCGCGAGACCCTGCCGCGCTACGTCGCGCCCGCCGCCCGCCACGACCTGCCCTTCGGTCCCGACTGGCAGGTGCACGGCGACGCCGCCTACCTGTTTGTCGCCAATCACACACCGGTGGAGTTCAATGGCCTCCACCGCACACTTTACCAGGCGCCGGTCGTGGCGGAGCTGGAGTTTCCGGCCCGGCCGCCAATCTGTTACGACCTGCTGGAGATGCAGCGCGTGGCAGCGCCGGTGACCGGCGGCTGGATGCGCGTCTCGGCCGATCTGCGGCGCAGCCCCGGCAAGATCCTGGCCTTCCTGCCCCGTCCCATCGGCGGCGTGCGGCTGAAGGCGCCCGCCAGTCTCACGGCCGGCGCGGATCTGCAGTACGCCGTGCGCGTGGCAGACGCCGACGGCCGCGAACTCAATGCCAGCTTCCCGGTCGAGATCACCCTCACCTCGCCCGACGGCCAGGTGCCCTACCATGTCTGGCGCGCCGCGGCCCCCGAACTGCGAGCCGCCTGGCGACTGCCCCGCAACGTCCCGGCCGGCAACTGGCAGTTGACGGTGCGCGAGTTAATCTCCGGGACCACGGCCAGCCTCGCAATCGCCGTGACCGCCCCGAAGGAAGCTCCGGCCGCGGCGACCGCCGAACCCCCGACTGCAGCCTGGATTCAGGAACCTGACCGCCTGCGGGCTTTTTTGGCGGCGCCGGGCGGCGAGATCGTCGTACCGCTGGAGGCTGACCAACCCGAGGTGCGTGCGGTAGCCGAGCGCCTGGTGGCCGGCCTGACCCGACGCGGCCTCAGGGCCCGCCTGGCGTCTGTCGAAACCGACGTCCGCCCGCCGAGCGCGGTCGATCCGCGCAACCCGCAGCTCGACGGCACCCGCCTGTGGCGCGGCGAACCGGTCCAGCCAGCGCAGTTCGTCGACGGCCCCACGATCGTGCTGGGCCGCCGCGATAGTAACCGCCTGCTGGCCACCCTGATCGCCCGCGAAGCCCTGAACCAGGCGCCCTCCGAGAGTTTCCCAGGTCCGGGCCGCGGCTACCTGGCCTGGGTGCGCCGCGCGTTCTCGATCGACCACGACACCGTGGTGGTGGCCGGCAGCGATGCCCGCGCCTTGGAACGCGCGGTCGACGCCCTGCTTGCCCTGGCAGCGGACACCCCGGGCGAACCGGCCATGCCCCGCCTGGTGCAAGCAGCGGTCGACCCGGCCGCCACGCTGGCCGAAGGACGCGCCAGCGCGCCCCGCGTGGAGTCTTTCGCCTCGCACTTCGCCGGCAACGACATGGTCATGAGCATCGACTTCGACCCTGCTGCCGGGCGCACACTTGTGGGCACGTTCGGGTATGGCACCAACCTCTTCTGTCTCGGCGCTACCGGCACCCTCGACTGGGCCGTCTACCTGCCCGAACACAACGTCTACGACGCACGCTGGTACGACGGCGGCCGCAGCGTGGTGGCGCTGACCGGCCGCGGCCTCTTCGCGTTCCTGCTCGACGGCCCGACCGGTCAGGTGCGGCAGCGCTGCGCGGCCAGCGAGTGGCCCGACCTGCAATACACCGAGGGCAGTGTCGACACGCGCGTCAGTCTCACCGACAACCCGACCCTGAGGCAACTGCTGATCAGCGGCCGTACCGGCCTGCTGGCCCTCGGCTACGATGGCACGAGCCAGTGGTTCCATGACCTGACCCCCGAGATCACCACCTACCCGGAGGAAGCCGAGAAGAGTGGCGGCGCCGCGATCTTCCCGCGCAACGCCACGGTCGGCTCGGCCGTGCTCAAGCCGGACGGGAGCGAAGTGGCACTGGCTTCCTACCGCATCGTCGGCACCACCCTGGTCATGAACCAGCTCACCGACGTCTGGGGTTTCCGGCCCCAGGTGCTCGACACCCGCACCGGCCGTGTCCTGTGCACCAGCACCAACGACCCCGGCGTCGAGACATCGCCCACGGGCTGGGGCCTCACCTGGCCTGCGGACAGTCCACGGCCGCTGGTGTGGCGTCAGGGCGGCGACCCGCTCGGCCGCCGCGTGGCGGCGCCGATCCTTGCCGACGGATCCTTCGGCCCTTGGGCCATCCGCGCCGAATCCGCCGCCCTGCCCGGCGGCGACTTTCTCACGCGAACCTCCGAGCGCCTCACGCGCCACAGCCGCGACGGCCTCCTGGGCTGGCAGGCCGACACCGCCTTCGCGCTGCCCGAGCGCGACCGAACTTCCGACGATCAGCGCTTCATCTACCGCATCGGCTGGAACGGTCTGCTGCAACAGGTGGCGCTGGGCGACGGACGCGTGGCCTGGCAGCAGCCGCTGGGCGCCAGCGCCCTGCTCCGGCCTGTGGCCGACGGCCTGCTGGCTGGCACCCTCGATGGTCAGGTCGCGCGCCTGCGCCTCGACGGTTCGCTTGCCTGGCAGATCGATCTGACGCGCCTGCAGCAGCTGCCCGCGCGAGACTACCCCGCCTTCGTGCGGGCCGCGCTGCTGCGCGACGCGGACCGCCACCGCTCCGTGTTTCCCGACGATCCCGAGCGCCCCGGCGACTTCGAGGGCGTGCTGCGCTTCGGCATCGAACACCTGGTCAACGGCGGATTCGAACAGTCCGGCGGCTGGACCAGCACACTGCCGGTGCGCCTCGCTACGCCAGCTCGCCAGGGTGCGCGCGCGATGCAACTGGCCGCGGGGCAACTCGCCACGCAGGCAATCGACCGGCGCGTCATCCCGCTGGGCACCTATCTGTTCGAGTTCTTCTTCCGCAGCACCGACCCCAAGGCGCGCCTGGTGGCAGGCGCCGAACTCCGCGATGGCGCCGGCGCGGTCCGGCCCACGCTCACTACCTTCACGGGCCTGCCCGGGCAGTGGACCTTCGGCCGGCTGGCGATCAAAACCGGCGTCGAGACCCGCGCCCTGACCGTGGGCTTTGAGGCGGTCGGCGGCGAGGTACAGATCGACGACGCCTCGCTGCGTCCCGTGCGCTTTCCGTCCGCCAACCTCCTGGCCTATGAACCGCTGCACGCCATCGAGCCCACCTTCGTGCGCGACATCCGCGTGCGCTACAGCCGCGTGCCGCCGGAGCTCAAGCAGCGCATTATGGCGCGTAACCGGGTCTCGGCTTATCGCCAGGGCGGTACCGACACCGGGGCCATTCCGCTCGACGAGGAGGCCTTCCTCCACAACGGCCGCATCGACGACTGCGGTTCGGCCTGGTACTTCCAGCCCGACGCCGTTGGGTTCAGCGTGGCGCTCACGCAGCCCACGTGGGTGTCGCACGTGGTGCTATACCTCAACAACGCCACGCCGTCCGACGTCTACCCGGCCATCGCCCTGCAGGCCAATGATCTCAACCTCAAAGTGCCCGTCACGGTTGCGCTGGTACGTAATAACACGCGCCGCTTCGTGGTGATCGACTTCCCGAGCCCCATCCAGACCGACACCCTGCGCGTGCTGCCCGGAGTCCAGCCCCACTCACTGCGCGAATGCCTGACCGAAATCGAAGTCTACGGTCCCCAAGGCGGCCCCGCGACCAACCAGGTGCGCGGCTTCACCGTCGATACGAATGCCTGGCCGATGTACATGGGCGGTCCAGCCCACGTGCCGCGCACGCCCGGCCGCGAGCTACTCGGAACCTACCAGGTGGCCGGCTCACAATCGACCTACACGCCGGCCTGGCGCGTGGGCGGGATCGCTGCCGACGGCCTGTTTGTATTCGGCAGCCCGGACGGCGCCCTGCGCTCGGCACGGCTGGGCGACAAGGGCACCGGCCTGAGCTGGGGTCCCCGTTGGAGCTTCGGCTCGCTCACGCCCCTGACCACACCCGCTTGGTATTCAGGTCGCCTGCTGGTGGGTGCCGTCGACGGCAAGCTGCACGCCCTCGCCGATAATGGCCGCCCGCTCTGGTCGTTCCGCACCGAGGGCCGCGTCTATGCCAGCCCGACCCCGGACGGCGACGAGGTCTACGTAGGCTCCGACGATGGCCGCCTCTACCGCGTGGACCTCGACTCCGGCGTGCTGCTCTGGGAGTTCGCCACGGGCGGTCCGGTGCGCAGCGCCCCGGCCGTGGCCGGTGGCCACGTCTTCGCCGTCTCTGGCGACGGCCGACTGCATGCGGTCGAGACCGAGAGCGGCCGCTCGCGCTGGACCGCGCCGCTGGCGCCCCACTCGCGCGCTGCGCCGGCCGTGGCGGGCGGCCGCGTCTTCGTGGCCGACGAAGCTGGCGGTGCACACGGGTTCGATGCCGCCACCGGCCGCGCGCTCTGGCGCGTGGCGCTGGGCGGGCGCTCCTCGTGGGGGCCGGCGGTCACGCCGATGCAGGTAGTCTTTGCCGGCGATGGCGGCCGCGCCCTGGCCGTCTCGCCGGACCGCGGCACAGCCGGCTGGTCGCGCGATCTGGGCTGCGAGATCACCGGCCAGCCCTTTGCCAACGCCACGCAGTTCGTCGTGCCGACCGCCAAGGGGGTGCGCGTGCTGCGCCTGGCCGACGGCGCCGACGATCCGCGCTTCACCCTCCCGGCGAACGCCTCGGGCCGGACGCTGTCGGTGGTGCCCTACGGCAACCGCCTGTGGGTCCTCACCGGCAATGCGGGCAGCACGCCCGGCGGCAACAACACCTTCTTCGCCTGGTACGACGGTACTGTGCAACTCTGGGTTCCCAAGGAGTGATCGTGCACGTTCTCACCCATTTGCGTCAGGCGGCCCTCGTCCTTCTCGCCACCGGTCTGGCCGCGGCCCGCGGCGCGCCGGCCCCGCACCTGCTGCTGGATAACTTCTCCACTTTGCTGGCAGGCGAGGGCGAGATGGGACCGGCGGTCGTGCACACCAATGCGGCGGTTGGTCTGGCCGCCGCCGAACTGGGCTATGCCTGGCCGGGCCCGTCGCGCGGACGTCTGGGCTTCTGGCTCGCACAGCCCCGGCCGATCGCCGGTCCCGGAACCCTGCGCCTCTGGGTGCGGGGCGACAACTCCACCAATGCCCTGCAACTGATCCTGCGTCACGGCCGGCCCTTTACCGACGATGCCGGCAACCTGCGCTATGCCGACGAGCGCGACCTGCCGCTGCCGGGCGTGCGGCTCGACTTCGCCGGGTGGCGCGAGCTCTCCTACCCCGTGCCGGAGTTTCCGGCCGGACAGCGCCTCTTCTGGCGTGGGCTCACGCTCGACGCCCAGCCGCCAAGCGCCTCCCGCGGTCGCTTCGGGCTCGACGATCTGCGCTGGTTCTCCACCCAGGAGCGACCGCCGGCCTGCTTCGGTCTGGATATGCTCGATGGCACACCCACGGGTGACGTTGGCCGCCTGACCGCCTGGGTCGATCTGCGCAACTTTACGGCCCAACCCATGCAATGCCGCGTACGCCTGACGGTCAGCGACCGCAATGAATCGCCGGTCAGCACGGCCGACGAGGAGATCACCGTGCCGGCAGGCAAGTCGCTGGAACAGGCGATCACCCTGGACCCCGACGACAGGACCCCCTTCGTGCCGCCCTTCCGGGTGCAGGGCGACGTCCTCTCGCCCGATGCCCCCGGCATCTCGGCCCGCCTGGCCCGCTCCGTGGTCCTGCCCAATGCCTGTACCGTCTTTGAGCTCTTTGCTGACGTCTTCGGCGGCTGGGGCACCCGCGCCTGCAACGCCGGCGAGCCGCTGGGCCGCTTCACTGAGGGCGAGACCTACCGCCTCTCGCCCTACGCCGATGGCGAGACGGTCCTGACCCGCGTGGCGGTCGATCCGAAGGAGCCCAACGCCCCGGCCACCCCCTTCGCGTTGCGCGTCTCCTTTCGCGGTCCCACGGCGGTCTTTAACTACCTGCCCATGTCCCGGCGCTACCTGCCCGGCGATGCGGTGCGGCTCGGGTTCTGGATCCGCGGCGACGAATCGGGCGCGCCCGTCGACGCCATTTTGCACGACTTCAGCGACATGACCGACTTCTGGCCCGGCGGTTGGAAGCGCATCATTGCCGAACCGCGCATCTGCACCCTGGATTTCTCCGGCTGGCGCTACTTCGAGATCGGCCTGCCCGGTGGCGGACTCGGCCGCCGCTCGCCCAAGGGCTCCAGCCACGAGATCGATCTGCCGCTCGAACTGGCCGGAGTGCGCATCGGCGGCTCGACCACACGGACCCGCCGGCCCGCCGTCAGGCGCGGCGCGCCGGCCCGACCGGACAGCCCCCCCGCCGTCTCCACCGAATCACCACCCGAGGGCGAGGTGGATTTCGGGCCGATCCAGGCCATCACGCAACAGCCCGCGGCTGAATCGCTGGCGCTCTTCGTGGGCTATGACGACCCTAACCACATCTGGAAGCCCGAGGCCCAGGCCACCGTCGTGGTGCAGAACGGCTCGCTCCTGCTGCCGCGCAACGTCCAGATGAGCTGGCTGCTGCGCGATGCCGCTGGCGACACGCTCGCCTCGGGGAAGATCGAAACCCGGTTGGCGGCGTGCGCGGCGCAGACGATCGTGATCGACTTGCGGCCGCACGCCGAGGCCTCCCGCCGCGCAACCGGTCCGCTCTCGCTGCAGGTCACTGCCGCGCTGAGCGACGACGCCTCGGCCAACGTCACCCGTGAGATCGGACTCGCCAAGCCCGACACCCGCCACCTGCACGCCGACTTCGAGGATGCGCGCACCTGGCTGGCTCTGGAGGCCCACGGTACGCCGTCGCCGCCCTCCGATCCAACGCTCCGCGGCCAGAGCGTCAGCCAGCCGGTGCATGGCGGCACCGGGGCCCTGGCCCTGCCGTGGAGCACCAATGCGCCCCTCTTTGTCGCCATCGACCCCGACCTGCCCGGCATCCCGGTGCGGATCTCGCTGTGGCTGCATGGCGACGGTTCGGGCGCCCGCTTCCAGCCCGTGCTGGCCGATCGTGCCGGCATCAGCAAGGGCATTCCCAAGGGTTCGTGGGACTTTGTGAACGTGCGCGCCAACGACGGCCGCGCCCCTGGCGTGGTGACGGTGGACTGGACCGGTTGGCGTCAGCTTGAGTTCGTGCTCCCGCCCATCCCCGGCGGGTGGCGCGCCGAATCGCCGGTGGAGAGCTTCCAGCCGAGTTACCCGCTGGGGCTGCATCTCTCCGTGGCGGCGCCCCGGACGCCCGGCGCCGGGCGCGGCATACTGACGGTAGATGACGTCGTGATTGACACCCACCTGCCGGCTGAACAGCGCATCGGCGCGGCCTTCGTGGAACGCGACGAGGCGAACGTGCAACTGCCTGGCACGCCGCTGGAGCTGTGGGTCTGGAACTCCGACCTGGTCGCGCGCGGCATGGCGGTCAGCGGCTCGATCCTGGACTGGCTCGGCCGGCGCGTGGCTGGCGGCAACGAGACGCTCCAGCTTGCGCCCGGCGAGAGGCGCCGCCTCACCCTGATCCCGAAACTCCCGTCGGGAGTCTTCCTGGCCCAGGCGCACTGCGGTCCGCCGCCCGCGGCCGCAACCGCAACACCGGGCGTGCCCCGTGCGGCCGCGGCAACCGGAGGCGTCTCGCTCAACCGCGACCTGGTGGTGGTCGACCCCGTCAGCCTGCTGGGCGCAGCCTGGCGCGAGCGGCTCAACGATCCCTGGCTGCTGCGCGCGCCCGTGGGCTGCCGCTTCGAACTGGTGGACGAGGACTGGGACTGGGTCGAGCACCATCCCGGCAATCTGCAAACCCTCTCCGCCCGCGCCCGCTGCCAGCAGGTTCGCGCCCGCAGCGGCGAGGCCTGGCTGCTGCTGGGCTACAGCGCCTACTGGGCGGCCGGCGAAGGCTTCCTTTCGCGCCAGGCCGACGCCTTCTGGCGGCGCGGGCGCGACATCGGCCACGGCGTGGATATCTTCATGGTGCCGGAACAGATCACCGACTGGGACAACTACGTGCGCGAGATGTTCCGCGAAGCCTCGGACGACACCGACGGCTGGATCGTCTGGAATGCGCCCGACGCCCCCGGCCCGCTGCATGTGCCGGCCGGCCGCCTGGCCGAGATGCTCGCCGCAATCGGCCGCTGGCGCGCGGTCTACACCCCCTCGCGCCCGGTGCTGCTCGGTGGCCTCCAGCCGGAGAGCGGCGTCGGCTACCTGGACGCGCTGCGCGCCACCAACGCCCTGATACACATTGACGGTGTGCAGTTGCGGCTCGACCCGGGTCGCAGCGCGCCCGAAGACGCCCGCCTCGTAGCCCAGGCCGAGGCGGTGCAGCAAGCCCTTGGCACCACGACCAATGGCGAACCCAAGGTCGTCCGGATTCCCAGCCTGGACTGGGCCGTCGAGTTGGACGGCACCGACAGCCTGGGCGTCATGCAGCAGGCCGCCTATCTGACGCGCGCCGCCCTGCTCCTGGGCGCACGAGGCTTCCTCACCGAGCCGTTGCTCTTCAACAGCGACTTCGATCGCGTGGGCTTCGGTCTGGTGTACCGTCAGCCCCGCAGTTGCACCCCCGTGCGCACGCGCACGCCGGTACTGCAGCTCAAACCGGCCTGGGTGGCGCTGGCGCGCCTGCATGCGCGGCTGCCCACGCTGCGGCCCCTGGCGGTGGTGCCGGTGGCCGACACCCGGCCCAACCGCACGCGCTGCCATCTCTTCGGCCAGCCGGATGGCACCTTCAGGACCGCCATCTGGCGCATTGACGACACCGGCTGGGTTGACTTCAGCGGCACCGGCCTGGGCGACGTCGAGGCCACCGACCTGCTGGGCGCCATCGCGGTCCGCGATGCGCAGGGCCGCGTCGCGATTGGTCCGCTACCGTTGCTCTTCAACCTGCCTGCGGCCAGCGGCGAAGCCGTTGCCGCGCGGCTGGCGCGCCTGCGCGTCGTGGAGCAGAACGGCACCAGCACGTGGCCGCAGCAGATTCTCGCTGCGTGGGAGCCGGCCGCCGCATCGGCGGGCTACGCCGCAGAGAAGGCCAGGCCGGTCCGCTTCACTGGTCGGACGTTCACGGGCGATCCAATCACCTGCGACGGCCTGGCGTTCGAGCCCGACGGCAGCGAAACCTTGCGCATCGTCCCCCACCCCGGCGCGGGCATTGTGCTGCGCCAGGAATGGTGGCTGGCGGAGACGGGCCAGCGCGCCGAGATGCTGGTGGAGGATCAACCCGTCGGCGCGCTCGATCTTTCACGGACCAACCCCGAGCTCTCCAGTGGCCTGCGCGGCGCGGTCTGGCTGATTCCGGCCGCCCAGGTCAGCACGCGCAAGGAGCTGCGGGTACGCGTGCGCTATCCCAAGGGGGGCAACAGCATCCGGTGGACCGCCTGTGCCTACACGGGCGGACCCTTGCCGCTCGGCGCACTCGGGCCGGTGCATGCGGACCAACCGGTTGAGTCCGTGCGGCTCGATCGCAACGTGATTGGCAGTGCCCTGCAGGTGGCCACCCGCACCTTTGGCGCCGGTCTGGGCACGTTTGCGCCGTCGCTCTTGGAGTATGCGCTCAACGACCAGTTTGGCCGCTTCACGGCCCAGGTGGGGATCGACGCCGCCACGGAGGGCAAGGGCTCCGTGGTGTTCGAAGTCGCGATCGACGGCCAGAAGGTCTGGAGTTCGGGTCCGATGTCCGGCCTTGACGCGCCCCGCGCGGCTGACGTGCCGCTGCCAACCGGCGCCCGCCGCCTGCGCCTGACCGTCAGCGACGGCGGGGACGGCAACCGCTTCGATGCCGCGGATTGGTGCGATGCCGCCCTGCAGCCGCGCGAGTGAGGCAGACCGACAACTGACCACACACATTTGATTGTCCGCCACGAACGGCTCGAAGGACCCGTCCCACGTCAGCCACGCACGGCGACGGTGTGATCGGATCGAGCAACCACGGCGCGACAGGGCAGTCCAGTGCGTCTGCCCTGCTTGTGCCACCTCCGCGATGCGCGGGAGCACCGGTTGAACGGTCGTCTGGGCCGTTCCACGCCGGTTGCCCTGTGGCGCACGTCGGCAGATCCGCCAGAGCTTTCTCGTATGCGAGGTCGCCATACGCCCAGGCAGCGCGACACGACAGGTCGTAAGACCGCGCGGGGCCAGATGAAGATTGCTGAAATAGTGTTGGCTTACGCGCGGGCAAGGGCTATCGTGGGCACGGTCTGGGCGGGACTATCCTGCAGGCGTGCACTCGGCCAGAAAACGGAGTCTGCCATGCGAGTTGCGGCACTTTTCCTGGGATTGCTTCCGGTGTTGGCGCTGGCGGCGCCCGCCGCTCCGGACGCGGTGGCAACCAACCGCCTGATCCGGCGGGCCGATCCGGTCATGACCATCGATGGCAAGCTCGACGAAGCCTGCTGGCGCCAGGCCGAAGCGCACAACGTGAACTACATCAACGGCCGCAAGGGCGAGGCCGCGGCGGACCCGCTCATGACGGTCAAGTGGACCTGGGACACGAACTACCTCTACATCGGCTACGAGACGTTCGAAACCAACGTCACGGCCTTCGGGACCGGCGTCGTTGGCGGCCCGGCCGACAACAGCCGTGAAGCGGCCAACATCTGCGTGGGGCCAGAGTGCATGGGCGGCGACGTGGTTGAGTTCTTCATCTCGTGGCGCAGCCAGCTGTTCATGTGGGAGCTGCATCACAACGCGTCAAACAACTTCTCTGACATCTGGTGTGTCGTGCTGCCGGAGAACGATCCGCAGACCCGCTCCACGGACTTCAGCTATGGCATCCGCTTCGCCTTCGAGGAATACTTGCGCGACGATGGTACCTTTCGCGTCGCATCGGCGGTGGCGCTGAAGGCGCGGGCAGACGGCAAGCCATCGACCATCAATGATCCCCGTGACGCCGACACTGGTTACACGTCCGAACTGCGACTGCCCTGGCGCGCCATCGGCGCGCCAATCGACTATCTGTGCTGGCGAACCGAACCGGGACCCAATCCCGACCGGCCATTGCGCCTTCCGGCCGGCTGGGATCTGACCCGTGCCGAAGTGTGGATGCTGGCGGTGCTGCAGAATCCCGATACCGGACGACGCTACCACCATGACGGACCAGAGTTCTTCGGCGGTTGGTTCCACCGCGGCGCCGCCACCTGGCCGCGCTATCGGTTCGAGAAGTAGCGCCTCGACCGGGACGAAGGCGTCAGCGGAGTTCCAACTCGTAGCGCTTCAGCGTGGCTAGCTCGCGCGGCAGGTGGGTCTCGTACGGCTCCCAGCCGATCCATTCGCCACTGACGCAGCCGGTGTAGCCGGCATCCAGCAGCAGGCGCAAGGCCGCACGATGGTCGAGCTCACCGGTGCCAATGGGCACCAGCTTGAGATCCTGGCCGACACCGTCATGCACGTGCAGGTGACGGATCCAGGGACGCAGCACCGCGAAAGACTGCTCAATGGAGGCCTTGCCGGTGCGAACGGGGTGCATGATGTCCCAGTTGGCGGCGATGGCTGGATGGTTGACGGTGCACAGCACTTGGGCGACATGCGCGGGGTCACACCAGTCGTCGTGCGTCTCCATGCAGAGCGTGACCCCGCGGGCCGCGGCGTGATCGGCGACCGTACGTAGCGACTCGACCAACGTCGCGACGGCCTGGTCGCGCGTGATACCGGCTGGAATCTGGCCGCCAAAGACGCGCAGGCAAGGCACGCCGAGGTCGCCGGCCAGATCGATGCGTGTATGCGTCTCGGCCAACCGCTCGTCGCGCGTGGCAGGATTGGCGTAGGTGAGCGACGTGGCCAGGCAGGCCAGTTTCACCGGCGAACGGGCAACGGTGTCGCGGATGGCGCGTCGTTCAGCCGGCGTCGCGGCAACCTCGATGCCGTGAGCGTGCCGGGCATCCAGGCGCGGCTCAACCGCGTCATAGCCGAATCGGGCGGCAGTTGCCACAACCTCGCCAAGCGCCAACTCCGGCGTCGAGAATGTCATGAAGGCGTAGTGCAGCATCTCGGTATGTCTCCTTCAAGCGTCACGACGCGATTCTCGGTGGCCGCGATGCGGATCGCATCGAGCACGCCTGTCAGGCCAAGTGCGTCGGCCGTTGTGACCGGATAGGCGGCCGTGCCGCGCAGCGCTGCAGCGATGTCGCGGTAGACCTCGTGTTCGTCGCCATAGATCGACCCCGCGACAGTCTCTTCCGTGACGCACTGCTCGGCCGACTGCATGGATATGAAGCGCGTGGGATCGGGCGGCATGGCCGGGTTCACGCGATGAACACGGATGGTCGTGTCGTTGACCACGATGGTGCCACGGTCGCCCTGGATGAACCAACTGGGCAACGGTTCGGCGGCGATCGAGTATTCAGCCTGCACGACGGTCCCATCCAGCAGCGTCAGCAGCGCCAGGAAGAGGTCTTCGGCATCGCCGGGGTTGATTGCCTGGCGCCAGCGCGCATAGACACTGACCGGCCTGGAGCCGGCAAGCTGGATCGCGGTGTCGACGATGTGCGGGCCCCAGTTCAGCAAGTAGCCGCCGCCGTAGCGCCGTTCGGTCTGCCAATCGCAGCGCGTGGCGAAGCTGCACACGGCGCGCCGAATCAGGAAGACGCGGCCGATAGCGCCGGAACCGATGATCTCGCGCAAACGCCGCAGGTCGGAGCCCCAGCGCGCTGGCAACCAGGGTAACAGTCGGCGCCCGGAACTGGCAGCGATGGCGATCATGCGGCGGGCCTCGCCGGCTTCGACGGCCCATGGCTTGGTGACCAGCGTGTCCACCCCGGCGCTCAGGCAGTCGCAGGCCATGGCCGCATGTTGATCGCTGCGCGTGACGATCGCGACGAGATCCAGGTGCTCGTTGGCCAGCATCTTCTGGTGGTTGTCGTAAACGGCGCAGCCGAAGCGCGTGGTCGCATCGCTTCGCCGGAGCGGGTCGATGTCGCAGACGGCCGTCAGGTTGAACTCGGGGTTGGCTGCGATAGCACCGGCATGCATGGCGCTGCCGTTGCGTCCGAAGCCGAGGATGGCGGTGCGGATGGGGGCGCTCATAGGTTCTGTAAACCATGCCAGAAGGGTACTGAGAAGGCAAGCGCTGGGACACGTGCCGGCACCTCAAACTGCGAGAGTTGCCGCCGAATCTGCCGCCCCGACGTGCGCATGCCC
>CAZZCT010000092.1:0-18997 GCA_964652365.1 uncultured Lentisphaerales bacterium
GCAACTTCGGCCCGTTTCGCTTCCCTCGCGCATCAACTCTCGCAATACAGGGAGTGCCTTCCCGGATTGCCAGCTCCGCGGAAAAGTGCTACTTCCTGGCATCACCACGCCCAAACGCGGCCGAACCCTCGGAATGCGAGGGTCTGCGGCAACCCGCCCTGGAGGACTCCCATGCGCGTCTATGTGATCGGCGACAGCATCTCGATGCATTACGGACCGTATCTGGAGGCCGCGCTGCGCGGCACGGGCGTCACCTACCGGCGCAAAGGCGGTGCCGAGGACGCCACAGCCAACCTCGACCTGCCGGCCGGCGCCAACGGCGGTGACTCGGCCATGGTGCTGGAGTACCTGCAGGCACGCCAGCGTTGCGGCGTGCCCTTGGAGGCCGATTGGGTGTTGCTCAACTGCGGGCTGCACGACGTCAAGACCGATCCCGCAACCGGCAGCAGGCAGGTGCCGCTCGAACCGTACCGCAAGAACCTGCAGGCCCTGGTGGAACTGATCACGCACCAGATGGGATTGTCGCTGGCCTGGATCCGCACGACCCCCTGCGACGAGCGCGTGCACAACAGCCGGCCGGGCGTCGCCTTTCACCGTTTCGCGGCCGACGTCGTGGCCTACAATGCCGCGGCCGATGAAATCATGGCGGCACAGGGCGTCCCACGAATCGACCTGTTCACGTTCACGGTCAACCTGGGGCCGGAACTCTACTGCGACCACGTCCACTTCGTCGACGCCGTGCGCCGCCAGCAGGCTGCCTTCATCGCCGGCTGGCTCGATGCCCGGCGCGGCCTGTGACCATCACGTTCCGGCAGCCGGGCCGCTAACTGGCGCCGATTCCGGCTGGCCATCTCGCAGACGCTCCCCGCCCGGCCCGGCGGGTGGGTGTGCGGACCCGCGGTCGCCTCGCAGGCGATAGACCCAGTAGCCAATGTACTCCTTGAGAATGTAGGTGTTGCGGGCCAGGCTCTCCGGATCGGGCAGGAGCTTGTACCTCACCCCGGAGGTCCGGTTGCGGGCGCGCAGGTGGGTGGCCTCGTGGTCGGTCGCGGCCGGCACCACCTCCAGCCCCAGACGCTCATAGAGCATCTGTGCGCGGCGCATATGAAACGCTGATGTCACCAGGATCACGCGCCGGGCGCCGAGTTCATCGAGCACCTGTTTCGACAGGAGCGCATTTTCAGCCGTGTTGCGGCTGGCATCCTCGACCCGGATGGCCGCGGCCGGCACGCCCAGGTCGCGCAGCAGCACCGCCGACGATCTGGACTCGAGGTTGCCGCTGGGGATGATCACCGGCGCCTTGCCGGCCTGGTACAGTCGCGCGGCATGCCACACGCGGTCGGCGGCCGCGGACAGCTCGGGGTAACGCACCGGACCGGCCGGCGGGCTCATGCCGCCGCCCAGCAACACGATCGCGTCGGCCGGTGCGATCTCGGCCACCGGCACCGGCGGGTAGTCGCGCTCGAGGGTGTAGCCGAACCAGGCGTAGAAGAGCGGCGAACTCCAGACCAGCGTCCACAACAGCGCACCCGCCAGCAGCACCCGGCTGCGGCGCCGCTCGCCCCGGCGCGCGCTGCGCCAGGCCAGCAGCCAGGCGAGCACGCCGAGGACCATCGGACTGGCCAGCCAGGTCAGAAACTTGGTGCCGGCAATCACCGCTCCGCTTGTGCTCCAGGCCATGTCCAATGTCCTCTCGCTTTCTTCCTGCTTTCCCGAGGCGCTTGCAGGAACTCCGGTTTGTGCAAGCGAAGGGGTCAGGGTTCCGGGTTCAGGAGGCGTTTCATGCCTGAACCCTGATTCCCGGCCCCGCAGCGGGTGGCATTCGCTGCTGCCTTTGCCGGCCGGCGTCTCAGCCGCTGCCGTCGTCGACCACCACATCCGCGGCCAGTTCCAGCACCTCGCGCAGTTCGGCGTTCGAGAGCTCTGTCAGCCAGGTCTCGCCGCTGCCGACCAGTTCCGCGGCCAGGCTGGACTTGGCGGTGATCATCTGGTCGATCCGCTCCTCCAGCGTGCCGGCGCAGACGAAGGTGTGCACCATGACGCGGCGCGACTGCCCGATGCGATGGGCGCGATCCGTGGCCTGGGCCTCCACCGCCGGGTTCCACCAGCGGTCGTAGTGAAACACGTGGTTGGCGGCGGTGAGGTTGATGCCGGTGCCGCCGGCGCGCAGCGAGAGGATGAAGAACGGCGGACCGTCGGGCGCCTGGAAGCGGTCCACCAGGCGGTCGCGTTCGAGGCGGTTCAGTCCGCCGTGCAGCAGGGGCGCCTCACAACCGAAGGTCTCGCGCAGGTGCTCCTGCAGCAGGCGGCCCATGGAGACGAACTGCGTGAAGATCAGACCGCGGTCGCCGGTCTCGAGCATCTCGCCGACCATCGCCTCGAGCCGCGCGAGCTTGCCGGAGCGGCCCTCCAGCGCCGACCCGTCGCCAAGGAAATGGGCGGGATGGTTGCAGATCTGCTTGAGCCGCGTGAGCGTGGCCAGCACCAGGCCGCGGCGGGCGATGCCGCTGGTGGCGGCCAGGCGGCTGTCGAGCTGGCGCAACTCGGCGGCGTAGAGGCTGGCCTGCTCGCGGGTCAGGGGGCAGAAGAGCTTCTGTTCGGACTTCTCGGGCAGATCGACGCCGATCGCCGGGTCGCTCTTCAGGCGGCGCAGCACAAAGGGCCGGATCAGACGCCGCAGGCGGTCGCGGGCCTCGGGGTCGACACCGGTCTGGAGCGGCACCTGGATCTGGTTGCGGAACGCCGCGCGCGCACCCAGCAGGCCGGGGTTGAGGAAATCCATGATCGTCCAGAGGTCGCCGACGTGGTTCTCGACCGGCGTGCCGGTCAACACCACGCGGTAGTCGGCCTCGATGGCGCGGGCCGCCTGCGACTGGCGGGTGGCCGGGTTCTTGATGTTCTGGGCCTCGTCCAGCAGCGCGCCGGACCAGGCCACGCGGCGCAGGCTGGTGAAGTCGCGGTACAGCAGGGCGTAGCTGGTGACGACCAGATCGTTGACGCGGGCGCGCTGGGTCAGGCCGTCGCCGCGGTCGCGCGTTGGGCCATGGTGCACGAGCACGCGCAGGCCCGGCGTGAAGCGCGCCGCTTCGCGCACCCAGTTGCCGATCACCGAGGTGGGGCAGACCAGCAGGGCCGGCCGCGTCTCGCCCTGCTCGCGCGCGTGGGCCAGCAGCGCCAGGGCCTGGATGGTCTTGCCCAGGCCCATGTCGTCGGCCAGGCAGGCGCCCAGCCCCCAGCGGCGCAGAAAGCACAGCCAGGCGAGGCCGCGCTCCTGGTAGGGCCGCAACTGACCCACGAAGCCGGCCGGCTGCGGCACGGCGACCGGAACCGCGTCCTCCTGCAAGCGGTCGAGCAGGGCCCGAACGCTGCGCTCGGCCACCAGGCCGTGCACCGCCAGCCCGTGCGCCTGGCCGGCGGCTCCCAGGGCCAGGCGCAGGACCTCGCGCAGCGGGAGCAGATCGCTGCGCTGGTTACGGGCGATGCGGCGGGCAGCCGCGAGCTCGGCGTGGTCGACCTCGATCCAACGGCCATGGCAGGCGACCAGCGGCGCCTCGGCCCGGCCGAGGGCATCGATCTCCTCCAGGGTCAGGGCCACGCCGCCCAGCGCCACCTCCCACCGCACCGCCACCAGGGCATCGCGCGCCAGCGGCGCATCCGGGTCGAGGCCAGGCCCTGGCGCCGCGTACCCGCGGGCCTCCAGGCGCGGCCGGTCGCGCGCGGCCTGCCACCAGGCCGGCGTTTCCACGGCGAACCCGGCATCGGCCAGCAGCGCGGCGTACAGGGTCAGGAACGCGTGCGCTTGCGAGCTGGTGAGCACACGGGTCGCCGCCGGGCCTCCCGTGGTGGCCGCGGCGATCAGCGGGCACAGGCTGGCGGCCTGGCCCAGGGCGGTCAGCGCGAAGATCCGCAGCGGGGCCGGCGTCGCGTCGCGCGCGCAGACGTCCAGCAGCGCCTCGGCGGCTGCGGGCCGGTCCACCGGCACGAGCAGGTAGTGCAGGTGCCAGGCGGCCGGCGCCGCGGCGCCGGCCTCGGCGGGCGGTTCGGCCAGGCGAAATCCGACGCGGTAGTGCCAGGAGTCGCCGGCGTCGACGGGTTGGCGCCAATGCATCACGCTGGCGTGCAACTCGCGCAGGGACTCGGGATGCTCCCAGCGGATGCGCCGTTCGTCGCTGCGCAGCGCGGCCAGCCAGGCGTCGTGCACGCTGGCGAACTGCCCGCGCGCAGCATGGGCGCGGGTCAGGGTGGTGGAGGCGGCCCGCCGCACCAGGTAGTCGACCGCGTCGCCCAGAAAGGCCCGCAGGGCCTCCTCGGCGGCACCGGCGGGCAGCGCCGCGCGGCCGGCCGGCGTCAGACAGGGGGCCAGGCAGTGCGCGGCCGCCGGCAGGCGCGCGGCCAGGGCCTGAACGCGGGGCGTCTCGGCTCCGTGCAGGACCGGCTGCCAGCGGCTTTCATAGCCATCGGCCACCGCGACCAGGTCCGGCAGGTAGACCTGGCGGGCGACCAGCGCGCCGGCGTAGCGCCAGGCATCGCTCCAGGCGGCGAGATCGTTGCCGGCCAGGATCCCGCGGGCCAGCAGCCGGCCCTGCGAACCGGCCGCCAGGGCGCCCAGCACCAGGCTGACATCGTTCCATTCCAACGCCAGGGCCGTGACGCACCACGGGGCGAGCGCGAACCGGCCAGTCCGGCCGGGCTTATCCGGCGCGGCGCCGATGCCGGGGTGCGACGGCACCGGACGGCGGCCCTGTGTGGGCAGCCAGGCCGCGCACGTCACGCTCCGGCGGCTGTTCTGAGCAAGCGCCCCGCCTATCACGGCCTCCACGGCGTGCACCAACGCCGGACGACCGGCGTCTGCGGGTGCCGGCGGCAGCGCGCCGGTCGCAGCGTGAGGAACCCGCCGGCCTGCCAGGCTGCGCTCGGCCCAGAGGTGGATCCGGGCGTCCATCCACGCTGCATGCAGGACAAGCATACCGGTACACGCCCGGCTATTCGGCGGCTCCGAGTGTCTTGACGTAGTGGGCGCGTTCGAAACCGTGGCCGTCGCCGATCACCGTCTCGCGCAGCTTGCCGCGGAAATCGCTGATCGCGGCGTAGCCCTTGCGGTCCATCCAGCCGGAGAGTCCGCTCTGCATGCCGGCCAGCAGCGGCGCCACGGCGTGCAGGTAGAGGGTGGAGCAGAGGTAGGTCACATTGGCGCCGGCCAGCAGCGCCTTGGTCGCCCCGGTGGCGTCATGCACCCCGCCGGTCAGCGCCATGTCACAGGTCAGATGATCCCGCAGGATCGCCACCCAGCGCAACGGCAAGCGCAGATCCTCTGCCCGCGAGAAGTGGACGCCGTAACGCAGCCGCTCGTGCTCGACCTCGATGTCGGGCTGCAGGAAACGGTTGAAGAGCACCACGCCCTGCACGCCCAGGGCGTTCACCTGCCGCAGGAAGGCGATCGGCGCGGTGTAGTAGGGGCTCAGTTTGACGGTCACGGGCAGCTTGACCTCGGCCCGGATGGCGCGGATCAGGTCCAGGTGGCGCGTCTCCACGTCCTCCGAGGTCAACTCCGGACGGACGGGAATGTCGTAGACGTTGAGTTCCAGGGCGTCGGCGCCGGCGGCTTCGATCTTGCGCGCGAAGCGCACCCACTGGTCGGGGCTGACGCAGTTGATGCTGGCGATGACGGGCACGCGCACGGCCTGCCGGATGGCCTTGAGCGTGGCGAGGTACTTCTCCGGGCCGAGTTGCATGGGCAGGTCGGCCCGCAAGTAGTCGAGCGCCGCGCTGGTGCCGGTGTCGGCCAGGGCCTCGTACATGTCGGCGACTTCCGCGCGGATCTGCTCTTCGAAGACCGAGCGCATGACCAGGGCGCCGATACCGGCGGCATCCAGTTCCATGGCCCGCTGCACCGAGGAGGTGAAGCTGCTGCTGCTGGCGACAAAGGGGTTGCGCAGTTCAAGGCCCAGATAGCTGGTAGTGAGGTTGGCCATGGCATGACTCCGGGAAATGTGTCCAGACGTAGCCAGCACAGTAATGCTTTGGCTGTTCGCAGGGCAACACTAAAGCCCCGCCCTCCCCGCGGTGAATCTGGACCCGGGTGGCAGGGGCGCCCCAAGCCGTTGGGGCCGATCAGCTGCGGGCCACGGGGCTGACCCACCGCGCCAAGCGGTCCTAAACCCGCAGGGTTTTGACATCGTAGCGCGTGACGATGTCGTCGCCAGTCACCAGCACCAGACCCTCCACGCGGGCCTGGGCGACCAGCAGCCGATCGAATGGATCGCGGTGCAGTTCCGGAAGCGAAGCGACATCCAGGGCATGCTCCCACGTTGCGGCCAATCTTCGGAAGGACTCCGCCGCCACAACCTCTGCCCAGTTCTCAGGAATCTCGAGCTTGCCCAAGGCCCGCTTGATCGTGATCTCCCAGGCTGTGACAGAACTCACATACACGACATTCCGAGGCGTCGCAATGGCATCGCTCGCCTCTGCAGCAAGCCGAGGCGAGCCATTGAGCCACCACAACAAGACGTTGGTGTCGAGCAGCAGTTTCATGGCCTCACCATGCCGAGAGCGGTCGCCATGTCGGGCGGAAGCTCGTCAAAGTCGGCGGCCATGCGGACTTTGCCACGCAGAAGGCCAGGGTGCCGCGGCTGCTTGTCGGCATGGTACGGCTCAAGGACCGCAATGGGCTTGCCGGCCCGAGCAAGGATCACCTCTTCGCCACGGCTCACGCGATCCAGCAGCATCGAAAGGTGGGCCTTCGCTTCGGTTACAGTACTTACAACCATTGCCTTCTCCAGCATGACCTGGTCTGGTCAGGTTTGATCTTAGAGTACCTGTTATGCTTGCGTGAGGTCAACCCGAATTCCGCGTACGGACAGGCTCCTGTGTCTCTGTCCGACACGCTGCTAGCGCACCACGCGCGCGCCACCGCCGCCGACCAGCTTCTCGACCTCGGCCAGAGTCGCCATCGAGGTGTCACCGGGGGTGGTCATGGCCAGCGCGCCGTGCGCGCAGCCGTAGCGGACGGCCTTCTGGGGATCGTTGAAGGCCAGGAAACCGTAGGCCAGTCCGGAGGCGAAGCTGTCGCCGCCGCCCACGCGGTCGAAGATCCAGAGATCCTTCATGACCGGCGCCTCATAGAACGCACCGTCGGCCCAGCAGATCGCGCCCCAGTCGTTGACCGAAGCCGAGGTGACCGTTCGCAGGGTCGTGGCGCAGACCTTGAAGTTCGGGAAGTCGGTCACGGCGCGTCCGATCATGCGCTTGAAGCTGCCGACGTCCAGCGCGTTCAGCCCGGCATCGACCCCTTCGACTTCATAGCCCAGGCAGGCGGTGAAGTCCTCTTCGTTGCCGATCATGACATCGACGTAGCGGGCTAGCCGGCGGTTGACCTCACGGCAGCGGGCCAGGCCGCCGAAGGCCTTCCAAAGCGAAGGCCGGTAGTTGAGATCGTATGCGATGATGGTGCCATGGCGCCGGGCCGCGGCCATCGCCTCCTCGATCACCAGCGGCGTGGTCTCGGAGAGCCCGGCATAGATGCCGCCGGTATGGAACCAGCGCGCCCCGAGCCGGCCGAAGAGATCCTCCCAGTCGACGTCGCCCGGCTTGAGCTGCGAGGCGGCCGAGTGGCCGCGGTCCGAGATGCCCACGGCGCCGCGCACGCCAAAGCCGCGCTCGGTGAAGTTCAGGCCCACGCGCGTCTGGCGGCCGATGCCGTCAAAGGGCAGCCACTTGATCAGCGAGACGTCCACGCCGCCCTGCAGGATGCAGTCTTCCACCAGCCGGCCGACATCGTTCTCGGGCAGGGCCGTGACCACGGCGGTTTGCAGGCCAAAGCACTTGCGCAACCCGCGGGTCACATTGTACTCGCCGCCGCCCTCCCACACGTCGAACGTGCGGGCCGATCGGATCCGGCCCACACCGGGATCGAGCCGCAGCATGATCTCGCCCAGCGCCACGGCGTCGAAGCGCGTGCTGCCAGCGGGCTTGATGGTCAGGGAAGACATGGTCGGCTCCCGGGTACGGTTCAAAACACGTGTGTGGCAGTGTAAGGGAGGACGCCAAAGGGTGTCAAATGGCCCCGAAGTAGTCCTCATTTTGGCGGATTTCCCACTTAGGAGTCTGTCGGTACGTGGCAGGGGCAACGTCTGATGCCTAAGCCCGACAGGCTCCTAGCCCGACCTTCGCAACCGGCAGGTGCGATGGCTGGAAACTCCCATGATTTGGCGGTTCTTGGGTGCCGAGTCTTCGCCACGGCTTCCGTCGTGATGAGCGGACTCGATGGGTGAGAAGGGGCGCACGAAGCTCCCCCCAGTCTGGTGCTGAGCGTGCGCGGGTGGCGGGAGCATCCTGCTCCCGCACGGCGGGCGCGGGGCCAAGTAGGGCGGGACCTAAGGGACCGCCCCGCGGAGGCAAAGCGCTGGAAACGGCGACGCGCCTGACGTATAGTCGCCGCATGAGCACCTGTAACCAGCGCACCCTCCATAGTACAACCTTGGTTGTCGTCCTGGTCCTGAGAGTTGCGTTCTGTCCGGAGGCGGGGCGGGCGGCTGACACCCCTCCGACGGGCGCGGCAGCCCACCCCCCCATTCCGGTGGCGTTGTCCCTGCCCGAACCCGGCTTTGTCACGCTGGTCATCGAGGATCCGAATGGCATGCGAATCCGCAACCTGGTCAGCGAGACCCCCTTTCCAGCGGGCGCCAACACAGTCTGGTGGGACGGCTTGGACGACCGGGGGCGCGACCCCGAAGCCGCCGCGCATGCCGTCTATCACGTTCCCGGCAAGGCCGTCGCCCCCGGGCGCTACACCGTGCGCGGACTCTTCCGCCAGGCGATCGACCTGCGCTACGAGTTCAGCGTCTACAATCCCGGACGTCCGCCCTGGCGCACCGCGTCGACCCGCAGCCAGTGGCTCACGAACCATTCGGCGCCCGGCACGCTGTGTTTCCTGCCCGCCGGAGAGGCCCCGGTGCGGGAGGGGGACAGCACCCCGTCGCCCTCACAGATGCTGATCGGCAGCTACGTGGCCGAAGGCGGCAGTGGTCTGGCGTGGGTCGATCTCGACGGCCACAAGCTGCACGGCCAGATGTGGGTGGGTGGCGTCTGGACCGGCGCGGAGCAACTCGCGCGCGACCAGGGCCCGACGCCCATCGGCGGCGTATATGCCTATGTAGCCTCGAGCTGGAAGGGCGACAAGTACAACGGCAACCAGGCCGAGATCCGGCTGCACAAGCTGGTGAACGACGCCCAGAAACAGGCGGCGCCGCGCGATACGCGCATGGGTTCGGGCGAAGATCCGCGGGTGCTGAATCCGACCTGGAAGTTCCCGGACCCCGGAAGCGTCGGCATCGGCGGTCTGGCCGCCTGGAATGGCCTGGTCGTGGTCGGCCTGCCGAAGCTGGATGCCCTTTTACTGGTCGATGCGACGCGCAGTTGCGTCCTGGGAACGATCGCACTGCCGAGCCCCCGCGGGCTGCTGTTCGATGTCCAGGGCCGGCTGCTGGCCGTCAGCAGCAACACGATCGTGCGCCTCGACCTGCCGCCCCGCGAGGCGTGCACGTCGAACACGGTACCGCGGGCGACCGAGACGCTCGTGCGCGAGGGGCTCGACGCGCCGCAGCAGCTCGCGCTCGATGCGCAGGGCCGCCTGTACGTGAGCGATGCCGGCCGCACCAACCAGGTCAAGGTGTTCACCTTCGACGCCGCGGCTGCCCCGAAGGTGCGCGCCATCGGTACGCCCGGCCCCGCCAGGGCCGGCCCCTATGACCCGGCCCACATGTACAGTCCGAAGGGCATCGCCATCGACGAACGCGGCCGGCTCTGGGTGGCCGAGGAGAACAAGGCGCCGAAACGCGTGAGTGTCTGGACCACCGAGTCCTCGGGCGGCGAGGCGTCGCCGGGAACCCTCGTCACGGCCTTCTACGGACCGCCGCAGTACGGCGGCGGCGGCGTGCTCGACCCGGTCGATAAGACGCGCTTCTACCACAATGGCATGACCTTCCGGCTGGACTGGGAGCACGGCACCGACCAACTCGTCGCGCTCCATTGGCGGCCGGGCGAGGACGATTTCCTGCCTCCGCGCCGGCACAACATCGGCGGCCCCCCGGACACGCCGATCTACCTGGGAGACCGCCGGTACTTCACGGATTGCTTCACCGCGGCACCCACGGGCGGCTCGCAGGCCGTCTCGATCTGGCGCGACTGTGACGGCGTGGCCGTGCCGGCCGCCTCCTTCGGCAACGCGGCCGCCTGGGAGTGGCTGGTGACCGAACCGCTGCTCGCCCGCGTGCCCTGGGATCCGAACCGCAAGGAACCCGCGCGCAAACCCGGTCAGCCGCCCGACCTGTCAAAGTTCGTCTACGTGTGGTCGGACCTGAACGAAGACGGCCGCGGACAGCCGGAGGAGGTCCAGTTCGCACCCAGTTCAGCCGCATCGTCCGTTATGGTCGGCCCGGACCTCGCGTTCCTGACGGCGGGGGCCAAGCACTGTGCGCCAAAGTCCTACACACCTGCGGGTGTACCGGTCTATGACCTGGCGGCCGCGGAGGTGCGGTGTCCCGATACCCAGCGGCCCACCTCCAGCGGCGGAGGTCAGGCCATGGCGGCCCCGGACGGCTGGACCGTCCTGACCACCGCGCCGCAACCCTTCCGGCCACAGTCGGTCGGCGGCGCCTCGAACGGCGTCGCGCGCTGGAGCTACCCGAGTCTCTGGCCGGGCCTGCACGCCTCGCACATCGCGCCGCTGCCGGAGTTCCCGGGCGAGCTGATCGGCACCACGCGCCTGATCGGGGCGGCGTTCGAGCTGGGACATGACAACCTGACGGTGTGGGCCATCAACGGCAACAAGGGCAACATCTATCTGTTCACGACCGACGGGCTGTTCGTCGCCACGCTCTTCCAGGACTGCCGCGCCCCGACCTCCAGCTGGACCACGCGGCCAACGGCCGAGCGCAACATGTCGGTTGCCGACCTGACCAACGGCGAGGAGAGCTTCTGGCCGTCCATCGCGCGCACGCGCGACGGCAAGGTGTACCTGGTGAGCAATTACCCGGCGATCATCCGCGTGGACGGACTCGAAACCGTGCGCCGCCTGCCGGCCCTGCCGCTCGAGGTCACACCCGAGATGCTCGCCACTGCGGCCGCCTGGCACGTCGCGGCCGAACTGCAGCGGCAGGCGGTGCCGGCGTCCGAGCCCGTACTGCGGGTGGCACTGCGCACCGTTGCGCCGACCATAGACGGCAACCTGGCGGACTGGCCGGACAGCGCCTTCGTGACGATCGACACGCGCCAGAAGGCGACTGGCGACTGGGGCCGGCGCCCGCTGAAAACACGCGCGGCGCTGACCGTGTGCGGCGACCGTCTCTACGCGGCCTTCCGCACCGGCGAACCGCAGGCGATCGAGAACGCGGCCTCCACGCCGGTCAACTTGTTCAAGACCGGCGGGGCGCTCGATCTGATGCTGGGCACCGATCCGAAGGCCGACCCCCAGCGGCGCGCGGCAGTCGCCGGGGACGTGCGCCTGCTGGTGAGCCGGGCGAAAGGCAAGCCGATCGCCGTTCTGTACCGCGCGGTCGTGCCCGGCGCCACGGGCGACCCGGTGGCGTTCAGTTCGCCGTTACGGACTGTCGCGTTTGACGCGGTCGAGGATGTCAGCACCGACGTCGTGCTCGCACAGGGCAAGCCGTCCGCGGACAAGACCGTGGTGCCCAACCCCGGCGGCGATTTCGAGTTTTCCATCCCCCTGGCGGTCCTGGGGCTGCAGCCAGTGCCCGGATTGAAACTGCCGGGCGACGTCGGGGTGCTCCGCGGCAGCGTGGTGGAAACCACCCAGCGCGTCTACTGGCACAACAAGGCCACCGGCCTGGTGTCCGACATCCCCAGCGAAGCGGAGTTGGTGCCCCGGCTGTGGGGCAACGTGGAGTTTACGGCACCCTAAGGTGCTGGAGGCAACCTCGCAGGTCATTCTGAGCTGCGAGTGACAGGCTTGGATTGCAGGAGGGCCCATGGCCAACAACGAGATCCAGCGTATGCGCGAGGTGGTGATGCGATCGGAGGTCGTCGAGCTGTGCGACCTGTTGAAGTTCGAGAGCCTTGCGCAGAGTGGCGGCGAGGCGAAGTTCGCTATCGCTGAAGGGCGCGTCCGCGTCAACGGCGCCACCGAGACCCGCAAGCGCCGGAAGCTGCGCGTGGGCGACGTGGTCGAATATGCGGGCGTGATCCTGCGGCTTACGCCGAACCAGGCACCAGCCGGGTTCGGCGCCCGCCCGCCGTCGGGAGTTGACCGTGCGACTTGAGCCCGCACTGCAGACGCTCGTGGACGGCTTTGCACGACGGCATCACGCCTCGGACGTCGTCGTGGCCAGGGCTGTGCATCCGTAACCTGGCCGGATGAGCGGCAGATGGTCTACGTGATCCGCGAGGAGCGGCGCCAACAGGTGCTGGACTACCTGGCGGCCAAGCGCGCGTAGTACGGGCGCCGCGCGACCAACCCGGCGCCCCGCAGTTCGTCAACCAGACGGTCCGCCGCCGCCTGGGTAGTTCTGCGGAGCGTTGAGCCAGACCAGCAAGTCCAGCTTCACCGGATAGCTCCCGGACGCGTCGGCGAGGGTATTACGCCACAGCGTTGCGAAGGCATAGGCCGTGTCGAGCGGCGTGACCTCGCCCTGCGGACCAGAGGTGCAACCCGGTATTGTCAAGCAGTCGGTCCCTGGGCTGTACGTGTGCCTCGCGCCGGCACCCCCGCGCCGGGCGGATCGCACGCCGGGCGGGCTCCCGTGCTGCGCGACTGGGGCCAGGGCGGGTCATCCGCCTTGCCTCCAGCCGCCACATCGGTTAAGCATGTGGCATGCACAACCCCGCGATCCTTGTCACGGGTGCGTCGGGACTGCTCGGACGCGCCATTGTCGCCGAATTTCAGAGCCATGAGGCGACGCGCGCGTGGCGGCTGGTTGGAACCGCCTTCGCGCGCGTGCGTAACGGACTGGTTCCGCTCGACCTGTGTGACCCGGTGGCGGTGGGGGCCTGTCTCGACGCGGTCCGTCCCCGCCTGGTCATCCACAGCGCGGCCGAGCGCCGGCCGGACGTCAGCGAGCGCGACCCCGCCGCCACGCAGCGCCTGAATGTCGAGGCCACGGCCCAGCTCGCCCGGTGGTGCGCCGCACACGGGGCCTGGCTCCTCTACCTCTCGACTGACTACGTCTTTGACGGCACCAACCCGCCCTATGCGATCGATGCGCCCACTCGGCCGCTCAACGCCTACGGTCGCTCCAAACTCGACGGCGAGATGGCCATCCGCCGCGAGACTGCCGCCGCCGCCGTGTTGCGCGTGCCAATTCTCTACGGCCCCTGCGAGACGCTCGCCGAGTCGGCGGTCACCGCCATGGTGCCCGCACTCCTCAAGGCCACGTCCGCCGCGCCCGCCGTGCTGGACAACTGGGCGACCCGCTATCCGACACACACAGCCGACGTCGCCGCGGTCATCCGACAGCTGGTCCTGCGGCGGCTGGCCGACCCCGCGCTGGCCGGCATCTTCCACTGGTCCGGGGATGATCCCCACACCCGCTATACCTTGGGCCTGCTCATGGCCTGCATTCTGGGGCTCGACCCTGCCGCACTGCGGCCCGACGGCGCTCCTGGGCCCGGCGCGCCGCGGCCAAAGGACGCCCACCTCGACACGACGCGACTGGAGGCCCTGGGGATCGGCGCGCACACGCCGCTCGCACCCGCCTTGCGCAAGATCGTGACCGAACGCTGCGCGCTGGACGCGCCGGCGGCCCTGACGTAAAGACCATGCGGACCACCCGGAGTAACAATCATGTCGCACAGACAGGCGATGACCTCGCGCGAGCGCATTACGGCGGCGTTGGAGCGCAAGCCGGTCGATCACATTCCCTTCTGCCCCTTCCTGGCCTATGTGTGGGAGCATTTCCCCAAGGCGGTCCAGGATCTGGGACAGCTCGAGTTCCACCACCGCACAGGCGCCGATCCCCTGTGGCGCGGGGCGCCCTGCCCCGTGCGGAGCGTCGCGGCGCCCGTGGAAACGCGCACCTTCCGGGAGGGCGAGCGCCAGATCACCGAGTATGTCACACCAGTTGGGTCCATCCGCTATGGCAGCGTTCGCAGCGAGATCGGCAACACGCAGTTTCTGATCGAGCACCCGCTGAAGACCGAGGCCGATTTCAAGGTTCAGCTGTGGATCGAGGAGCACACCGGCTGCGAGGCCGATTTCGAGCCGGTCCGTCAGCATCTCCACGAAGGGTTCGGACGGGAGGGACTTTCGTTGGGCATGCTGATTCCGCGGGGCAAGAGCGCCTTCCAGTGGATGGTCGAGACGGGCGTCGGCACCGAGGAACTCTGTTACGCCCTGGCCGACTTTCCGGATACCGTGGAGGCGCTCTGGCGGACGATGGTGGCGAACGACCTGCGGGCCGTCCGGCTCGCGGCCGAGGCGCCCTACGAGTACTTCCTCACGTGGGAGGACAGCGGCACGCAGAACTATTCACCTGCGCTGTACGATCGGTACATCGGCGCTGAGATCGGGCAGTGGTGCGGCATCCTGCGGTCCGCCGGCAAGCAGTACATTCAGCACGCCTGCGGGAACGTGCGGGAGTTGGTGGAGCGGATGAAGGCCCACGGGGTGCATTCGGTCGAGAGTCTCTCAGCGCCGCCAACCGGCGACATCACGCTGGGCGAGGCGCGGCGGCGGATCGGGTCGGGGATGGGGATCATTGGCGGCATCGAGCCGACGGCCTTCCTCAACCTGCCGCTGGAGCGCCTGGGAGCCCACGCCGAGCAGATGATCGCCGAGGGGCAGGGCGGGCCCTTTGTCCTGGCCAACAGCGACTCCTGCCCGCCGGGGGTGACGATGGAGAAGTTCGCGCGGGTCGCCGCCGTGGCCGCGAGCTGCCGCTGCGCATGACAGTTCGTTGTCGATAGCCGGGGACGCAAGGGGTATCCTGTGCGCGGAGACCACCCGTGCGACGTCGGGTCCCCCATGCGCGGAGCGGCATACGACCGGCGTCCCTCACCGAGGAGTTTGCATGATTGACGGCATGTTTGGCTGGAGCGACCTGAAGAAGCAGATCGCGTTCCGGGATCTCGGCTACGTCTGCCCGGTCGGAGGCTGTTCCACGCGGTTGACGGAGCGGCAGACGGGGAAGCTCCGGGCCGATCTGAAATACGGTTGCGCCGAGCATGGCCTGATCCTGGCGCCTTCCACGTTTGAATACCAGCGGTGGGATCGGAACCTGCTCTGGGGCGACTACGGGGAACTCCGGGCCCACACCTCGAAGCGGGAGATCCGCATTGCCCGCGACGACAGCGAGGACGCGGTGACGTGGAACGTCTTCCGGTTCCTGGAGCGACAGGGGCTGCTGCTGCCCTACCTCGCGACCCTGGTCGGCGCGCCGCTGCAACATGGAAATGTCGTCTTCTGGTCGCACGACCGCGAAACCGGCAAGCCCTGGGCGCCGCTGATGGCCGCGCGCGAGCAGTTCGAGCTGAATCCAGCCAGAGGTTTGGAACCCGATGTACTGGTGGTGACGGACCGCTGTCTCTTCGTCATCGAGGCCAAGCTGGTGGCCGGGAACCGGACCGTGCCCGGCAGTCCGCTGAGCCGTGAGAAGTACGTGGCCGGCGGCGACGGATGGTGGCAGACGGCGTTTGCCGCCGGGTGCGACTATGCGGAGATCGCCGAGCGCGATGAGAAGTCCGAGTTGATGCGACTCTGGCTGCTCGGCACCTGGATGGCCGCGCAGCAGCCGACGATCGATTTCCGGTTGGTCAACGTGCTACGGGATCAAGCCCGGAGTGAGAGCGACATCGAGACGCGGTTCAGAAAGCATCTGCCCGAGCACCTCAAGACCAAGTTCGTGCGGACGACCTGGGAGGGCATCGGTCAGTTCGTGCAGGCGCAGGCCCCGGAGTCAGCCGACAAGGAGAAGTTCCTGCGGTATTTCAGCGAGAAGACCATGGGTTACCGGAACGGGGTTCTTCAGCGGGCCTTTCAGGACTCGGCCTCGGCGGTCCGGATGAGCGGCTTGGGTTCCTGATTGTAGACTTTGGAGCCGGCCGCCACCGAGTGAATCAGCCAGACATTGGCCCCGATCACGGAGTCGTGACCGATGCGGGTTTCGCCGCCCAGGATCGTGGCGCCGGCGTAGATGATCACATGGTCCTCGACGTCGGGGTGGCGCTTGATGCCCTTGATCAGGTTGCCGCTGGCATCCTTGGCGAAGCTGAGCGCGCCCAGGGTGACGCCCTGGTAGAGCTTGACGCGGCGGCCGATCACGCAGGTTTCGCCGATCACCACGCCGGTGCCGTGGTCGATGAAGAACCCGGGGCCGATCTGGGCGCCGGGGTGGATGTCGATGCCGGTGCGCGAGTGGGCGTGCTCGCCCATGACGCGCGGGATGAGCGGTACGCCGGCGCGGTACAAGGCGTGGGCGATGCGCTGGACGGCAATGGCGTACAGCCCCGGGTAGCTCATCACGATCTCCATGGTGGAGCGTGCGGCCGGGTCCCCCTCGTAGGCGGCGACGATGTCCTCCTGAAGGGTGTCGCGGATGCCGGGCAGCGCGTCGAGCAGCGCGGAGACTGCCTGGATAGCCCGCTCGCGGCAATCGCCGCAGTCGCGGCAACGGTCGAACTCGCACTGGTACGCGAAGGCCCGTTGAACCTGATCGCGCAGGCGGATCGCTGTCTCGGCCAGGGTCTCACGCAAGGCCTCCTCGCCCGTAGCGAGCTCCACCGGTTCATGCCCGTGGCAGCCTGGGAAGAGCACCGCGATCAGCCGCTCCAAAACCTCGACCACGGCTTTCTGGCCGGGCAGGTTAAGTCCGCGTTCGGTGTTGGCGCCCGGGCAGTTACGGCAGGGCGACAACTCGGCCGTCAGGCGGGGCAGGTGTTGTTCGAGCCAGCGTTCCATGGTGTTCCCTTTCTTGTGTCGTCCTTGCCGCCGAACCTGGCCCCAGCGTTACCCAGTCCGAGCACGTCTCTCAGGGCTTGGGCCGCCCGATTCGCACAATCACCTGGTTGGATCCGAGGTTGCGCAGGTTCAGTCCGAGCAGCAACCGGCTGAAGGGGCCGTCGGCGAGGCATCGCACCTGCTGTACGTCAATCCGGGCCTCGGCACACAGCCCCAGAAAATCCCGCAGGGTGAAAAGATGGATGTTGGGCGTGTCGTACCAGTCGAACGGCAGGTTGCGGCTTTTCGGCATGCGTCCGCACAAGAGGAGCTGGGCGCGCACCGGCAGGCAGCCGAAGTTCGGGAAGGCGATGATCGCGGTGCGCGCCACGCGCAGGATCTCCTGCAGCACAAACTGAGGGCGTTTCATGGCCTGCAGGGTCTCGCTCAGGACGGCCACGTCGTAGCTGTCGTCCGGAATCATGGCCAGACCATCGTCGATATCCTCCAGCAGGACGTCGGAGCCACCGTCGAGCACCTTGATCACCAGCCCCACGTCGATCTCGACGCCCGTGCCGATGGTGCCCTTGCGTGCCGCTAGAAGCTGGAGCAACCGGCCATCGCCGCAGCCGAGATCCAACACCCGGCTGCCCGGCGGCACCAGGTCCAGCACCAGTTCGTATTCGCGGGTGCGTCGCGGATCCAGGCGCGCGTGGTCGTCGCCGGGCGTGGGCGGGGGGCCCACCCACGGCAGAAAGGCGCGGATCACCGGCTTGAGGTCGTCGATGTGCGTGAGAAATGCGTCGTGGCCGGACTGGGCCTGCAGGTGGCAGTAGGAGACGGACTTGCGTTGATGGACCAGCGCCCGCACCATCGCTTCCGACTGCTCGGGGGTGAACAGCCAGTCTCCGCTCAGCGCCACGACCAGCACCCGGGCCTGAACGCCGGCAAAGGCCTGTTCCAGCGAGCCGAAGCGCTCGACCAGGTCATACTCGTCCATGGCGCGCGTGATGTGCAGGTAGGAGTTGGCGTCGAAGCGGTTGACGAACTTCTCGCCCTGGTGGTCGAGGTAACTCTCCACCTGGAAGGTCGTACGGAAGTCGCGTCGCGCCGCGGCCTGTGACTCCGCGTCGGCGTGAACCCGGTCCGGGCGGCGCTCGCGGCCGAACTTGTCGGCCATGAGTTGCTGCGAGAGGTAGGTGATGTGGGCCAGCTTGCGCGCCCGGGCCAGGCCCTGCACGGGCTTCCGGCCATTGTGGTAGTAGTCGCCATTCTGCCAGTCGGGATCCTGCACGATGGCCTGCCGGCCCACGATGTCAAAGGCCAGCGCCTGCGCGTTCAGGCTGGCGGCGGCCGCCACCACGATGCAGCGCGCCACCGCTTCCGGATACCGAATGGCCCACTCCAGAGCCTGCATGCCGCCGAAGCTTCCGCCGATGACAGCGGTCAGGCGCTCGATCCCGAGATGCAGCAAGAGCAGACGTTGCACCGTGACGATGTCGCCGACGGTGATCTCGGGAAAGCGCGAGCCGTACGGCTGCCCCGTGGTCGGGTCAACCGACCGCGGCCCCGTGGTGCCCTTACAACCGCCGAGCATATTGGAGCAGACGACGCAGTAGTAGCGCGTGTCGATGCCGCGCCCGGGGCCGATCATGCCTTCCCACCAGCCGCTCGGGTCGGTCTCGCCCGGACGGATCCCGGCCACATGCGCGTCGCCGGTCAGGGCGTGGCAGGCGTAGACGACGTTGCTGCGGTCCGGCGCCAGCGTGCCGCACAGCTCGTAGGTCACGTCAAGCTCGTGCAGCACGCCACCCTGCTCCAGCCGCAATCCACCAGCTGGGAGTGCCAGCCTTACAGTATGCGACTTGACGACGCCTGCCGTCTCGTCCCTGGATTCGCGTTGCGCCATGAGTGCGGTCTGGCTCCTTCGCATGGTCTGCGCGCCCGCGCCCGTGCCGGGAGCGGACACCATGCCGCCGACATCATAGCGGATCTCTCCAGCCTGTGCATGCGAAACGCGCGAAACGCGCCCCGACGCGGGACGGCCCTGTTCTGCTAGAGTTGCCGCGAAGCCTGCCGCAGTTTCGTGCGCTTGACCCTGCGCTGGCGGCT
>CAZZCT010000093.1:0-18688 GCA_964652365.1 uncultured Lentisphaerales bacterium
GGCTGTCCAAGATGTGCGATTTTGCCGGGCTGGGCGATGCCATCCAGAATCCCATCAAGACCTACTCATCGGGCATGCGCAGCCGGCTGGCCTTCGCTATCGCCGCCCATGTCGAGCCTGATGTGCTGCTGATCGATGAGATCCTGGGAGTCGGTGATGAGACCTTTCGCAAGAAGAGCGAAGCGCACATTGTTGGTATGATCCGTTCTCACCGCACCGTCGTGATCGTCTCGCACAGCATGAGTACCATCCGCGATCTGTGCGACGAAGTGCTGTGGCTCGATGGGGGGCGTGTGGTCGCACACGGTCCGGCGGCCGAGGTGGTCGAACGCTACCTGAAGAGCGCCTGATGCGGGTGGGAGGCGGGGCTCAAGTGTCTAGTGCTCAGTGCTCAGCAGTATCCTTGACACGCGGGGGTTCACTCCTGCGGTGGCCGGCGGCAAAGCCGGACCTGCTGGCGGCGTCAAAACATGCCAGAAACGCAATTCGAAACACCGTTTCGGGTTCTGCGCTAACCGTGGCCGCAGACACCGAAAACCGATCACCGATCACGGGTCACCGGTCACCGTCTCGCGCCTGCCTCTTTGTCTGGAACACCTTCGTCAACGATGCCCGCGTCTACAAAGAGGCGGCTGCGCTGGCGGCGGCGGGGTGGGGGACGACCGTCGTCTGTCTTCAGGATCCGGACGATCCGGCGCTGCCGATGCGTGAACGCGTGGCGGGCTTTGACGTCCGGCGCGTCACGCGGTTCCCGGCGTCGTACCGCCTGTGCAAGTGGATGCAGCGGCAGGCCGTGTCCGGTTGGCGCGGCGATGCGCAGGCTCGGCGCCGCCTGATGCTGGCGCTGCCAGCGCTGGTCGTGTTGTCGCCGGTCGCGCTGGTGCTGTTCGCGGCCCGCCTGACGGGGTTGCTGACGCTCCAGATCCGCTTCTGGATCTTCGTGCGCATGGTTGCCGTCGGCTGGCGCCTGAACGCCGATGTCTACCACAGCAATGATCTCAATACGCTGCCGCAGGGCTGGCTCTGCGCCAAGGTCTTGCGCCGACGTAGACTGCTGTACGACTCGCACGAGGTCCAGAGCAGTCGCACGGGCTATGGCCGGCTGCATGCCTGGTTCGAACGCGCGCTGATTACGCGGGCTGACCTGATGCTCATGACCACGCAGATGCGGGCCGAGTATGTGGCCAAGCGCTACGGCATCACCCCGCCGACCGTGATCCGGAACCTGCCACGCCTGCTCGATCCCGACCCTGCGCGAGGTGACCTGCGGCGGTCGCTCAACCTGCCGCCGGACGAGCCGATCCTGCTCTACCAGGGCGGCATCCAGATGGGGCGCGGACTGGAGCAGCTTATCGATGCCGTGCCACGAATCACACGCGGCACCATCGTTCTGATGGGCGATGGTCGCCTCAAGCCGAAAATCGTCCGGCTCGTGCGCGAGCGCGGCTTGGCGCAACGTGTGCGCTTTGCGCCCAAGGTTCCATACTTGGAGCTCTACCACTACACGGCGCACGCGTACCTCGGTTTCCAGATCATTCAGAACGTCTGTTTCAACCACTACTCCACCATCTCCAACAAGCTGCTCGAGTACATCATGGCTGGGGTCCCGGCGATTGCCAGCGACTTCCCCGAGGTCCGCCGCATCGTCGAGACCTATGGCTCGGGGCTGCTGGTCGATCCCTCCCGTCCCGAAGCAATTGCGGAGGCCGCCAATCGACTGCTTCAGGAGCCGGAGTTGCACGCGCGCTGCCGCAAGGGCTGCCAGCAGGCCCGACTGGCGCTCAACTGGGAACAAGAGGCCGGGCAGTTTGTGGCGCTTTACGAGGCGCTTGTCGCACGTCGCGAGGTGCGGAGACGCCGAAGCGGCACATGAGGCGGATCGGGTGAGATGAGGCGACGGTCAGCCGTCGGCGATGGGGTGCGGTCACTGGATGCGCGGACGACCCAAGGTCGTCCCTCCATAGGTGGGCCGCAGGGCTGGAGGGCCGGGCTTGTGCCGGCCGCGGTTGATGCAGCACGCGCCGATGGTGGCCGCTCCATGGACGCAACGCCGCCGCAAGGAGCCTTGGCCTATAGATTTGCGCGAACCGCATGCGGCGTATATACTGGCTAAATTGTGAGCCGATTGAGCTCGCGGGGAGATCCGGACGTGGCCAATTGCGATAAGGTCAGCGAGCTTTATCTCGGGCAGGTGCTCGACGAGCAGATGCAGCTTGTCTGCCGGCACCGCATCCACTGGCTTTGCGGTCAGGCCCAGGGTCGGACCGTGCTGGACGTGGGCTGCAGCCAGGGCATCGCGTCGGTCCTCCTTGCGCGTGAGGGGTTTGAGGTGACCGGTATCGACGTCGAGGAGGCCTCGCTCGACTTTGCGCGCAAACTGCTGGCCCAGGAGCCGGAGAGCGTTCGTTCGGCCGTAACCTTCCAGCGAGCCGACGCCACGCGGATGCCGTTCGGTGATGGCGCCTTCGACACGGCTCTGCTCGGCGAGGTGCTCGAACATGTCGTGCACCCCGACAAGATCCTGGCCGAGGTGGCGCGCGTTGTGAAGTCCGGCGGCCGGGTGGCGCTGACCACCCCTTTGGGTTTGCATGTCTACCACGATCACAAGCG
The DNA here is from genome assembly GCA_964652365.1 of uncultured Lentisphaerales bacterium. Classification (GTDB taxonomy): domain Bacteria; phylum Verrucomicrobiota; class Kiritimatiellia; order RFP12; family CAZZCT01; genus CAZZCT01. The sequence goes on from CAZZCT010000093.1 coordinate 2,611, forward strand.
GCCATTCTACCCCACCGATTTTCTGGACCTGATCGAGCGGCACTTCACTGTCGAGTCGCTCGAGCTGGTCGACAAGACCATCTTCTGTGTCGCCACGAACCGTCAGGCAACGGAGCTGTTCTGGCAGCGGTCGGCCCGGTTTCGTGACTTGGTCGCGAGTCTGGAGGCGGAGATCCTGCGGTTCGAAGAACGCGTGCATGTGCAGCGGAACGAGTGGAAGCAGCGCAATCAGAAGCTGGCCGAAGCGCATGAGAAGGAGCGCGAAGCGCATCGGCTGGCCCTGGCCGAGCAGGAGCGCATCGCCCGCGAGTGCGATGAACGGATTGAGTCGCTGCAGCGGGATCTGCTGACCGAGCGTGAGCGGTGTGCCGGAACGGCGGGCGAGTTGCGCGACAAGGCTGACGTGCTGCGACGGCTGGAAGCACTCGCGGCGAGCCTGCAGGAGTCGCTTGGGGCCGAGAAGGCGCAGACCTCCGCCGCCTTGGATCGACTCGCGCGAAGCAACGTGGAACTGCACGCGATGTCGGATCGCCTGGCCGACGCGCGCGCGCGCGCGGGCACGCTCGAGACGGAGAACGCGCGCGGCGCCGAACTGCGGGGAGAGTTGAGAACCTTGCGGCTGTCCGCCGGCCGCCTGCAAGCGGCCCTCAACAAGGCGCGCGACGCCCTGGCCGCGGCACGCGAACGCGCTGGTTCGGCCTCGGAACGGGTGCGTGGCCTGGAATCGGAGCTGGCGCGGCAGCAGGCCTCCTCCGAGGCTGCGCGCGCCGGGTTGGCGCGTGCCGGTGAAACGGCCCTGGCCGAGGCACGTCAGTCGTTTGCGTCACAGGTTGCGGCCGTGCAGGCGGCCACACAGTCGGCGCTGGACGCATTGCGCTCTTCGTGCGACCAGCGCGTGGCCGCCCTGGCAGAAGAGCGCGAACGCGAACGCGCCGCTGCAGCCGCCGAACGGGCTGCGCTGCAAGGGGCACAAGCGGCCGGCGCGCAGCGCATCGCGACACTGGAAGCCGAGGTGACGCGGGCTCGCGAAACCGCGGCCGCCGAACGGGCGGTTTACCAAGCGGCCCAGGCGGCAAGCGTTCAGAGTATCGCGGCTCTGGAAGCGGAGCTGCAGCACCTGCAGGAGAGCGCCGCTGCGGAGCGCGGCGCCGTGCAGACGGCTTCCGATCGGCGCGTGACGGCTCTGGCCGATGAACTGCAGCGTGCGCGCGAGATCGCTGCCCGTGAGTTGGATGCGTGCAGGTCGGATGCGGATCAGCGCATAACGGCGCTGGAGGCCGAAGCGTCGCGCGCGCGTCAGACCGCCGCGACCGAAGCGCAAGCGGCCCTTCAGGCGGCCCAGGCAGCGGACGCACAGCGCCTCGCGGCATTGGAGGCCGAACTGCAGCAGGCGCGCGCGGCGGCGGCCGGGGAACTGAGCAGCTTGCGGTCGGCCATGCAGGCGGCTTGCGACCGGCGCCTGGCCGATCTGCAGGCCGAACTGCAGCGCGAACGCGAGGCGGCCGCCGCCGAGAAAGGCGCTTTACAGAAAGCGGTGGCCGCCGCCAGCGACGAGTTGCGCAAGGCCCGCGCGGCCACAGCCCAGCAGCAGCAGGTTGCTGCCGCGCAGACAGAGCAATTGAAGCAACTGCGCGAGGCCGTGGTCGCACACATCGAGAGCGAAATCGCCAGTCTGCGTGAGGTCGAACGTCAGCAGAGCGTGTGCCGGCAGCAGGCCGACACGCTGCGTGAGGCGGAGCAGAAGCTGACGCGGGTCGATTCCGAGCTGGAGAATGTGACCGCTCGGTTGGATGCGCTGCGCCGTTCCAAGCTCGGCGCGCTGACGTTGAAGTACTGGGCCTGGCGTGCCGCCCGGCGGCGCCGGCCGGCGAGGAGTTTGCATACGTGAGCATCGATGTCCGAGAGCAGATCAGGCGGCTGGAGGAGGAACGAACTCGCTGGCTGACCGGGCACGATGCGAAGGCGCAGTCTGGCGCCACACCCGTGCCGATCGTTCGTTCACCCGCGCCGTCGGCCGTTGCGCCGGCAGTGGTTGCGCCGGTTCCGACCAGGGCCGATGCCGCGGCCGCGCAACTGCGCATGATCGGCTATGGCGATCCGCGCGAACTGGCCGAGTTGCGCATCGCCTGCATCATGGATGAGTTTACCTGGCGCTGCTACGCACAGGAGGCCGGTCGCCTGATCACCTTTCGGCCCGACAACTACCAGGAGGTGCTGACGGACGCCCGGCCGCATCTGCTCTTTGTCGAGTCGGCCTGGAATGGCAACAGCGGTGCCTGGCAGTACCGCGTGGCCAAGTACAACCGTCCGAGTGATGATCTGGCCAAGCTGGTTGCCTGGTGCCGCGAGAACGGCATCCGCACGGTCTTTTGGAACAAGGAGGATCCCTTCCACTACGACCGGTTCATCGACAATGCCCGCCTATTCGATTGCATCTTCACCACCGACGCCAACACAATCCCGCGCTACCGCGAAGCCGCCGGTCATGCCCAGGTCTATGTGCTCCCGTTTTCGGCGCAGCCCGCCTTCCACAATCCCGTCCGGTTGGCGGCACCCCGCCAGCAACGGCTGTGTTTCGCCGGATCCTACTATGGCGACCGCCACGATGCGCGCCGTGGCGCCATGGAGGAGTTGCTCGACGCGGCGCTCCCGTTCGGGCTCGACATCTACGACCGCAACCACGAGAAGAATCTGGCCATCTACCGATTTCCGGACCGCTTCCAGCCCTGCATCAAGGGCAGCCTGGGGTACGACGAAATCGAGCGCGCCTACAAGGGTTACCGTTGCCTGCTGAACGTCAACACGATTCAGGACTCGCCGACGATGTTCTCGCGGCGCGTGTTCGAGATCCTCGCGTCCGGCACGCCCGTGGTCAGTAATCCGGCCAAGGGGTTGACCGAGATCTTTGGTGACGATCTGGTCCAGATCGGCGCAACCGCCGAGGAGTACCAACGCCTGCTCACGCGCGTTATGGGCGACGACCTGTTCTACCGGCGTTTGCAGGTCCGCGGCATCCGTGCGGTGATGGAGCACCACACCTACCGGCAGCGTCTGCTGGAGGTGCTCGCCCGCATTGGCATCGCTTTGGAGGATCCGCCGCGCCAGGTTCTCGTGATCGCGTCGCCTCAGACCCCCGAGGAAGTTGAAAACGTTATCGCGGCCTTCAACCGGCAGTCCTACGTGCACCGCCAGCTTGTGCTGCTGGGCGGCGCACCGCTTCCGGCCGTGGCAACCGGCGGTGCGATCCGTGCCGTGGTGTTGGGCGAGAACACGCGGCGCCTGGCGGATCTGGCGCCGGAAGCCGCGATGGTCACGTGCCTGAGTCCGCGCCACTGGTACGGCCGGCACTACCTGACGGATCTGGTCCAGGCGCTGGCATACAGCCGGGCCGCCGTTGCGGGCAAGGCCTGCTGCAGCGCCGTGGTGGCGGGCCTTGTCGTCGCCGGCGACCCGGAGTTGGAGTTTGCCTTCGTGCCATCGTTGCGCGCCGATGCCGCGCTTTTCCGCTGCGAGGTCTTCCGCGGCGAACCGGCCGTTGCGGTCGTGGAGTTCCTGTCGCGCCCCGGCGAGACCGGCGCTCTGGCGCGCGCCGGGCATGCCGTCTATTCGAGCGACAGCCTCAACTTTTTGCGCGACGCGACGGCGCTGGGCAGTTCCCTGACGTCCACGGTCGAGGCGCTGGATGCCTAGATCGCGCCATGGATCCAAGGGTAGAAGCGGGGGACGGGTGCTGCTCTATGCCGCCGTCGACATGAATCTGATTGACGGGTCGTCCGTCTGGGTCAGTTCGGTCATCGAGATGCTGCTCTGCCGGCCCGGGCTGGCCCTGACGCTGCTGCTGCGTCGACCGGTCGAGCGCGACCTGTTGACCGGCCCGCTGGCATCCCGGCCAGGCGTCACGCTCATCGACCCATGGAAGGCCTTTGCCGACTGTGCCGCGGAACCCTGGTTTCGGCGGCGCCGTCTGGACGACGCCGGGGCGCTGATGCTGCTCAGGCGGGTGCAGACGCGCGATCCGCACGATGTGCTCTTCGTGCGCGCGCCGGCGGTGGCGCTCGGGTTGGCTGCCGATGATGCGCTGGCAGGCCGGACCTGGGCCTACCTGCTCGGTACGATCGACGACGAGGCCAAGGCTCGCGACCTTCAGGTGCTGCGCGCCCGACTGGGGCGGCTCTTCTGTCAGACCGAAGCCCTGCGCGACCATTACCGGGCGCACATCGGTGCGCTGGCCGACGGGATCGAGATTCTGCCTCCCATGATCCCGGACTATCTGGGGCAGCCGCCGCCGATGCGGGCGGCCGGGCGTCGGCTGGTCTATGTCGGGAAACTCGATGCCCAGTACAATGCCGAGCCCATGCTGGATGCCTTTGTTCAGTTGCGCGCCCGGCTCCCCGATGCCGAATTGCACGTCGCGGGCGACAAGTTCCACATCCCGCCTGGCGACCCCGGCTTTGCCGACCGGGTGCGTGCCCGCCTGGAGGGCACCGACGGCGTGTGCTGGCACGGCGCGTTGCCGCGCGCGGGGGTCGAGGCCCTGGTGGCGCGCTGCGATGTGTGCGTGGGCTGGCGGACGGAAGAACTGAACCAGAGTCTCGAACTGTCCACCAAGGCCCTGGAATACGGCCGTCTGGGCAAGCCGGTGCTGCTCAACCGGCACGTGCTGCACGAAGGCCTGCTGGGCGCCGACTACCCCGCCTTTGTCAATTCCGCCGCTGAATTCGTGACGCGGGTGGCCGCGCTCCTGGAGGAGCCGGAAACCTACCGGCGCGCCGCGACCCGTCTGCATGAGGCCTGCCGGCCCTTCACCTATCGGCAGGTATGCGCGCGGTTGTTCGACACCCCGCCGGCACTCGTACCGGCGGCGGTGACCGCCGCCACGCTGGCGCGGCTCCGGACCGTGGTCTTTGCGGGGCACGACTTTCGGTTTGCCACGCCGTTGATCGACCATTTCCGGGCCGCGCCCGGTTTTCGGGTGCTGCTTGACTCATGGCGCAGCCACACACGGCACGACGAACCCCACAGCCGTCACTGCCTGGAGCAGGCCGATGTGGTCGTGTGCGAGTGGGGTCTCGGTAATGCGGTCTGGTATTCGCGGCACCGCCGGGCCGGCCAGAAGCTGATCGTGCGCGTGCATGCCCAGGAACTGCGGACCGTGCACGTCGATCAGTATACCCTGCGGCAGATTGACCGCATTGTCTGCATCGCCCCCCAAGTCATGCGGCGTCTGGAGCAGGAGAAGCGCATTCCGCGCGATAAGTTGACCCTGATCTACAACCTGGTGGATGGTGCCAGTCTCGCCCTTCCCAAGCTGCCGGAGGCCGAGTACAACCTCGGGCTGCTCGGGTTCTGCCCGCGGATGAAGCGGCTGGACCGGGCCCTGGACATCTTCGAGGCGCTTTGGACTCGTGATCGGCGCTTCGTGCTGCGCGTGAAGGGCAACATGCCCACCGAGTATGACTGGCTGTGGTCGCGCCCTGACGAACGCGCCTACTACGAGGCGGCTATTCGCCGCATCAATCGGGCGTCGTGGCGCGACGCGGTCAGCTTTGAAGGATATGGCAGCGGCGTCGAGCAGTGGTTCGCGCAGCTTGGATTCATCCTCTCGACCAGCGACCACGAGGGCTCGCACCAGGCTGTGGCCGAGGGCATGTGCGCGGGCTGCGTGCCGGTCATGCTGAACTGGGAGGGAGCGGGCGAGATCTATCCGCCAGATCTGGTCTTTCCCGACACTTCGACTGCGGCAGCCTTCATAGGACAGTGCGTGGCGGATAAGCGCTGGTCGGTTCTTGCGGCTGAGGCCCAGGCCTATGCCATGCCGCGTTTCGATCAGCGCGTCGTATTGGAGCGGTGGCGCGAGGAGATCGGTTCGGTCGACGGCCCGCGAGCAGGGGGCACGTAAGATATGCACGCGACTCGCAACGACGACGGGAGAAGTCGCCATCGGATCCTGGCTCTGCTGCCTTTGCTGGCCCTGCTGACAGTGCCTGTGCAAGCGGAGGCAGCGGGTGCCGCCACCAACACGACCGGTACGGCAGCCTTGGCCGCTGAATTGGCCGCGTTGCGCCGTCTGGTGGCGGCGTGGCGGCCATCTATCAATGAACTCATCTTTCGTGGCGAGCGCGAGCCTGAAACCGGCTTCGGCCGCTACCTGGTGCAGGCCATCTCGCCGACGCCGGACCCGGTCAAGAGCCCTATGCTGACTGCCTGATTGCGGTCAAGCTGCAGGCGGTGGCGGCAGCTGGCAGCCTGACATCTGCCGTGCCGCCCGTTGTTGGCGGCGCGGTTCATACGCCGCAGCCGTTGGTGGCGTTGCTGTGGGGATTCCGCGGCCGCGTGCTGCAGCCGACCGCGAAGCTGGCGCCCGGCGATCTGATCCGTTGTTCGCTGATACCCGACAGCCAGATGGGGGAGGGCGTTCGAGCCTTGCAGCGGATTGATGACATCGAGGAGCTGGGGCTGCCGCTCTACTATGCCGCCCGGGCCGCCAAGGCGTCGGAAACAAACACCATGCGTGTGGTGCAGATCCCTGCGAATGTGCCGGTCCTGCCGCAATATGCCACGCCGCAGGCTGCGATCTCGAACGACCTGTCGGTCCTGCGCGCGCGCCTTGCGGCCCATGGCGGGTGGGATGCCTGGTACCAGGAGTTGGAGCCCGTCCGGCAGGAACTCGCCGCGAAACTGAAGACGGCCGGCGGACCGCTGATCCTCAACGATCGGCAGTACTTCGGCACCATCCGGCCTCTGACCGACAAGCCAACGCCCAGTTGGGATCCGCCGGTACACGTGCTGTCCTCACTAGCTCGACAACTGCGCGATCGAGGAATCGACTTGATCGTGGTGCCGGTTCCGGAGAAAGAACACGTGACCGGGCAGTTCTTTCTGGATCATCCACCGAAGGATGCTGTCCTCAACCCATACCGCAGTGCCATGCACGTTCGTCTGCTGGATGCAGGCGTTGAGGTCATCGACCTGCAGCCCGCCTTGATCGAGGCGTGGACGCGCTATCCGCACGTGTTCTATGACGCGGAGGATGAACACCCCGCGGATGGTGCGGTTCAGACGATTGCAGAACAGACCGGCCGGCGCCTGGCACGCTACGGTCTCAATCGGATGACAGGAGACGTCCTGTTGATGCACGTGCCATATGCGATACCGGAGGATCCGCACTACTTCAGTAAGTTCGGTTCCCGGTCGCGCCTCACCGATGCCTATGTCGCCACCGCAGTTCTTGGTCGCGACGGGCATCCGTTGCCCGAGACAGAAGAGCTTGGCGGGCAGTTGCTCCTAATGTGCGACAGCTTCGGTCGCGTGCCGCGGTCATACGGAGTACGGTACGCGAATCTTCCATATCACCTTGTCCACCACGCTGGTGTCTTTCCGCGGCTGCTCGCTATCGAGGCGGGCGCACCTCAGATGGTGACCCATCTGGCCCGTTCTGCGGCGTCCGAACTCGCGAATGTGAGAGTCTGCGTATTCGTGCTGAATGAGCGGTTTCTCCGCGTGCACTTGGAGAATTCCGAACGGTCTCGATGGGTCGATGGTCGACTGGACTTGACCGGTGGTCAAGAGCATTGAGCCACTCTGGTGAAAGGGGTGGAGGTGGTCCCTCGCCCGACCGAACACGTACGTGACCGGCTTAGAGATTTCTCAAGACGCTGCGGGTGCAGCTTTGCGACGGACCGGAGCGCAGGCCGCAGGTCGCGTTGGTACCTGCTTGCTTTGTGCCGCGAACCATTCGATCTCCAGCGCCGAAATGGGGTCCTTGCTACGTATGCTTCGCAGCACCAACCCTGCAGACGCCGTCGCCTGCTCCATCCAACGCCGTCCAAAACGGCAATCCGGTATGCCGGTCTGTCCGCCGAGTTTCGGCGCGTAGGCCTCGTGGGACAGGGCGTTGCGGTGCAGCACGCGCGGGGGTTCGGAATGGTCGCCGACGCGCCATGGCTGTATGAAGAACAGGAATGTTCCGTCAGGCTTGAGGACCCGAGAGACCTCGCTGAACACGTTCATGAGTTCAGGGATATAGTCGAGGACGACGCTGGCCAGCACCAGATTATATGCATGATCTGGGATAGAGGGCATGGCGTCGAGTCGGACATTCGTTTCGCACATAGGGTCGCCGTGGTTCCCGTGAAGCGAAATGTGGTGCATGGACGAGACGCAGCGCTGCACAAGACGGCGCTCGATTGTCCCCGACGATACGACCAAGGCCGCGCGCTCATTCGCGGGGGGCGCGAATAGCTCTGCAAGGACCGTATCAAGAACTCGCGTGCGTGCGCGTGATTTGCAGCTGGGACATGGCAGGTCGACGGTCTGCCCTTCGTGGCGCATGGCATCTGGGGCGTCAAGCGCGACCCTCGGCAACGCCTCGCCGGCATGGGCGCGCTGTCTCAGCAGGGGCTCGCAGAGATTGCAGCCATGTATGGCAGCGGGAGTAGCTCTGTGGGTCGCGTCTGCCTCGCGTGGCGAGGACGTCGGGAGGCGGGCTGCGGAGGGGCTCGCACGGTCGGTGATCTCCACCTGCCAGCGCGTCAGGCGGCTGTCCGGGTCCACGAACCCGCCATCATCGTAGGAGAAGAAGACTCCCGCGTGGGCTGCGCGGCTGCAGAGTGTGCGGGTTGCGGCGGTCTTAGCGCCAGTGGCATTCGGCACCTCGGCAAGTGCGAGTACCCGCCCATCGTCAGCGACGTGGTAGACTTCGACGACTTCGGGGCGAAGCTTGGCCTCGGATATCGCGATGTACTGCCCGCCTCCAATTGAAACGAGGCATCGCATCTCGTTCACCGACAGCGTTGCGGTCAGTTCGAGACGGTGGGGCTCTGCGCGATTGGCCGATACCAGCGCGGCGCGTCCCCGCCCTAGCGTGTCATCTGTCGGCCAGAGGATGCGGTTTGGCTCGAAGGCCAGAGCCGTGAAACGATAGGCCCGGCGAGGCTCGCGCAACGGTTTGCCGCAATCGGTTTGAATCTCCGGTGCGGGTAACTCTTGCCAGTCGAGACCATCGTTCACCGATTGCCAGAGGCGGCAGTGAGGAGGGCTGTCGCCCGATGAGAGCAGCCAGCGCCCCGGCTGGTAAGGGTCATGCTGGCACGTATGGAAATGCCGGATGGCTCCAACGGCTGTCGTTGCCTCAAGGCTTGGGCACGAGAAGACACGCCGCCACGAGCGCCCCCCGTCGTCAGAACGCCAGACATACAGTTCGCGTGCCGCATCGGCGTACTCGCAGAACAGAATGGCGCCGCTCGCCCCCTGATCGATACTCCAGGTTCCATGCCAGAAGGCGTCCCCCACCGATGCCTCGCCCAGAATGCGGAAATCGCCGGTTGCCAGCAGAAGGCGTCCGCCATTCGCCGGCCCCAGCAGCCGGTTTCCGTCGTTCAGCGTGAAGCAGCGCATGACGTTCTCCCTGCCGAGCGTTGCAGAGAGGTCGTGCCTGGTCCAGGTCTGCCCCAGATCGCATGAGCGGAAGAAGTCTCTGGCGTGTGAGGCGATGACCTCCTGTGTGCCAACCCGGTTGATACGATCGTAGACGTGCTCCAGGTAGTGGCTGTGCCGCGGCAACTGCGGCGAACCGCCGAGTGGCTCCAACGTCAGGCGGTAGGAGATGCCTTGGGCGCTAGACTCGAAGACGCGGGGCTTCGGCCCTGGCGGGCTGGAGGCCGCTGGCACCGCCGTGCGAACGGGGGTTCCCGTGGCGGGCGAGACTGGTGTCGCCGTCGTGGTCGCCAACGTCGGAAGTGCCGATTGTGGCGGGTGCCCTGCGCCGAATTGGCAGGTCACGCGCACGCGCAAGCCCTTCGAGCGGCGCGCACACAGGGCCACGGTCGTGCACTTAAGCAGCGTGCCCCGGGTGGGCGAGAACCATCCCGCCCGCGGACTCGAATCGCTGCCAGACAATCGATCGATACGGTCGAATGCCCCCGTTTCGGCGACGACATGCAGGTAACGGTCGCGCGTTGTGCTGCGTACGAGTACGCTGCCATCGGGCTGCAGTTCCACGGTCTTGTCTGGTGCAATGTGGAGGCGGAACTCAAAGTCGTGCTCGGCTAGGCTTCCGGCGAGTTCAGCGAGATCATCTTCGACCGTGAGCATCCGCTGCTGACTGTCGAAGGCGATGGCGCGTTCGTAGCGGAATCCCGGGTACATGTACGAGCACATCCGCGCGGTGACCAGACCGTCCATATCCGACCAACTAATGAAGCTCGGGCGGTTGCCCTGCGGCAGCGTGCGGCTGGCGGTGACCCCGTGGATCGAGACGATGTTGTGCGACCAACTGCTGCGCACATAGAGGCGGTAGGGGTCCCGCTCTTCATATTTATACATGCCGCTTTCGACCAGCCAGTCTTCGCCGTCGGCGAATACGACGAAAGAGTTGTCGTCGTCATGGCGATGAAAGGTGCTGAGGAATCCGCATTTTATTGCGACATGAACCACGGCATCCCAGTCCTGCGGACTGCCCCACCGGTCGCGGAGAAAGGCGTAGCCTGACTCGCGGTAGATACGGCAGACATCATCCGGTTGCACCCCTTCGCGCCCCGAGGTCAGCACATGGCGCAACGGGCGGCATCGTCCTGGCGAGGCCAGGGCTTGCGAGAGTCGGACGGGGACTGCCTCGCTGTCGCCAAACAGAGGGAGCGTCCCGTCAGGCCGTAACGCGTAGGCGATGAACTCCAGACCTCGGTTGGCGGTCTCCTCAAGCTGCCCCTCCTCGCGGCCATCGAGCGTCCGCACCAGACGCTGGGCCTCGTCGAGTCGCGGCAGCATCGTCGTGTGATAGGTGGGGCTGTTCTCGATGTGCACCCCTTCGGAGGTGAAGCCGCGGCGTGCTTCGGTCAGTAGACGCTCGCATCCGAGGTCTCGGTACGAGGCCGGTAGCCCTACGGTGCCGAAGACTCCCGCTAGGAGGTACAGCGCCCGTGCCTGGTCAAAGCCATGGTTTGTTCCACGCGTATAGAAGGTCTCATCCGCGAGGATTCCAGCATGGACTTGGACAAGGGCTTCGAGCGCGGGTACTTCCTCGTCGATGGACAGGTTGATGCCCGGCAAAGCAGCGACGAAGGCAAGGAGGTTCGTGACTCGCAGCGCGGTTGCGTGGTCGTGCCACGCCAGCGTGTCGAGTGCCTGCAGGCTTGCGGCTGAGAGATGCACATCGGCCCAGTCCCGCAGGAGCTGCGCGACGATGCCAGCGGCGGCGCGCTGCTCGCTGGAAGGGGTTCCAACAGTTGCGAACGCGCTGGCGAAGCCCCAGCTGTGAAGCGCCCACAACTGGCTGCGGTCCTGCGTTCCGGGCGCACGCCAGTCGAAGCCGGCGAGGGGAACCGAGGCCGCTGCATCCTTCGTCAGGGGCAGTCGCCCGGCCAGCAACGCCTGGACGGCCGCGCGGGACTGCGCGGCGGAATGGCTCGGCAGAAGCGCGCGCAGCGTCGGGTTGTCGCTCAGCGCATGCGCGCACCGGCATGTCGTATCAGTCAGCGGACGCGCCGACGGATGGTGCCACTCGCTGATCAGGTCGATGGCCCGGGCTTGCCACGTCGGAGGCCGATTCCTTGCATGCGCCGCACCCTCGCTCACGTCGGGTTGGTTGGCGCTCGCGGTTGACACGTGGTCCGCTTGGGCTGGCCGATGCGCATCTGGTTGCGGCGAGGGATGGTTCGTCGACTCGGCAGGGAGCGCAAGTGGGCAGTAGATGGTTTCTGATCGGGGCGAGAGCGTCTGCAGCACGACATCGTGGGTTCGCGAGAGGCCGTGCTGGCGGTACTGTACCCGCAACGTTTCGGGTCCAAAGAGTTCGATCGCGATCTCCGTCAGGACATCGGACGCATCCGCGGAGGTCTGGATGACCATTGGCAGCATGAGGTCGGTGCCATGCGCCTCGAAGATCAGCATGTTGGACTTCACGAAGTCGTTTCGTTGCGCGACGACGGCGTCAATCACCTCCACCTGAGGCGCGGCAGTCACGAGCCGCGTACCGGACTTGGAGCGCTTCGGACGGGCCAGAAACGTTGCGCGACCAAGACCGGCGCCGGAACTGCTATCGAGCAGAAGCACGCAGCGTGCATCCGACTTCGACACCCGGATCCCCGGGGCCATGTGAAGGGCCTGACGGAAGGTCCGCGGCGCGTCGCTTGTTACGACATCGATCACCAGGAGGAGGGTCGTCCCGAACAGGATCAGCGTGCGCACAACCCTCGTTCCGGGGATTCGAATGTGCTCGCCTCTCACTGCCAGGTAGTCTGCGGTCGCCGCGTAACCGGTCAGGCGTGTCGTGCCCGCCAGACCGTCGGACGATGCCTCGCGCCAGGGCTTGGTGCTACAGGTGATGACGCTGTGCGCCGCGGCTGAGCGCACCCACTTGCCCTGCGGCGTGTTGGCGAACGCATCGCTGTAGCCTGGATCGACCACCAGCATTCGTCCCGCGGCGTAGAACGTGAAGCCGAGATCGTCATCCTGCTTATGCACCGCGGAGTGTAGACAGGCGGTAAAGACGCAATGCACCTCGTTGTTCGACTCTGCTCCAGGCGGCGCTGACCGCAAGATGGCGAGTCCTGCTGCCGGGTACGCCAGCAACCCGAGCGAAGGGGGGGAGCCTTCGCGTCCCCGCGAAAGCCTGAACGCGAGGGCCGGGTCCAAACCACCCAACACGTCGCGGAGTCGGGCATAGTGCGCATGTCTCGGTTGGGGGAAGGAGTCCCCGAAGCTGTGGAACTCGCCGTCTGGCGTCATGGCGTAGCAGAGCAGGGATTGCGAACGCATGAGCAACGTCGTCAGCCGGTCCGCCAGGGCACCCTCGCGGGCGAATCGTCGGCAGGTCGCCAGAAGGTCTATGCACGCCCCGCCGTTATACTCTTGATAGCTGATGGAGTGCTCGCGCGTGACGCCTTCGTCTGTGAACAGCCATGCCACTTGATCGAATGCGCGGGCCTCAGCCCGCGCGGCGTACGCGCCCCCGGGGTCGAGCTCCGGGAGGAGCAGCACGGTTTCCAACACGGCATGTGCGAGCATCAGACCGTGGTTCGTCTTCGGGCGGTAGAGCGTTGGCCCATCTGCCACGTGAAGGTGAACTGCAAGTAACCGCAGCAGATCCGTGATGGCGGTTGGCTCTGTTCCGGGGATCTGCCGCAGGCGCACCACTGCATCTGCGAGCACCTGCATCCGGATGGCTGCTGTGTGGTCCGCGTCGGGAGAGAGATAATATGCGCTGACGCGCTCTGGGGCTGTGGCGGCGCCGACCGGCAGGTGCCACGCTGAGAAGTCCGCAAGGGTCCTTCTGACCAGCGTGGTCGCCACGTTGTCGCCCGCAGTCATCGCCGCCAGGTGCGGGCGCAGCCACCGCAGACTCATGAAATGGTGGACCCAGAGCGGCGCGCCATACGGGTCGGCCGTCCACGGGATCGGGAAACCCGTGGAGTAGGGGGGGAATGGCGTTAACTCAATGGTGATGTGCTCGGGCTGCATGGCGGTATGAGTCAAAGCGGCAAGGGACTAACGCAGTCTAGCGCGAGCAGTACGCGGCCAATCAATGCTCTGGCGGCAAAGGCATAGGCACTCGTTGGAAAGACAGGAGATACACATTATTGCGGCAGTCAAACTACCCGAACGTGATGGCGAGTGCAAGTGCCGAAACGAAGATTTTCGCACTTTACGTTTGGTCCAAGGCAAGTCATCTACCATCAATATGTTGATTTGCACTGGTTGCCGACGGGCCACCGGAACCCATGCTGTCCCCAAACCGTATCGGGAATGTGTTCCGTGTGCAGGTGCATCTGCAGGTCTTGGCATCGGTCGACAATCGGGCGCGCAACTGAGCGCAGGTCCGATTGCCCGTGTGGGTTGACCTCGGCAACCTGGAGGGGAAAAGTGATTGGCACCCGACGTTGATCAGCGATGTCCATCATCAGGCCTATGCCCGCGTCCCGCGGCAGTACTGGCGACTCCTTACGGTTTCATGCGCCATCGACGGTGCCGTCGCAAACTCAAGGAGGCGACAGCAGAAGATGTGCTTGATCTGGTCTACCTGGTTGCGGGGGAGTCTTCAGTCGCCGCCGGCCTGTGGTTCGATCAGGCCGTATACCGTGATCTGCTTGACACGTGTGGGGTTCGCGTTGGATATGCACTGGGCAAAATCAAGGTCAACGACTCTCGATTCCGTCGTCTTGAAAACAAGGTAGACGTTTTGCTGCGGCATGTTAGTCGTTCGACTCGCTCGGTCGGTCTGTCCGGCGTACGACCCGATGAGGCGCGTGTAGTCGCGGCTTGAGAACACGATCTCGATGGCGAACATACGATGCGCCGCGATGCCGTCCGGCACCGCAAGGGCGATGAGGCCGGCCGCGCCATATGAGCCGTTGGCGGGTCTGACCGCCACCCCGTCCAGATCGTTGAATGTGAAGACATCAATCGGGAGGCCTGCGGGCGGCGTCAGGTGCTGCCGAAGAGCCGGGCCCGAGTACGTCGCCAGTTCCTGTTTTTGGACGCGATCCACATCAACTGCGGCTGGAAGCGTCAGCGGACTGTAGCAGGCAATCGGGTGGACTGGGAAGACGCAGACGACGCGGTTCGTAAGGAAGCCGTCACCCTCGCGCGCCAGTGATCGTGGGATGCTATCGTCTGAACCGTAGCGGCAGAAGATGTTCGGCACATGACCCGTCAGGTAGGCCAGGTAGTGCGGGACGCTCGCTCCGACAGCCATGTTGGGGCCGGCAATGTAGGATGATCCCAGCATCAGTACGGGCGAATCGTTGGCTTGCGTAACTGGAAGCGGGAGCCGGTCCCGTGTCATGACGGTCTGGTAGCGGACCGGAGCTCCCGCAGGAAAACGCGGGTTGCCCCGCGGCCAGACGAAGACCGTGCGGAAGTTGCGGTTAGTCTCCGACGTTTCGCGCAGAAGAAAGGGCATCGGTTGCTGGGTCTCAGTCAAGTCGTAGCGACTTAGTCGCTTCGCGATGGACCGTGCGATAACCCAGCTGATTCCTTCAGCCGGGTGCCCCTCGGTCGGATCCTGATACCAGTACATCAGGGGCCAGTTGGTACGACTGTGGGTTGCCTCGGCGATGACGTCGGTGACCACCTCGACATCGGCTTCCAGCAGGTCGGCGTAGAACTGGAGTAGTCGCGGGTTGTAGGTGTTGCCTGGCGGAAGGCGAGAGAAAATGTCAGCGCAGACTTCGCCCTTCATTGGGATGCGCAGGACGATCAGGTCGATATGTCTATTTTCGAGATAGTCACGGAACGCGATAAGTGAGTGGACGAACGCTGGATCGTAGAGGCGATCGGAGGCCGCGGAAGACGCTGCGAAGTAAGTGTCGCCAAGCCACCCCGCACGGCCCTCACGGATTGCCTCGGCGAGTTCCTGTCGACACGCCCTGGTCTCATCGTACCAGCGATCCCAGTTGCCGCCATGCTCCTGCAAGAGACTCTTGATCACAGACAAGTCGTGCTGGACGAGTCGACGCCGTTCAGTTCGCGCCCGCGGCGAGCGCCGATCGATCGGCGTGTAGGTCAACACGTCGCTACGAGTACGAGCGCGTGTTGGCTGCAACTCCTCATCGAAAGCCGTCACGACTTCCGTTGTTGCGGCGTAGTAGCGTGGGAGCGTTGCCTCTTCGCTGTCATCAATCTGCTGGATCTGCTGGATGCGGTCAGGCATGGATGCGTGGGGTATGACGCGGGCCTTCAGTCGTATCGAAGGCGTGTAGCTTGACTCCTTCTGGTACTGCCGGCCCAAGAAGCCTGGAAGTAGAAGGATAATACGGGGTTCGACGGTAGGTCCGGAGACCACGCCCGCCGCTTCAAACGTAGCGGTAAACAGGCAGTCGGCATATGGGGTCCGCTTCGGGTCCGGAAGTCTCGTTACCTGGACGAGTGTTCCGACAATTACGGACTGATTGGATACGGAGTCTCGCTCGCCTGCCAGGGTCTCGGCAGTTGTGAGCAGTCGAAGGACGATCATCAGGGACAGAGCACCCCACCGCCCGCCGCCACTGCCGCTTGGGATCCTTGACGACGGACTGGAGAGTCTGTTCATCGCATGATTATGTACGAAAGGCTGTGGATCTCAATGACAAAACGGCGATCGGGG
>CAZZCT010000094.1:0-18456 GCA_964652365.1 uncultured Lentisphaerales bacterium
GCATGCGCACGTCGGGGCGGCAGATTCGGCGGCAACTCTCGCAGTTTGAGGGTTGATGCGCGCGGAGGCTTCGGGCCTGCAGTCTGAGATGCGCGTCAGTAGACCGACTCGGGCACGTAGTACTGGGCCGCGTTCTCGGGGGTCACCAGTTCGGCTGACAAGATGATGCGGGCCGGGATCTGGTGCTGGTAGAAGCCGGTCAGCGGCTGGTTGCGCAGTCCCATCACCGCCAGGCTGATGCCCGAGGCGACCATCGACGGCGGGTAAGTCACATCCGCCTTGACCAGCGGATCGCCATCCTTGACCATTTTGATCACATCCTTCGAGCCGGCGCCACCCAGAAAGACCTTGATGTCCTTGCGCCCCGATTCGCGGTAGGCCTGCAGCACCCCTTTGAGGACGTCGTCGTCCTGGGCCCAGACGGCATCAATCTGGGGATGCTTCTGCAGGTAGTTCTCCATGATCTCCAGGCCCTTCTGCGTTTGCCAGTAGGCCGGTTGCGAGTCGAGGATCGCGATGCCGGGGTACTTCTGCAATGCCTCCTTGAAGGCGTTCACCCGTTCGGAGTTGATCACGCACGGAATGCCCTCCAGCACCACCAGCTTGCCCTTGCCGCCAAGCTGCTTGGCCATCCACTCGGCCGAGACGCGTCCCAGGCCCGGATTGTCGCCGGCAATGTAGACGTTCTCGACCGGTTTGGTCAGGCCGCGGTCGACCGAGACAATGTAGATGCCCTTGCTGGCCGCGCGTGCGACCACGGGGGTCAGCGGAGCCGAGTCGTGCGCCAGGATCACCAGGGCCTGGATGCCCTTGACCATCAGGTCCTCGACGTCGGAGACCTGCTTGGAGGCCGAGTCGGCCGTGACCAGGAAGAACTCCACGTCGGGGTCCTTGGTCTTCCAATCATCGATGGCCTTGCGCGCCCACCAGACGATGCCGCCGGTCCAGCCGTGGTCGGCGGTGGGGATCGAGATGCCGACCTTGAGGCGGTCGGCGGCGAAGAGGTTGACCGTGGTCAGCAGGGCCGCGGCCAGCAGGGCTGGTCGGATGTGAGGGTGCATGGGTTGGCTCCGTTTCGTTCGTGGGTTTGGGAGAGGGTGAGGGCGGCTGGTCAGTCGCGCGGGCGCTGGATCAGCACGGCACCGATGATCACCAGGCCCTTGACCGTGCCTTGCAGGTAGGGCGAGACGCCCAGCATGTTGAGCATGTTGTTGACGATGCCGAGGATCAGGGCGCCCACGACGGTGCCCCAGATGGTGCCACGGCCGCCGGTCATGGCTGTGCCGCCGATGATCACGGCGGCAATCGCATCCAGTTCGAAGTTGAGCCCGGCCGTGGTGGAGCTGATGGAATTGAGCCGCGCCGAGAGCAGCACCGCGGTGACGCCTACGGTCAGGCCGGAGAGCGCATAGGTGAGGAAGCGGATGCGCTGCACCGGAATCGCCGCATAGGTGGCGACGCGGTCGTTGGCGCCAACCGCCAGTACGTAGCGCCCGAAGCGGGTGGCGTGCAGCACCAGGGAGAAAATGCCCGCCAGCAAGGCGAAGACCCAGACCGGCACCGGTACGCCCAGCAGGCGGCCCATGCCGAGGTCGGCGTACTGATCGACGGCGGAGCGGAACTCGCCGGCGCCGGCCACGTAGAGCGTCAGCGAACGGAAGATGGCCAGGGTGCCGAGCGTGGCAATGAAGGGTACAACGCGCCCGCGCGTGACCAGCAGACCGTTCAGGCAGCCGGACAGGAGTCCGGCCAGCAGTCCGGCCAGCGTGGCCGCGGCGATTGCCAGCATCGGTTGCCCGGGCATCAGGCGCTGTCCGGCATTCAGGGCCAGGATGCTCAGGCCGCCGACCCAGGCGGTCATTGAGCCGACGGAGAGATCAATGCCGCCGGCCAGGATAACGAAGGTGAGGCCGAGCGCCAGGATGCCGCTGTAGGAGACCTGGCGCAGCACATTGAGCAGGTTGCCGACTTGCAGGAACGGGGCGCTGGTGGCGGCCGCTAGCGCGAAGAGCACGGCCAGGGCGACCAGGGAACCGTAGGTTTGCAGGTCGAAGCGTCTGGTCATGGCGCGGCCGTGGGTTGGGCAGGTTGGGTGGGGGGCGGCGCGCAGTCCGCGACGCCGGTGGCATGGAGGATGATCTGCTCGTCGGTGATGGCGCTACCCGACAGGTTGGCGACGATGCAGCCCTCGCGCATCACGGCGACACGGTCCGCGAGTCCGACAATCTCCTCCATCTCGGACGAGATCAGCAGGCAGGCGAGTCCCTGGTCGGCGAGTTGGCGCAGAAACAGGTAGATCTCGCGCTTGGCGTTGATGTCGACGCCGCGGGTTGGTTCGTCGACGATCAGGACGCGTGGCCGCGTGTCGAGGCACTTGGCCAGCGCGACCTTCTGCTGGTTCCCGCCGCTGAGTTCCACGACCCGCGGGTTGGGGCGCCGGCTGCGGATGTTGAAGTCGTGCACGTAGGCATCGGCCCGCTGTTGGATGGCGCGGCGATCGAGCAGCGGGCGGGCATAGCGGTCCAGTGACGAGAGGGTCACGTTGGCACCGATGCCGAAGGGCAGCACCACGCCGGCGCCCTGGCGGTCCTCGGGGAGGTAGCTGATTCCCTGGCGCAGGGCGGCGCGGGGCGAAGGCAGCCGCACGGACTGGCCGTCGAGCCAGACGTGTCCGCCGCGAAGGGGGCGCAACCCGATGAGGGCCTCGGCCAGTTCGGTGCGTCCGGACCCAGCCAGTCCGGCCAACCCCAGGATCTCGCCGCGGCGGACCGTCAGGGAAACGTCACGCGGAAAGCCACGGCGCGCGGCCAGGTGCTCGATCTCGAGCAGCGCGGCGCCGGGTGCGCGGGTTCGCGGCGGAAACAGATCGGAGAGCGCGCGGCCAACCATGCGCCGGGCCAGTTCGACCTCGTCCGCGTCGGCCGTGGGTGCCAGCGAGACCGGGCGGCCGTCGCGCAGCACCAGGACGCGGTCGCAGAGCGCGCGGACCTCGCGCAGGCGGTGTGAGATCAGGATCGTGGCCACGCCGCCGGCGGCCAGGCGCCGGATCTGTTCGAAGAGCCGGTCGGTCTCTTGGCGCGACAGCACGGTTGTGGGTTCGTCCAGGATCAGAAGCCGACAAGTGTGGGCCAGGGCCTTGGCCAGTTCGACCATCTGGCGGCCGGCCAAGCTCAGGGTATGCACCGGGGCGTCGGGATCGACATCCGACTCAAGCTGCCGCAGGGCGGCCTGGGTGCGGCGACGCATGCTACCGCGGTCGAGCAGCCCGGCTCGACCGCACAGCTCGCGTCCGAGAAAGACGTTCTCGTAGACGCACAGTGCCGGAACCAGGTCGAACTCCTGGGGCACCAGCGCGATGCCGGCCTGGCGGGCCTGGGCAGGGGAGCGGAAGTGCACGGGCCGGCCATCCAGATGCAGGGCGCCGGCGGTCGGCGCATGGATGCCAGCCAGGATTTTGACAAAGGTCGACTTGCCGGCACCGTTCTCGCCGACGATGCCCAGGATCTGACCGCGGTCGAGCGCGAGACTGAGCTCGTCGAGCACACGCCCGCCCGGAAAGTCCTTTGCCAGGTGTTCGACTTGGAGGAGCGGGTCGGGCATGGCTGTTCAGCAGCACGGTGCGGGTTACGTGACCGCCAGAGCATAGCGCAGGCGCGGGCTGCTCCGCAACCGCCGAGGCATGGCCCCCGTTCTGCGAGAGTTGCCGCGAAGCCTGCCGCAGTTACGTGCTCTTGACCCTGCGCTGGCGGCTCGGCAGGAGCCTCGCCCTCCCGGAGCCCAAATCCATGCGCTGGTGCGGTCAGGGGCGGGAGGGCGAACGTCCTCGTGAGCCGTGATTGCATGGGCATGCGCACGTCGGGGCGGCAGATTCGGCGGCAACTCTCGCAGTTTGAGGTCGGATGCTCGGCCTTGTGTCGCCCGCGCGTTTGCTGGCTATCGGCGTCGCGGGCGCTCGTGTCATTCGTTGACACGTCAAAGCCACTCGATTAAAGTACCAAACCGGATTGCACGCAGGGGGTGGCGGTTTGGCATTCAGCCGAATGGTTGCCTCCTTTTTTGCGGCCGAGCATATCGGGCGCAGGGCTGTCGAGCGGATGCACCGCGTCAGCGACCGCGCCAACGGAAGGTCTCCATACCATGTCCAAATTTGTCTACTCGTTTGGCGGCGCTTGTTCGGAAGGCGACGTCTCGATGAAGAAACTGCTGGGCGGCAAGGGGGCCAATCTGGCCGACATGTCCAGCCTTGGCCTGCCGGTGCCTCCCGGTTTCACGCTGACCACCGAGGCCTGCGCCAAGTACTACGAGATCGGCCAGGAGTCGCTGCAGGCCCTGCTCGCCGACGAGCTCAAGGACGCCCTGACCCGACTGGAGCAGGCCACCGGCAAGACCTTTGGCTGCGGGCCCTGCCCGTTGCTGGTCTCGGTCCGTTCCGGCGCCGCGGTCTCGATGCCCGGCATGATGGACACCGTGCTCAACCTGGGCTTGAACCCGGACACCGTTGCCGCCATGGTGGCCCGGACCGGTAATCCCCGGTTCGTCTGGGACTCCTACCGCCGCTTCATTCAGATGTTCGGCAACGTCGTGATGGGCGTGGAGCACGACGCCTTCGAACACGAGTTGCATGCCGTCAAGCAAGTCCGCGGCGTCACCCTGGACACCGCGCTGACCACCGAGGACCTGCAGGAGGTCGTGCGCCGCTACCTGGCCGTGGTCAAGGCGACCCGCGGTGAGGCCTTCCCGACCGACCCGCAGGAGCAGTTGCGCCGCGGCATCAATGCGGTGTTCGGCTCATGGAACAACCCGCGCGCGCTCAAGTACCGCGAGCTGAATGACATTCGCGGCCTGCTCGGCACGGCGGTCACGGTGCAGACCATGGTCTTCGGCAACTCCGGCGACAACTCCGCCACCGGCGTGGCCTTCACGCGCGATCCCTCGACTGGCGCGAACAAGTACTTCTACGGCGAGTACCTGATCAACGCCCAGGGCGAGGACGTCGTGGCCGGCATTCGGACGCCGCAGCAGATCACGATCGCCGGGTCGCGCGCCTGGTCACGCTCGCAGGGCGTGAGCGAGAAGGAGCGCCGCACCAAGTTCCCGTCGCTCGAGGAGACCATGCCCGAGGTCTTCGGCCAGCTAGACGCCATCCGCTGCAAGCTGGAATCCCACTACAAGGACATGCAAGATCTCGAATTCACGATCGAGGATGGACACCTGTACATGCTTCAGACCCGCAACGGCAAGCGCACCGCCGCCGCGGCGGTCAAGATCGCGACCGACCTGGTGAAAGAGGGCTTGATCGACGAGCGGACCGCCGTCCTGCGCGTGGATCCGATGGCGCTTGATCAGCTGCTGCACCCGGTCTTCGAGAAGGCGTCTGAGGATCGCGCGAAGAAGTTGACCGTCGGCCTGCCGGCTTCGCCCGGCGCCGCCACCGGCCAGATCGTCTTCAACGCCGAGGAGGCCGAAGTCTGGGCCGAGCGCGGTCAGCCGGTGATCCTCTGCCGCGTCGAGACCAGCCCTGAGGATATCGGCGGCATGTTCGTGGCGCGTGGCATTCTGACGGCGCGCGGCGGAATGACCTCGCATGCCGCCGTCGTGGCGCGCGGTATGGGCAAGTGCTGCGTCTCGGGCGCCGGCGAACTGGACATCAATTACGCTCGCAAATGCCTGACGGTCGGCAAGCTGACGCTGAAGGAGGGCGACTGGATTTCGCTCAACGGATCGACCGGTGCGGTCTATGCCGGCCAGGTCGAGACGGTTGACCCCAAGCTCACCGGTCCGTTCGCCGAGATCATGACGCTGGCCGACAAGTACCGCCGCCTGGGTGTGCGCACCAACGCCGACACCCCGCACGATGCGGCGGTGGCCGTGGGCTTCGGCGCCGAGGGCATCGGGCTGTGCCGGACCGAACACATGTTTTTCGAGGGCGAGCGCATCGTGCCCTTCCGGCGCCTGATCCTGGTGGCCGATAAGGTCAAGTGCCTGCGCCAGGCGCTGGCCAAGGCTGAGGGTGCGGAACGTGTTGCTATCGAAGCTGAACTGGCGGCGCCGCTCAAGCAGTACAACCAGGCCCTGCGGGAGCTGTTGCCGATGCAGCGCAAGGACTTCGTGGGGATCTTCCGCGCCCTCAAGGGCCGGCCCTGCACGGTCCGCCTGCTGGATCCGCCGCTGCACGAGTTCCTGCCTCACGATGCGGCCGGACAGAAGGAGATGGCCGCCACCATGGGCGTGAAGCCGGCCGAGATCAAGCGGTTGGTGAATTCCCTGCACGAGATGAACCCCATGCTCGGCCACCGTGGCTGCCGCCTCGGCATCAGCTACCCGGAAGTCACCGAGATGCAGGTCCGCGCGATCTGCGAGGCCGCCGTGCAGGTTCCGGGCGCCCATCCGGAGATCATGGTGCCGCTGATCGGCAACGTGCGCGAGCTCAAGGCCCAGAAGGAGCTGATCCTGAAGACCATTGCGACGGTCGAGCGCGAGCGCAAGCTCACCCTCACGATCACGATCGGGACCATGATCGAGGTGCCGCGCGCGGCCATGACCGCCGATGCCATCGCTCCGGAGGCCGACTTCTTCTCCTTCGGCACGAATGACCTCACGCAGATGACCTGCGCCTTCTCGCGCGACGACTCCGGCAAATTCCTGGGCGACTACGTGGGGCTCGGTTTCTACGACTACGACCCCTTCCAGGTTCTCGACCAGGAGGGTGTGGGGCGTCTGATGCAGTACGCCGTCGAGAACGCCCGTCGCGTCAAACCCGACCTGAAACTCGGCGTGTGCGGCGAACATGGAGGTGAGCCGCGAACCATCGGCTTCTGCCATCGCATCGGCCTGACGTACGTGTCGTGCAGCCCGTACCGGGTGCCGATTGCGCGTCTGGCGGCGGCGCAGGCCGCCCTGCGCGGGTAGGGTCGGGTGGTGGCGCTGGCGAAGCCTGCGGTTTGCGCAAGCGGAGGGTTCAGGAGGCGTGTCATGCCTGAACCCTGACACCCTGTACCCCGATCCCAGGTTCTTGCAGGGTTCTACAAGATCCCATCGAACAGAGACTCCCTGAGCGCGGAGGCCTTGCTCCCCATGCGGATACTTTACCTCGATCTCGACACGCTGCGTCCCGATCACCTGGGCTGTTACGGCTACCACCGCGATACATCGCCGACCATCGACTGGATCGCCTCCCAGGGTGTGCGATTCGACAATTACTACTGCTCCGATGCGCCCTGTCTGCCCAGCCGGGCGGCCATGATGAGCGGGCAGTTTGGTATTCACAATGGCGTGATCAACCATGGCGGCGTCTGTGCCGACCGCCCCAGTGATGGTCCTGGCCGCTCGTTCCGCGACGCGCTGGCAAACGGCGGAAGCCTGGTTAACGTGCTGCGCGACGCCGGCTTACGGACGACGTACATCGGCGGGTTTGGCGAGCGCCACTCGGCCTATTGGTACTACGCCGGCTTCCACGAAGTGCTCGACACGGCCAAGGGCGGCATGGAGTCAGCCGAGGACGTCACCCCGACCGTGTTGGACTGGCTCGAGCGCAACGCCGGCAACGACAACTGGTACCTGCACGTCAACTACTGGGATCCGCACACGCCCTATCGCGCACCCGCCTCCTTCGGCAACCCGTTCGCCGCGACGCCCCTGCCGGCCTGGATCACACCCGACGTGATTTCCCGCCACCAGCAGCATGTTGGACCGCACAGTGCGCTCGAGATCGGCATGTATGATGACCGCGAGAGCGCGCAGTTTCCGCGGCACCCGGGGCGGTTGAAGGACCTGGCCGACGTGCGCCGGATGATGGACGGATACGACTGCGGCATCCGTTACCTGGATGACCACCTTGCCCGCCTGCTGGAGGCCCTGCGTCTCCGTGGCGTGCTGGATGATTTGGTGATCGTCGTGAGCTCGGACCACGGCGAGAATCAGGGCGAACTGGGCATCTACGGCGAACATGCCACGGCCGACCAGATCACCTGCCGGATTCCAATGATCGTGCGTTGGCCCGGTGTGGTGCAGCCTGGCGGTGTTGATACGGCGCTGCACGCCAACCTGGATCTGCTGCCCACGCTGGCCGAGATGCTGTCACGTCCGGCCAAGCCCACTTGGGATGGCCAGAGTTTCGCAGCCACGCTGCGGACCGGCGCGTCATCCGGCCGTGAGGACCTGGTGATCTCGCAATGCTGCCATGTGTGCCAGCGCTCGGTGCGCTGGAACGACTGGCTGTACATCCGGACCTATCACGACGGCTATCACCTGTTTCCAGTCGAACAGCTCTACCAGGTCGCCGACGACCCGCACGAGCAGCGCGATCTGGCCCCGTCCCGGCCGGATCTGTGTCGCGAGGGCGCCTGGCGCCTGCTCCGCTGGCATGATGCTATGATGGCCTCCATGCCGGCCGGGCGCACAACCGATCCCATGCGGAGCGTGCTGGCTGAGGGCGGCCCCTATCACTGCCGCGGCGCGCTGCCGAAATACATGGAGCGGCTTGAGGCGACGGCCCGCGGTTGGGCGGTGCCCGAACTGCGCCGCCGGCATCCCTTGGGGTCGTAGAGGAGACGGACCGGCCGCGCGGCTGCGCCGCGAATGTTCGAGGTGGGTAACTTCGATGGGCGGCGTGGCCGATGACGATCCCGAGTTCGATAGCGGTTTCCCCGCCGCGGCCGGGACAAGCCCGGCCCTCCATTGGCCGGCCGCCGCCTCTGGAGGGGCGACCCTGTGTCGCCCGCAGCGGGGTGAACCCACCGTGTTGGCGTCCCCGCTATCTGCGGATCTGATCGGTATCGGGGTCGGTATCGCCTGTCACAGGCTTCACGGATTCTTCTTCGACCCCGACCCCGAGCTGTCAGTCCCTGATCCCCGCCCTCCGGGAACACAAGGATGCACTGTGACAAAATGGCCAAGTTATAGGCAAGCGCACGTGACGAAAACAGTCCCGTCGCGAATGGGGGGAAACCTACCGGCACAGCACGTAGAGCACGCCGGCTACGACGGCCGAACCGATCACGCCCGAGACGTTCGGTCCCATGGCGTGCATCAGCAAGTAGTTGGTCGAGTCGTACTCGAGGCCGACCTTGTTCGAGACGCGCGCAGCCATCGGCACGGCCGACACGCCAGCCGAACCGATCAACGGATTGATCTTGTCCTTGCAGAAGAGATTCATCACCCGGGCCATCAGTACGCCGCCCATCGTGCCGACCGCGAAGGCGGCCAGCCCCAGCACGATCACGCCGAGCGTCTCGGCGGTCAGGAACTTCTCGGCCGCCAGCTTGGAGCCCACGGCCAGACCGAGCAGGATCGTGACAATGTTGATCAGCGCGTTGGCCATCGTGTCCGACAGGCGGTTGACCACGCCGCACTCGCGCGCAATGTTGCCCAGCATCACGGCCCCGATCAGCGGAACTGCGCTAGGCAGCAGCAGCGCGCAGAGCAGAACCACCAGCAGCGGGAAAACCACGCGCTCGATCTTGGCGACGGGCCGCAGTTGCTTCATCACAATGCGGCGCTCGGCCTCCGTGGTGCAGAGCTTCATCAGCGGCGGTTGGATGATCGGCACCAGCGCCATGTAGGAGTAGGCGGCCACGGCGATGGCCCCTAGCAGGTCGGGTGACAGCTTGGTGGTAAGCCAGATCGCGGTTGGACCGTCCGCACCGCCGATGATGCCGATCGAAGCCGCATCACGCAGATCGAAATCCACGATGCCAGGAAACGCCCGCGTCAGGGCCAAAGCCCCAAGCAGCGAGGTGAAAATTCCCAGCTGCGCGGCCGCGCCGAGCAGGGCCGTGCGGGGATTGGCGATCAGCGGACCGAAATCGGTCATGGCGCCCACGCCCATGAAGATCAGAATCGGGAAGATGCCCGTGCTGACGCCCATGTCGAAGATGTACCACAGGAAACCGCCTGGTTCGAGCATAACCCCGGCCGCATCCATCAGCGGTGGCGCGGTGATGCCGGCATTCGGCACGTTGGCCAGCAAACCGCCAAAGCCGATCGGCAGCAGCAACAGCGGCTCGAATTCCTTTACCAGCGCCAGGTAGATGAGGATCAAACAGATGGGAATCATCACCATCTGCGCCACACCGTATGGCATGATGCCCTTGCGGGTCATGTGGACGTAGGCGGGCGCGTCGCGGCGGGTGAATCCAGCCAGGCCAGTTTCCGCCCACAGGCCCTTGATGCGCCCCATCATCTCCCGGGCGTTGGCTGGCAGCGGCCGCCGCGGTGTGCCGACCGCGGCCGGCGCCGGCACGGCCGCCGCCGCGGGTGCCACGGCATCCGCCTGCAGCAGATCGCTGTCCACGGTGGCACCCGGTTCAGGCAAGCTTTGTGCCCGGACCGTGAGGGTCAGCGCCAGCGCGGCGGACACAAGACAGATCAATCGGTTCATGGTGGCAGTTCCCTGAAAGAACGGTGTGACTGGAGACGGTTAAGGCGGCTCCTGCTCAGCCCATGCGGGCGAGAACATCACCGGTATTCACCTTCTGCGACGCGCTGACCTCGATGCGGGTGACGCTCCCGGCGACCAGAGCCTTGATGGGCATCTCCATCTTCATGGCCTCCATCACCAGGATCTCGTCCCCGGCGCGAAGCTGATCGCCCACCGAGGCCGTGACGCGCAGGATCACGCCCGGAACCGGCGCCTTGATGTCGACGGCGGTCGTGCTGGCGGTCGGCGCTGCGGCCGCGGCCGGAGCCGGGGCCGCTGCGGTCGCGGGGGTCGAAGCCTGGATTCCGTCCGCAACCGCAATCGCATACTCGCGGCCGTTGACCAGGGCTTTGCCGTCACGCAACTCAACGCCATAGGCCTTGCCGTCAACCGTGACCGTGTAGCCCTTGGACTCGCCGGCCGCGGCCTGGCTGGGCGCGGCATTCTTGCGAATGCCCAACTGCGCCTTGCCCTGCAGGAAGGCGATGCCCTTTTCGCGGCAGGTTGCGGCGATGAAGACGTTCTCGTCCGAGATCGGCAGTCCGGCCTGCTGCAGCATCGCCTGGGCGGGCTTGACGCCACGCTTCGGATCGGCATCGTTGATCGCCAGCACGGTCTTGGTGGTGGGTTCGAGCTTGAGCTGTTCGGACGCAATGCGCACGATTTCGGCGTCCGGCGCCACCGGGGTGTGGCCGAAGTAGCCCAGCACCATCTTGCCGTATCCCTCGGCGATCTTCTTCCACGGGCCGAACAGGACGTTGTTGAAAGCCTGTTGCACGTAGAACTGCGAAACCGGCGTAACCGAGGTGCCGAAACCGCCGCGCTTGACGACCTCCGTCATGGCGTCGATCAGGTCCTGGTAGTGCCCCATCATGTTGTTGTCGCGCAGCATCTGGGTGTTGGCCGTGAGCGCGCCACCCGGCATGGGGCTCCAGATGATGGCCGGATCCACGGCCAAGGCCTCGGGCGGCAGGAAGTAGTCCTTCATCGCATCGCGGAGGACTTCCTCGGCCTTGCGGACCTTGTCGATATCAATCCCCAGGTCGAAGTCAGTGCCGCGCAGGGCGTGCCACATGACGATCACATCGGGCTGGCAGGTGCCGCCGGAAACCGGCGTCAGCGACAGATCGATGCCATTGGCGCCCGCCTCCAGGGCGGCCTTGTACGAGAGCACGCTGTTGCCGGCGGTCTCATGCGTGTGGTACTGGATCCACGTGTCGCCGGGCAGGAGCTTGCGGGCCGCCTGGATCGTGGCGAAGACCGTGGCCGCGGTCGACGTGCCGGAGGCGTCCTTGAAGCAAACGCGATCGAAGGGAATGCCGGCCGCCAGGATCTTCTTCAGCACGCCCGCGTAAAACTCGGGATCGTGCGCGCCGCTGCAACCGGGCGGCAGCCCCATCATCGTGACCGAGATCTCGTGCTTGAGCCCGGCTTCATGGATGCAGCGGCCGGAGTGCACGAGGTTTTCGACGTCATTGAGGGCGTCGAAATTGCGGATCGAACTGATGCCGTGTTTCTTAAAGAGTTGCGCGTGCAGACGGATGATGTCGCTGGGCTGCGACTCCAGTCCGACCACGTTCACGCCGCGCGACAGCGTCTGCAGGTCGGCCTCCGGGCAGACCTTGCGGCACTCGTCCATCTGCCAGAAGGCATCCTCGTTGCAGTAGAAGTAGCTCGACTGGAACCGGGCGCCGCCGCCGACCTCGAACCAGCGGATACCGGCTTCGTAAGCCGACTGGATCGCCGGCAGGAAATCCTTGGTCAGGACCCGCGCTCCATAGACGGACTGAAAGCCGTCGCGGAACGCCGTGCACATAAACCGAACTTGCTTCTTGGCCACGATCATGCTCCTGGGTGATGGCGCGGTCCGTGCGGTCAGGCACAACTGGCACAGGCACAACGCCGAAATCTTTGAACTCAGCCGCGCATCCGCTGGGTGGCGGCGGCGACGGCCACCGCCACGGCAGTGCGGTCGTCGCCGGCGGCCACCGGGGCTGCCGTACGTTGCGGTGGACGCGCCGGCACGGCATCCGGCATCAGATAGGCGAAGCGCGGCAGGAAATGGCCGATCAGTCGCATCACGATGACCATGAGATAGAGGTACGCATAGACGAAGGCCATTCCGGCCACCATCAACACCAGTCCCTGCTGCAGCATTGGCGCAACCTGCCTTTCAAAAATTGGCTACTAAAAATAGCCTATCGCCGCCCAGTTGAACAGCACTTAATTTGCTCCCGAAGGTGCGATGCGGCAACTGGCGCGCATCACGGGCGCGGCGGGCGGGATCGCGGCCAACCGGTTGGTCCAGGTGTCGGCCCGCAGGGCGCGCATCTCGCCTGGGCCAGATCGGCAAGCGGGACGCCTCGCTCTTTCCGCGGCGGAAGAGATGTGCTACGCTATTTCGCGAGGTCGGGTTCGCCCGCTGTCCATTTTGGTACAGGCTCCTGGCCCTTCGACGCGGGTTGGTACCCGCGTCTACCTGTTTGTGGCAGATCTGCAACCGCAGCATGTGTAGTCCTATCGACAGTGTCGCAGACGGTGCCTCGGCGCTACATGGCACCATTACCCATGTGCAGCGCTTCTCGCTGCACGATGGTCCAGGTATCCGCACGACGGTCTTCCTCAAAGGCTGTAACCTGCGTTGTGGCTGGTGTCATAATCCCGAGACCCTGCGCGCCGGTCCGGAGATCCAGTTCGTCGCCAGCCGGTGTCTGGGATGCGGGGCCTGTCTGGCAGCGTGTCCGCAAGGCGTGCATCGCGTTACGGATGGCTGCCATGATCTGGACCGCAGTCGATGCCTGGCCTGCGGTCGCTGCGCCGACGCGTGTTTCTCCGGTGCGCTGCAGCTGGTGGGGCGCGTCTGCAGCGTGACGCAGGTGCTGGACGAGGTTCTGGAGGATCAGGTCTTTTATGCGCGGTCCGGCGGCGGGATGACGCTCTCCGGCGGCGAGCCGTTCTTTCAGGCGGCGTTCTGTACCGCGTTGCTGCAGGCGGCCAAGGCTGCGAATCTGCACACGGCGGTAGAAACCAACCTGGCCTGGCCGTGGAACCGCCTGGCTGGGGCCATGCCCTTCATCGACTTGGTTTTTGGCGACCTGAAGCACGTTGATTGCGACGTTCACGACCGCTGCACCGGGATGGGAAACGCGCAGATTCTGGCCAATATCCGTCAGTTGGATGCCGCGGGTAAACCGTTTGCGATCCGGACGCCCGTCCAGCCGCATCTGCACACGACCGAGACGATTGCAGCGATCGCCGTGTTTCTGGGCGGTCTGCGCCACATCCTCTACTACGAATTGGTTCCGGCCCATCCACTCGGGAGCGCG
The DNA here is from genome assembly GCA_964652365.1 of uncultured Lentisphaerales bacterium. Lineage (GTDB taxonomy): Bacteria > Verrucomicrobiota > Kiritimatiellia > RFP12 > CAZZCT01 > CAZZCT01. Next base: position 13,744 of record CAZZCT010000094.1, read on the forward strand.
AAATACGCCAGTCTCGGCTATCCCGAGCCAGTCGTGGCGACCGTGCCAAGTCCGGAACAGATGAACGAACTGGCGCAGGTGGCGCGAACGGCCGGGGGGGGGCGTCTGGCGGTTCGGATCGCGGGGCAGGGGGAGACGACCGCATGAGCGAGACCGAGATGGACTACACCTACGCGGCGCGCCTGGAGCGCTTGCGCGATGCCAAGTTGCGGCAGACGCGCGACAAGCAGGCGGCGGTGGGCTTCATGGACCACGATGACCATGGACGCGTGCTGCTTCCGGACGGTTTTGCCTGGAAGCCGCAGCCGACCCATGCCAACGGCGGTTGGTACGGGGCGCAAGCCTGGGGCCGCAATTTCCGCAGCCTGATGGAGGCCTATCCGGTCTACCTTGATCCCGACGACGCCCTGGCCGGGCGCTGGCGCACCTGCCTGTTGTCGTACCTGCCCGTGCACTGGCGGCCCGATCGCCCCTATGACGAACTGCATGCCGACCAGCGCCGCTACGGAATCGTCTCGGGCATCGGCGCGGTGCATCACTTCGCGGTTGACCTGTCGCTGGGGCTCCGACTGGGGTGGGGTGGCCTGCGTGCGCGCATCGCGGCCGCGCGCACCGCGCTCGGAGCTGCCGAGGCTGAGTTCCTCGAGGCCGAAGACGACGTTGTCTGCGGCATCCAGGACTGGATCAGCCGCACGGCCGAGGCGTCGGCCAAGCAGGCGCGTGATGCTGCCGACCCCCGGCTCGCCGCCAATCTTCGCGATCTGGCGGCGCTCAATGCCCGGCTCGTGACCGAGCCTCCCGCGACCTTCCGCGAGGCCTGCCAATGGCTGGCCTGGTTTGGCATGGCGGCGCGAACCTACAACGGCGAGGGCGCCGGCGGCCAGCTCGACGTGCTGTTGTGGTCCTACTACGCGCGCGAAACGGCGGCTGGCACCCTGACCGACGAGGAGGCCATCTTCGACCTGGCGTGCCTGCTGTTGAACGATACCAAGTACTACCAGATTGGCGGACCCGACGCCGCGGGGATGGACCAGACCAACGCCTTGTCGTTCCTGATTCTGGAGGCCGCGCACCGTCTGCGGTTGCCCTGCAACCTGACGATCCGGGTGCATGACGGGCTGGACGAGCGCCTGCTGTTCACCGGCGTGCGCCATCTGTTCGAGGATCGCCTGGGCTGGCCCCGCTTCAGCGGCGATGCCGCGCTGGTGGCCGGCTTCATGCGCAACGGCTACCCGGCCGAACTGGCACGCCAGCGCATCGCCGTGGGCTGCCACTGGATGGCGTTGCCCGGCCGCGAGTACTCGCTGAACGACTGCGTGAAGATCAACGTGGGCATGGTTTTCGCGACGGCCCTCGACGAGCTGCTGACTGCGCCGGATGCAGTGCCCAGCCTCGACGCGCTCTGGCAGGGTTTTACGGTACACCTCAAGCGGGCCGTGACCTGCACGGCCCGCGGTCTGGACTTCCACCTGGCCCACCAGTGGGAGACGAGCCCGGAACTGGTGCTCGACTTGCTCTGTCACGGTCCGATCGAGCGTGGCCGCGACATCTCGCAGGGCGGAGTCGAGTACTACAACCTGTGCGTCGACGGCTCGGCCCTGGCCACCGTTGCGGACTCCTTTGCCGCTCTCGAACAGCGCGTCGTCCGCGAAGGTCGGCTGACGTGGGCCGCCGTGGGCCAACACCTGCGCAACAACTTTGCGGGTGCCGAGGGCGAGCGTGTGCGCCGCATGCTGGCCGGCAGCATACGCTACGGGCAGGGTGGCAACTCCCTGGGGGACCGTTGGGCTGAACGCGTTTCGCGCGCCTTTACCGAACAGGTCAAGGCCGGTCCCACACCGGCGGGTTACAACATGATCCCCGGCTGGTTCTCCTGGTCCAACACCATCCCCATGGGGCGCCAGCTCGGGGCAACCCCGAACGGGCGGCGGGCCGGCGAGCCGATCGCGCACGGCGCCAGTCCGGACCCGGGGTTCCGCGCAGACGGTGCGCCCACCGCCATGGCCCGGGCCGTGGCGCGGGTGCAGCCGGGCTACGGCAACACGGCGCCCTGCCAACTGGACCTCGATCCGGGCATCACGCGCGATGAGGGGGGCGTCGAACGGGTGGCGGCACTCATCCGCGGCCACTTCGATCTCGGTGGAACCTTGGTCAATATCAACGTGCTAGACCACGCCACCTTGCTCGCCGCGCACCGCGAGCCGGAGAAGTTCCCGAACCTGGTCGTGCGCGTGACCGGTTTCACGGCGTTCTTCAGCGTGCTCTCGCCCGAGTTCCGCCAGTTGGTGGTCGATCGCTTCCTGGCGGTACCATCCCGGTGCGCCTAGATTTCTTGTTCCGGGAGATTCAGTGTTCGTTGGTTGCGTTTTGGGCCCCGAGTTTGAGCCCAAGGCGCAGCTTTGCCCGCCCTTTCCTGCTTTCCTGAGTTCCAGATTCCTCCCGTCCGCCGGGGAAGTTACAGGCAAGCCCGCCGCGCGGCTGCGCCGCGAATGAACGCCGGGGTAACTCTGTCCGAACCGCGGATGGGTCTCAACCGCCAAGACGCCAAGCACGCCAAGGAGATGCAGAGTCACGCTGGTTGCGTTGCGTCGCAGGCTACGAGCTGAAAGCCCGTGCCACGCCAACGCCCACTGAGCGGAAGGGAACAGCGAGTCCATGAGCCGCGATACGCGCGCCTCTGCCGATCGGCTCCACACTCGTGGCACGGGCTTTCAGCCCGTAGTCAATCGTTCGCCCTGTGGCGCACATCGGCGCGACGTGCATCCCGATGAGTAGGGGCGCCCCAGGCCCTTGGGGCGCCCGGTCGGCCAACACTCAGCCGCAGTTTCGTGCGCGGCACCATGCGCCTGCGGCTCGTGAGGACACTCGCCCTCCATCTGGAATCATCACCCGATCACCGAGAAAACGCGCCTGGAGGGCGACACTCCGTGGAGCCGCCGGCGCAGGACCATGGCGCATGGTTGAGCGGCATGGGTCGGCAACTCTCGCAGTTTGAGGTTCGGATTGAGGGGGTTGCGTGCCTGGGGTATACTCGCAGCATGAATAGGTTCTTCAACACCGCAGGCCCCTGCGTGGCGGGCAAGCACTACCTGCTGCCTTCCGCCGACCGACTGAGCGAGATCGCCGGTCTGATCGCCCGCGAGCAGTACTTCGTGATCCACGCCGCGCGTCAGAGCGGCAAGACGACGCTGCTGCTTGACCTGTGCCACTCGCTGGAGGCGGGCGGGACGCACCGCGCGCTCTACTGCTCGCTGGAGGCGCTGCAGGGCGTAACCGATCCCGAGAAGGGCCTCCCCGGCATTGCGCGCTGTCTGCTCGACGCGCTGTGCGCCTGGCCAGACGTGGCGCGGGATGAGCTAGCCGCCGGGCTGAACTTCGGCGACTTCACAAACGTCCTCAAGACGCTATTGCGACGCCTCTGCGCCGCGCTGGACAAGCCGCTGGTGCTGCTCTTCGACGAGGTGGACTGCCTGGCTGAGGGTACGCTGATCACCTTCCTGCGGCAGCTTCGCGACGGCTACGTCAACCGCGCGGGCGGCCAACCTTTCCCGAGTTCCGTGGCACTGGTCGGCATGCGCAACATCCGCGATTATAGAGCCCAGATCCGTCCCGGCGGCACCACGCTCGGCTCCGCCAGCCCCTTCAACATCGCCGCTGAGTCCCTGACCCTGGCCAACTTCACCGAAGCCGAGGTGGGCGCGCTCTACGCGCAGCACACCGCCGACACCGGCCAGGCCTTCCCGCCTGAGGCCGTGGCCCGCGCCTTCCACTGGAGCCAGGGCCAGCCGTGGCTGGTGAACGCGCTGGCGCGCGAGGTCGTGGACAAGATGCTCGGCATGGACTATGCCAAGGCCGTGACGGCCGATCTCTTCGACGAGGCCGCCGAACGGCTGATCCTGCGGCGCGACACGCACCTCGATAGCCTGATCGAGCGGCTGCGCGAGGAGCGCGTACGCCGCGTCGTCGAGCCGGTGATCACAGGCGATGGCCTGTCGGTGGAGTTGGACTCCGACGATGCGCGCTACGTCCTGGACCTGGGCCTGCTGCGGCGCGACCGCAAGGTCTGGGAAGCCGCGAACCCGATCTACCGGGAGGTCATCGCCCGCACCCTCAGCTATACGTCGCAGGAGAACCTGCCCGCCACGCTCGTCAACCGCTGGATCGCTGACGGCCAGTTGGACATGAACGGGCTCCTGCACGGATTCCAGGAGTTCTGGCGCGAGAACGCCGACGCCTGGACGGAGAGGTACGACTACCGCGAGGCCGCGCCGCACCTGATCCTGATGGCGTTCCTGCAGCGCGTGGTCAACGGCGGGGCGCACATCGACCGCGAGTTCGCGCTCGGACGCAAGCGCCTCGACCTGTGCGTGCAGATGGGCGCCCAGCGCTACCCGGTGGAACTGAAGCTGCGCTACTCCAACAAGGCCGAGGCCGACGGGATCGAGCAGCTCGCCGCATACATGGACGCCTGCGGCGCCAAGGAGGGGTGGCTGGTGATATTCGACCGCCGTCCCAAGCGCTCCTGGAAGCTGCGCATCTTCTGGCGCACCGTCCAGCGTGACGGCCGCACGATCCACGTCGTCGGTGCCTGAAGGTGGGGACAGAACCGGCTTGTCGTACGAGACTTCGACAATAGGTTACGCCAAACGGACCGCCTAAAACGGATTGACAATCCGCACGCCGGTTTTGGCGAAGTCGCGGGTGTTGCGTGTC
>CAZZCT010000095.1:0-18233 GCA_964652365.1 uncultured Lentisphaerales bacterium
CGGCTCACGAGGACGTTCGCCCTCCCGCCCCTGACCTCACCAGCGCATTGACCTGGGCTCCGGGAGGGCGAGGCTCCTGCCGAGCCGCCAGCGCAGGGTCAAGAGCACGAAACTGCGGCAGGCTTCGCGGCAACTCTCGCAGAACAGGGGCAGCCCGGTGTCCAGTCATTCGCGGTGACGCGCGGCGGCCAGCCAGGCCCGGACAGGCCGCGACCCAGTTGGAGACCGCGGCCCCGAGCGCGGGTGGCACGCCCAGGTATGCGGCCGTCGCGGGTGCCTCTCCCGAACAGGCGGCATCCGCCCCGGACGGCGCCACACCGACCTGGAACTCGTCCGGCACCGGAGGGCGTCAGTTCGCGCCGGTCCGCGTCCGGCGCGCGCTTCCAGCCGGCACGGGCGTAGTCCGTGTAGACGGCCGCACGCAGATAGCCCGGTTCGGCGGATCGCGATTCGCAGACTGTCACGCAAGGCCGTCAGCGCTGGATACGCAAGGTTGCCTGTCACTTACACTGCAAACTCCCATGACGCCCGGCGCGTGCGGTCCTGCCGCCGACCGAGCGCCGGCCACCGCGGCCGCGCCCCCGGACCGCTCATCCTCATACCAGCGCACGGCGTAGTGCACCAGGTCGGATCCGGTGGGCAGGCCCAGCTTCTGCCGCAAATGCGCACGGTACGTCTCGATGGTCTTGGCGCTGAGCGTCAGGTGCGCGGCAATGCGGGCCGTGCCGTAGCCCTGTCCGATCAACTCGAGTACCTGCAACTCGCGGTCGCTCAGCCGGTCGATCGGGGAGTGCCCGCCGGCCCGACGCGACCGGCCCCGCCCCTTCAGGATGCCGTTCATGACGTCTCCGGCAATGCGCGGGCTCAGGTACACGTCGCCGCGCGCCAGGGTTCGCAGGGCCTCGATGATCCGGTCGGCCGGCTCATGTTTCATCAGGTAGCCGCGGGCGCCGGCGCGCAGGGCACGCTCGGCATAGTAGACCTCTTCGTGCATGGACAGCACCAGCACCGGCACCTCGGGATGCCGCGCCTGCAACTCCTTGATCAGCACCATGCCGCTGGTTCCGGGAAGCGACAGATCGACGACGGCCACGTCGGGCAGTCCCGCCTCCAGGCGCTGCCACGCCTCCGCCACGCTGGCCGCCTCGCCCCAGACGCACAGGTCCGGCTGGGTCACGAGCACACGCGCCAATCCTTCGCGCACCAACGGGTGATCGTCAACAATCAGAATGCGCAGGACACGGATCCGGCGTGCTTCGGTCGTCATGCTCTCCCATCTCCAGCGCGTCCCCGGACGATCTCGAATCGGCAGGTTACCCGTGTGCCTCCCGATACCCCGTGTTCCACCTGCAGCGTCCCGCCGATCAACTCGGCGCGGTAGTGCATGATATGGAGGCCGATTCCCGCGCCGGCCGGCAGTTTCGTCGGCAGCCCCGTTCCATCATCGGTCACAACCAACTCCCCGAACGCGCCGGTCTGCGCCAGCCGGATCCCGATCTGCCGCGCACGCCCATGGCGCGCCGCATTGGTCACGGCCTCCTGGGCCAGCAGGAACAGGTGGGTAGCCGCCTCGCGATCCGTCTCCGTATGCCAACCCGGGCAGTCCACTTCGCATTTCACATCATAAATCTTCCGTGCGGTCTCCGCAACCCGGCGCAATGCCTCGATCAGCCCGCCGTGTCCCGGCAGCACCGGCGCTAACCCCCGCGCGACATGCCGGACCTGTTCAACCGCCTGCATCGCCTGCCGTGCAAGCTGCTCGAGCGGCTCCACCATGGGGCGCGTCCCCGGCCTCCGCGCCTCCGTGGCCAGCGCGTGGCACAGGTAGCTGATGCCGGTCAACTGCTGCCCCACGGTGTCGTGCAGATTCTGCCCGATCCGCGTCCGCTCCCAGTCGCCGATCCGCAGGATCTCGCGCGCCATGCGCTGGCGTTCGCTCAGATCGCGGATGAAAACCAGATCGCAAGTCTCGTTCTGCCAGACCACGCGGGTGCCGGCAATCTCAACGGGCAGCGCGCGCCCATCCTTACACCGTAGGATCGCCGTTCGAGTGGTCGCCCCAGCGGTGCCCGCGAGGCGCGCTTCCGTGGCAAGCCGCAAAAGGGCATACTCCACCAAATCGGCCAGGTTCTGTGGCCCAATCCGCAGCAGTTCGTCCACTGTATACCCCAAGAGCGCGGCGGCGCGGCCATTGGCATAGAGGTGCCGTCCGGCGGCACTTGTAATCAAAATGCCATCCAGCGCACTCTCGGCCAGTCCGCGGAAGTTGCGTTCGCTCGCCAGGACCGTTTCTCGCGCCTCCAGCCGCAGCAGGATGTTCACGGCAAAAGCCGCAATCGATTCGATCGCCGCGCGGGTCTGCGGCGAGAAGGCCGCCAGAGTGTGCGATCCCAGGTTAAGTGCCGCAACGGTAAGGCCGTCGTGACGCTGCGGGATCGCGGCCGCAGTCTGCAGTCCCTCCGCGACCAGCGGACCGTAGACTGCCTGCGCCCGGATCGCATCGCCATTCAGGTAGAGTGGTTGACCGGCCAGCATCCGGGCGGCAAAGCTCGTGCCGGGCGCGATGTGTGCGACCTCGGCAATGAAGTCGGCGCCGAATCCGCGGTGTGTCAGCAGGTCGGCCTGGCCCGTGCGCCCATCGACACGGTACACACCACCGCAGTCCACGCCCGGGATCCGACAGACGAACTCCAGCAGACGCTGCAGTGCAGCCTCAAGCCCTTCCTGCGCGTGGACCTCGACGGCCAGATCCCGCTGCAGGCGGATCAGGTCTTCCGCCAGCTTGCGCGCAGTCAGGTCGGCAAACGTGGCCACAATCCACTCCAGCCGGCCATCGGGCGTGAACAAGGGCGCCGCGCTGCTGTCGATCCACCGGACATCGCCATCGGCCCTCACGAAGCCCATTTCAACATCCGTGACGATGCGTCGCTCCTGGATTGCCCGCTGGATGGACCGCTCGGCGTAAGGTCGCGGTGTGCCATCCGGGCGGATACCCTTCCACTCGGGACCGTTGCAGTTGTGGCCCTCCATGTCGGATCGCGCCACGCCCAGAATCCGCAGGGCGGCCGGGTTCACCCGGACAATTCGACCGTCGGGCTCCACCAGCGCTACGCCGTCCGCCATTGTCTCGAACAGGGCCTGGTACCGGCTCTCGCTCGTGCGCACCTGTGTGAAGGCCGCGACCATCCGATGTTCGGCGGCACCGGCTGCCCACCAAAGCAGCCCCAGGATCCCCGCGAGGATGGCAGCCATCACGGCGAGTTTCAGAAGCAGCAGACTGCGCGCGACCTTAGCTTGGCCGGCAATATCCTGCAGCAGGACCAGGTGCGCCACGACGTGCCCACGGGTGTCCGTCAACGGCATCGCGCCGCAGGCCAGGCGCGAACCCGCCTGCCGTGCCAGGAAGACGTCGGAATCTCTGTCCGCGTGCGGTTGATCCAGCCAGCGCGTCGCCTCGGCCGGCAACTCGCCGCCGGTCCAGCGCGTCATCCGCGCGGCCGCATCCGGGTAGCAGGGACAGGCCCGCGGGGCGACGAACAGCTTGATGCCAAGGGCCTTGGCCAACTTCCCGGCCAGGTAATCCACCTCGGTGTCCATTTCCAGGTAACCACGTGCGACGCCGTCGAACGCCAGCGGCCAGATTACCATTAGTATGCGTTGTCCCCGCTCGCCCGCCTCGATGCCCCACACCGCTTCGCCGGTCCGTACGGCCGCCTGCAGCATCGGATGATCGCGGCGATCCCCGCGGCGCGCCGGATCGTGGGCACGCAGCCTGACCGTCTGGTCGGCGTAGAGGAACGTGAAGCTGGAGACCCCGCTCGCGTATTGCAGCTCGGCGCGGTACCGCGCCACCCACGCGGCCAGCGACGAATCGTCCGACATCTCCCACGCGGCGCGGAAGGTCGCTGAGCGCGCGCAGACCTCCATCTGCAGGTCGATCACCTGGAGTTGGGTTGCAACAATCTGCTGCCACTGACTGCGCGCGGTGGCCGTGATACGCTGCATCTCGCGCTGGCACTGGCCGTGAAACGTCCAGCTCTCATGCAGGGCAAAGACCGCCAGCCCGGCCAGCATCGCGACTGCCGCGGGCGTGACGATCCACGCCCGGATGCGCGTCACCTCGCGGGCCTCGCGTCGATACCGGAGCCGCAACACGCCGCCCATCAGCACCAGCGCCAAGCCCATCGCAACCAACAGCGGTCCCCGTCGGGCATCCCGCAGCCGGGCTTGCCAGTCGCTGGCCAGGACGTCGATGCCCACCACCAACAGCACCTCGTCGCCGTGCGGCACGAACACCGGCGCAAGTGCGGAGACAAACGTGCCGAACTCGTCGGTGAATGGCCCAGCGGTGACCGGGGTACGGGCATGAAAGACCTCGCGGCAGGCCTCCGGTGGCTGTCGGTAGGCCGTTCCAGAGGGGCTGGCCATGGGATCATCGCGGGGGTAACTCTCGGGCCCGAAGCGAAGCACCCCCTCACGCAGCCCCAAACTGTAGATCCCCCGATAGTTCTGGTTGCTGGCCGCTACGATCCACTGGGCACAGAGCTGACGATACGCCGGAGAGTCCGCGTCCGCGGGCGTGAAGGTGAGTTGCCTCACCAGCGCCGGGTTGACCGCATCGGCTACCTCACGCACTCGCCGGACCAACCGCTGACGAAGCTCAATGTCGGTGTTCCGCGCGCGGATTGCACCCGTCCACCAGCCGAGCAGAATCAGAACGGCCACAGCGAGACCGACCCCCGCCACCGGCCAGTTCACGCCGCCGGCCAGACCGGCAGCCACGCGCTGCTGGAGTCCTGCCAGAGACCATCCCGTCCGGCGCGCACTCGCCCTCGCTTGACCGTTCATGCGGCAGCACTTCCTCGACGCGGGAAATATCCGGGTGTGCTCGCGCACGCACGGCGCCCGGCGCGATCACGCACGACGGGCGCCGCCGGCCGGACTCACTTCAGGAAGAGCTCGATCACCGGCACCGCCACGTTGGGGCGTTGCGCCGGCAGGCGCAGGGTCAGCGTGTTGGCGCCAATATGGCCCTGCGTGTTCTGCCACGGCTCCAGCCCGTACTTCAGCTCCGATGCATCGTGCAGCAACTGGGCATATTCCACCTTATCGCCCATCCCGTCGATGTGCAGGGCGCCGAAGGGCCAGGCAAAGATATGCACATACAGCCGCCGCGTGACGGGGTTCCACGTCAGGCGGCACTGCTCCGGGGTCTTGAACTCGGCCGGCGCCTGGGTGCAGCCGTAAATCGACCGATTGTGACGCCGCATCCACTCGCCGATGCCGCGCAGACGGTCCAGCGCGCGCGCATCAAACTCGCCGCGACCGGTCGGCCCGACGTTCAACAGCAGGTTGCCGCCCTTGCTGACGCAATCGATCAGCGTGCGCACCAACTCGTCGGTGCTGCGCCAGCTCGATTCGTCGCGGTGGTAGCCCCAGGATCCGCTGAAGGTCTGGCAGGCCTCCCAGACCACCCGCTGGCCCTCGTGCGTGAACCAGTCGCGCGGCTGCCACTGCTCGGGTGTCTTGACGTCCCAGGCCCCGGGCAAGTCCAGGCGGTCGTCGACGATCACCCGCGGCTGCAGTTCGCGCACCAACCGGTAGAGCTTGTCGGACTCCCAGCAGAGGTGATCCTTGCCGAAGCGCGGGTCGCCGGGATGCTCCTTGTCCGGGTAGGAGAAGTCGAACCACAGCACGTCGACCTGGCCGTACTGGGTCAGCAGCTCCTTGACCTGCTTGCGCATGTAAGCCGCGTACTTGGACATGTCGCGGCCCTGGTTGAGCTTGGCGCGCTCCTCCTCCGTCCGGCCGCGATAGGGCCCGATGCGGGGATCAATCACGAAGTGGGGGTGGTGCCAGTCAATCAGCGAGTAGTAGAGGCCGGTACGCAGACCGCGGGCCCGGAAGGCGTCCACCATCGGACGCAACAGGTCACGGCCGGCCGCTGTGCGGGGCGCCTTGTAGTCGGTTTGCTTGGTGTCCCACAGGCAGAAGCCCTCGTGATGCTTGGTCGTCACGACGAAATACTTCATGCCGGCATTGGCGGCTTCCTGCGCCCACAGCTCGGGGTTGTAGAGGTCGGGGTCGAAGCGGGCAAAATACTTGCGCTCGTACTCCTCCACCGGGATGCTTTCGTTGTTCATCAGCCATTCGTGGCGGGCCCCTTGAGAGTAGAGGCCCCAATGGATGAACATGCCGAATCGTTCCTGGGTGAACCACGACGTGTCGCCCTTCGGCAGGGAGTCGATCGCCGTCGCGGCGGGGGCTTTGGTCTTGGCCATGAACTCAATCCTTTCGGGCGCGTTTCCGTGCTGCGCCGTTGGGTACGTAGCATAGCCGCTGCACACACGGGGGGAAAGCGTGAAAAGCCGGAGGTGGACTACAGCCCGCCCGCCGCGTCGTACCGCTCCCGCCAGGCGGTGCGCGCGGCCATCCATTCGTTCTGCGCCAGGAGACCGTCGCCGTTGGCGTCGTGCCGGTCGAGTTCGCGAACGTAGGTGGCCACGAGTTCGGCCCGTTCGGTCGCGGAGAGTCGGGCGTCGCCATCCTTGTCGAAATGCGCCAGCAGGCGGGTGAACTGCTGCACCTCGCGCACCCGTTCGTCGGCGGTCGTCGTGGCCGCGCCGCGTTCGTCCGCCTTGCCACGCCCCGGGTCGCGCACGGCCAGCAACCGCTCCTGCGGCGACAGGACGCCGTCGCCATCCAGATCATAGCGATCCAACGGCAAACCAGCGGCCTTCCGGTCAGCCTGGCGCTGCACCATTCGTTCGTCTCGCGCGAACCTTGGAAGCTCCTGGGCCAGTGCCAGACCGGCCAACAGGACCGCCAAGCCGGCAACCGTGCGATGAATTCCTGCATGCATGGTAAGCTCCAGACTTCGTTTCGCGCCGGGCGCTTTGCCCGTCACCGCACCGCCCGGCCGCACGCGGCCTGTCCGCGAAAAGCAGGCCGCCGGTTACCGGGAATTGCCCGCACCCAGTCGGTATCATAGCGCATGCCGCTATGCGCGTCCACGCCCGGGCGCCGGGAAGGGTTGCCTTGGAGCACCCGACCTGCTAGCGTCCAAGGCCTTTTGGTCCACGAGACGACCGGCCTGCCGGGTACGCGCCGTGGCGCGGAGCCGGGATGGAGAAATCTGACCCTGCACATGACCGATGCACAGATCTCGCCTGACGTGGGCGAAACGCGCGGGTGGCTGTCCGGCGCGATGGGGTAACCATGGCCATTGCGGACTGGATCGAAATCGGACAAATGGACGACCTGGGCCGGCTGGATACGCCCGCGCATCGGCTGGATGCACGCGCCAAGGCCCTGGTCACGATCGTTTATCTCGGCGTGGTGATGTCCTTTCCCCGCCAGGCCCTCTCTGCGTTGACGCCGTTCGTGCTCTATCCGGTGGCGCTCCTCGCGCTGGGTCGGATCCCCCCGCAACCGATCCTGAAGAAGATCCTCCTGGCCGCACCCTTCGCGCTCGTGATCGGCATGCTCAACCCCCTGCTGGACCGCCAGCCCGTCCTCGCCCTCGGCTCGCTGGTCGTGACGGGCGGCTGGCTCTCGTTCGGCTCGATCCTGTTTCGCTTTGTCCTCACCGTCGCCGCGGCCCTGGCACTCGTCGCCTGTACCGGCATGCATCGGTTGGCTGCCGGGCTGGGGCAGTTGGGCGTGCCGCGCGTGTTCGTCGTCCAACTGCTGTTTCTGCACCGGTATCTCTTCGTCGTGGCGGACGAGGGCTGCCAGATGATGCGCAGCGTGGCACTGCGCTCCGTCGGGACCCATTCGCTGCGCCTGCGGGTCTACGGGTCACTCGTCGGCCACCTGCTGTTGCGGTCGCTGGCACAGGCAGACCGCGTCTATCGCGCCATGATCGCCCGCGGTTTCGATGGCGAGATCCGCACCCTGACACGCCCCGTGTTCCGCTGGTCGGATTGGGTCTTCGTAGGCGGGTGGGCGGCGTTCTTCGCCGTGGCGCGATCCTGGAATCTCGCGGCCGGCCTGGGACGGTTGCTGGCGGGAGGGGCGGCATGAGCCACCATCTGGTTGAAGTCCGGGATCTTTGCTTCACCTATCCTGACGGCACACAAGCCCTGCGCGGAGTCTCCTTCCGCATCACGCACGGCAGTGCCGTGGCACTGGTCGGCGGCAATGGCGCCGGCAAATCCACCCTCCTGCTCCACCTGAACGGCTACCTCCCGGTCACGCACGGCGAGGTCCGCATCGGCGACACGGTGCTGACGCGCGCCACGGCGGCGCAGGCGCGGCGGGCGGTTGGATTCGTCTTCCAGGATCCCGACGACCAGCTCTTCATGCCGACCGTGGCCGAAGACGTGGCCTTCGGTCCGCTCAATGCCGGGCTGCCGCCCGATCAGGTCGCGGGCCGGGTGGCGGCGGCCCTCGAGCGCGTGGGCATGACGCACGTCCGCAACCGGCCGCCCTACCGCCTCTCGGCCGGCGAGAAACGGTCTGTGGCCATCGCCACCGTGCTGGCCATGGCCCCGGATATCCTGGTCATGGACGAACCCTCGTCCCATCTCGACCCGCGCGCGCGGCGCCGGCTGATCGAACTGCTGCACTCGTTCGAGCACACCCGCATCGTCGCCACACACGACCTCGAACTGGTCGTCGAGGTCTGCTCCCGCGTGATCGTGCTCAACGGCGGCACCGTCGTGGCCGACGGCCCGACCCGGGAGATCCTCGCGGACGAAGCCCTCATGCAGGCCCACGGCCTGGAACGGCCGCACAGCCTCCGGCACCTGCATCCACATGAGACTCGCCGTTCCGACGCATCGCCCCACCCGGACGCCGGTCGCTGACTCGCGCGTGCCGCATCCGTGGCTTCAGTACCCCACCCGAAAGTACACCCCCGCAGCAGCCATACCCATGCGGGTGAATCCGAGGGGGTCGGCAGGCAGGCTGCCGTCCAGAACGCAAATCCGCGCCGAACCGTACCCGAACGTGTCGGTGTCGCTCACCACCACCCCGAATCCGAAGGTGGCGGCGGCGGGCGGCGCCCGAAGCGGTTCTTGTAGCCGGACTGGGCCGGCACCGGCTTGGCGTCCGCCCACCCGAACTCGACCTCCACACTCCCCGCGGCTCCCGCACGGACACACAGGTCCGTCACGCTTCCGAGCTGGTCTGACCGCCGCGGCCAACCGCGGAAGTCCTCGGCCGTCCAACGCACCGGCGCGACACCCAACGACCGGACACCCGCCAGATGCAGCAAGGTGTGGGCCGTGGCGACCTGTTCGCCGTGGCAAAACAGCACGTGCACGGGTTGGTTGGCGTTGCGACCTGCCGGCGCGCGCGCCGGCAGGTCGAAGGTGACCGTGGCGTGCCCGGTCACCGTCACCGTCCGCTCCTCACGCCAGTCGCCTGCCGTGCACACCAGGCGCCCGGCGAGCGGTTCGGCCGTGGGCGCGCGCACGTCCACGCGCAGCGGAACGCCACCGGCGCCGGCCATACCGGCCGCCGCGGCGACCTCGATCTGCACGGGGCTGTTGCGTGCCAGCCGCAGCGGCCCGCGTCCGGTCTCGGACAGCGGCAGACCGGCGCCAAACGCCGCCAGGATTTCGCCAGCCATGGCGGCCGATCCGGGCAGCATGGGATGCACGACATCGGGAGTGAACTCGTAGCGCGGGTCGCAGTGCCGGCAACGGCGACGGCGTACCTGAGCACCTGCGTGACGACGGTGCCGCTGCAGAGCCCATCAAAATAGCGATGCGTATTGGTTTGCGCATGCCCGATGCCCAGCATGCCACCGAGGATCAGATAGCCGATAGCCAGAGTCGTCGCTTTCATGTATACACCTGCTGCTCAAGTATGCAGACATGATCAGGAACCCGCCACTAACCGTCAGGGGCCATGCACTTAGTCTATGCCGGTCAAGTTCCTTGGCCCGGACGTTGCCCGCTGGTACGTCCCTTGGATTACATGTATAGCGTTGTCCTTCCACCACTCGCGCATCGTCAGCCGGATCGTCTCCCGGTCACGCGTATTAACCCCGTCAGCCCATTCGCGAACGTGGGTGGAGAACGCGCTGGAGCGCATAATGATCAGCCGCATGATCTTGGCTGCATCGACCGAGCGCTGTTCAACACTGCGCCAACCAGTAACGCAGCCAGAAGTAAGCCACGGACCGAATGCCACTGAGCGATGCGCACACGCATAATGGTGTCACCGTAGTCCTGCTGACTGAGAGTGCCAAGGCGCAACCCGCTCGCATCAGCGCCCTGGGCGAAGCACTCAACGCGCGCCGCAAGCGGCAGCAGGCCGCGCAAGCGGGTCTGACGATGACCGGTTGGGTTTCCATCGACGGTCCAGGGGGATGAGATGCTAAAGTGGCGCTCCCGGCCGAGGCCGCCAGAGAGCCTCTGCCAGCGGCGCGAAAGGACCCCGAATGAAGAAGATCGTGCGGACGACGCGTATGGGTTGCCTGGCGGGGCTCCTGCTGCTGCTGGCAGCCACGACGGATGTCGTAGGCGAGGCCGTGGCGCGGCACGAGGCGACGGTGGCCCCGTTCGCGACCGCGCCCACCGTAGACGGCAGCCTGGCGCCCGGCGAGTGGGATGTTGCCTTCCGGACAATCGGGTTCCAGAGCATCAAGAGTCCTCACGTGGTGGATCCCCGTACCGGCCAGGCGTGGTTCGGCTATACCCCCGAGCGGCTCTATGTCGCGGTGGCAAGCGACCTGCCGCCAGACAGCGCCCTGATCGCGACCGATCTGGCGCGAACAGGCGAGTTCCACAAGGATGACGCCATCGAGATATGGCTGGATCCGAACCGCGCCGTCCGCGATCACGCCGAGGGGTCGCGTTACCTGTATCAACTCGTCGTCAACTCGGTGGGCGTCACCCTCAATCGCCGGGTATTGCCGCCCGAGAGCACGGGGCACGTCGAACCGCCTGGCAGCCAACCAGCGGCAGAGTGGCGCGGCAACTGGAAATTCGCACAGAACGTGGATGCCAAAGCCGGGCTGTGGGTCTTCGAAGCCAGCCTGCCTTGGGCCGATCTCGGCTGGAAGCCTTCGGAAGTCCTTGGCCGGCCGATCGGAGTCCTGATCGCCCGCAATTACCAGCGGCCGGCGGCCCAGCGGGCCTGGTTCGGTTTGCGGGAGACATTTTCAAACGCCCTCGACTACCCGCGCCTGGTGCTGCGCGACGACGTTCCCTGCGCACGCATTGCGGCGCTTGGCGAATCGCTCCTTAAAGGACATCTCCAGTTCAAGGCCCGGATCATCAACCCCACCGAGGCCGGCACGGTGACTGTTTGGAGCCGGGTGTCGGGGCGTGGACACCCGCCGATTCACGCGCGCCGGGATCTCCAACTGCCCGCCCATGGCGAGCTTGCGTATGAACTGGACGTGGGCGCGGACCGACTCGGCGAAAAGGGCCCCTACGAGGTCAAACTGATGGTCCGGCGCGAAGCGGGCGACATCACGGTATTGAACTGGTCGCTGGGTTGGGAGCCGACAGCCAATAGTGGTTGGGCCGTAGAAGGTGGGCAGACGCCGTAAAGTGACATTCCCGCTGGCAGATGCGTGGCGTCAGGGGAAGACGTGGAAAAAACTGGTGGCAAGGGTGGGAATCGCCACCCACAACCGATTGTCTATTCATAACTTGTTCTCAATCAGCATGTTATGACTTATGCGAGATGCCGTCTTGACGTTGTAGGTGAAGGTTAGGTGGATTCAGGGCCTGTCACGGAACCCCGAACAGGTCCATTTTCTGAAGCGGCTCAGGCTTGTTCAGCAGGTTCTCGAACCCCTCGTCCGGCGGCAGGTCATCGGCCTGCCGAGCCAGCACCGCCAGCTCATCGCAACGACAGTTCTCCGGGTTCTCGACGTGGCCCTTGACCCAGACGAACGTGACCTGGTGCCGCTCCGCCAGTTCCAGCAGCTGCGTCCAAAGGTCGGCGTTCTTGGCGGGCTGCTTGGTCGCCGTGGTCCGCCACCGGTTGGCCCGCCACCGAGCGACGTACCCTCCGTTCAGGTTGTCGACCACGTACTTGGAGTCGCTGTGGACCGTGGCCGTGACTCGTGGCTCCTGGATGTGCCGCATGGCGACGATCACGGACAGAAGTTCCATGCGGTTGTTGGTGGTGCTCCGGAAACCGCCGGAGAGTTCCTGCCTCTGTCCGTCCCGGATCACGACGGCTCCGTAGCCGCCACGGCCGGGGTTTGGGGATGCGGCTCCGTCGGTGTAGATGGTCACAGTCGGCTCGGGCATGGGGAGCAGTGTCGCAGATGGATGGCTGACGGTCGAAGAAGAAAGCAGGCCGAATGAATGAATCGCTCACGCCAATCGTCGAGCCGTCAGGTACGGTACCATGCTCCCTTGCCCGTGCCCTCCATAAACAGCAACCGCTTCTGGACCAACCCTTTCAGGTGGACCTTGACGGTGTTGCGGTTGGCCCCGGTCAGCCTGCAAATGTCGCGGACGGTCACGCGGCCGTGCTCCCGTGCGAAGGCAAGAATGTCCTGCGAGAGCTTCGGGACCTCCAGCAGCCCTTTCTCGCGGTCGAGCTTGCGGGACAGGACTTCCGTCTGCGTCTTGAGGGACCGCAGGAAGAACATGAGCCAGTCACCCAATTTGGCGTTGTCGGCGTAGAGGGTCGACTGTGCCCGCCGCAGGGAGAGGTAGTAGCGGTCCTTGTTCTCCTCGACGACTCTCTCCATCGAGCTGTAAGGAACGTAGAGGTAGCCCGCCTTGAGCAGGCACAGCGTCGTCAAGACCCGCGAGAGCCGGCCGTTGCCATCTTGGAATGGGTGGATGGCCAGGAAATGGACGACGAACACAGCGATCAGGATCAGGATGTGGTGCTGGTTGGCGCGGGTCTCCCGGTCGAACCACTCGACCAGGTCCTTCATCTTGCGCGGCGTGTCGAAGGGCGTGGCCGTCTCGAAGACAACGCCCACGTTCTTCCCATCGGCATCGAAGGCCGCCACATCGTTCGGCAGCTTCTTGTACTCGCCCCGGTGCCGTGCGTCCTTGGACGAGTGCTTCAGCATAACCTGGTGCAACTGCTTGATGTGGTTCTCGTCGAGGGGGATGTCGGCGTAGGACTCGAACACGAGGTTCATGGCCTCGGCGTAACCGGCCACCTCTTCCTCGTCCCGCGACCGGAAATGCGCCAGCCCCACGCCGGACAGGAGGCGCTCGATCTCGCCGTCGGTCAGCTTCGCCCCTTCGATGCGGGTGGACGACCCAACGGACTCGATCGTCGCCACCTTGCGCAGCAGGTTCAGCCTGTCAGGGGCGATGTTCTGGAATGCCTTCCAGGCCCCCTTGAACTCGTCGATGCCGGCGACGAGACGGAGGACTTCCGGGTCGATCATGACGGCTACGGCATCCATAATGACACCCATATACACCCAAATGAGGCCCGGCATCAAGCGCCTTTATGGGTGATTGCGGGTGACGATACCCGGCCGACATTCCGAACGCCATCCGGGTCGCCATCGCCATCCTGGTCGGCAAGTCCACGTCCGGGTCATGGTCGCACGAGTGCCGGAACGTCGGCTGCATGCTCCAGCCCGCCGCCGGAGCGGACGCCACTGACCTCATCGCCGTCCGGGAGGCGTTCCTGCGAGGCGGTCTTCTGCGTCTTCATATCCTCTGCGAGCCGGGACGAACGATCGACGAGGCCAGCAGTCTGACGCTCACGGAAGGCGCGTACCGGAAGCTCCTGGCGCTGGCGCCGGACTCCGAGTGCGACGATCTGGTCAAGGCACGGGCCTTGGTTGCCGTCAGTGGGAAGCGGTAAGGAAGGCGGAATGAGCACGGACGCGGACAATCTGAAGGCGGAGACGGCGGCGCTGGCGGCGGAGTTCGAGGCTCTGCTGGGCTGCTACGTCGAGTTGCTGGGCTGGTGTCCCTTGTTCCAGGCGTGCCGCCGACTGGCCGCTCAGAGGCAGGGCGCTCAGGACGGGCGGGTCAGCGGCGTCATGCTGGCCGCCGTCAACTACCTGTCACAGGAAGACCAGGGATGACTGCGGACCACGGCAGGATCACGATGTCGGTGGAGACGGCGTTGGCCTCCCAATGGGCCACGCTTCCCGTCTTCAGACAAGCAATCAACTTGGCGACTCTTTTGTCGTACCCTCGCAGATTCCTCGTACCATCCGCAGGCAAGTACGGCATCTCCGTGAATTCGTCATCGAGAGCGTAGCGGGCGAATCCGTCGTCGGTCCTGGGGCACTTCCCCGATGCATCTCGGAACTCCATGCCACAGACCCACACCCCGAGAGGAGCTATCGGGTTCCCGCCGTCCGTGCCGCCAAGTCGCTTCGACGCCCACTGGGCGAACTCTTTCCTAACCTCCTGCATCTTGTCACCTCATCCGACAGCTCTTCGTCCGGCTGCTAGGCCATCGAAAGCCAGATCACCCGTTCCGCTGAAAGAAGTCCCAGCACCGCATGCCCGGCGTCATCTCGCCACCGTCGAACGCGATCTTCCACCGCTGGCCAGGATCGTCGAACTGCACGCCGACGGGATCGAACGCTTCGGGGTCGAACTTCGGCCCCTTCATCTTCCCGAGCCACGCCAGCATCTCCCGACGCTCCTTGTGGCGTGGATTCCCGATGATCTTCAGGAGCCGGTCGTAGCCTGGCACGCCCCCGCAGTCCTCGGGCGGTCCTGCCCGCTCACCCGCCACGCACCTCGGGTAGGTTACGCTTTCTTCTCTGGGCTGGATGGCTTCCAGCTCGACATGATGCTCCCATCCGTCGCCGAAGTCGTACAGGTGTGTTGCCGTGCGGTTGGCGAGGGTGAAGAGGCTGGAGAGCTTCTTCTGCCAGTCGGGCTTCACCGGCGGTTGGTCGTCGAATCCCTCCTCGTCCGGGCTGCCAAGCCGCAGGGGCTTGCCAGTCTTGGGGTGCTTGATCTGGAACTCATGGAGGTGGTAATCCAGCCAGCCGAAGGCGTCTGTGATGGCGACATGCAGGTCCCAGAAGCTGTAGCAGTCCGGCACCTCGATCAGCCGCCAGATCGGGGGCTGGACTTCCTGGAGCATGACCCTGAAGCGGAAGACCCTCTTGAAGGGCCTGCGGCAGACGTAGGGGGGCTGGCTCTTGGGCTGGTTGGGCGATGGAAACTCAGAGATCACAGCGGTTGCCCTCCTGTTGGGTGAATCATGTGCCACGGACAAGCGAGTGCGTTCGAATGCCTGCAAAGGAACAGACAGGACCTCATCAGACATGGCGGAACGTCCCCGACTGAAACGCCCCGGCCTCCGCCATGTCCACGAACCGCCAGATCAGCCAGTCGATCACCTTCGATTCCGAGTGGCCGCAAGTCGGGAATGTTTTGCGGAACTCACTCATCGCCGGAGCGAGCAGTCCGTCGTCGATTACCCGCTGGTACTCCGTCTTCAAGAACGAGTAGCTGACCATGTAAGCCGCCAGCCGAGCAGCGAAGTCCAGATCGCCAGCCGGGGTGGGCAGGAAGTAGAACTGGCGCACCATCTGGTCGTAGATCGGCAGGTCGGGGTCCGCCATGTGCGCCAGCTTCGTCGCGAACGAGAACTGGATAGCGTCCTTGCCCGAAAGGGTCCCGGAGACGGCCCGGAGTTCCCGGCAGATCGAGGCCGGATCGGCTTTGGTGCCGCTCTTGTTCTGTTCCAGGAGCCGGAAGTAGGCCGGGAAGTACTCGTTTGCCGGAAAGCGCATGACCCAGAAGCGTCGATACCGGCGCTGGAACTCGGCGTCGCGAGAGACATCCCGTTCACGGATGGCCTGTTGCAGCCATGAGTAGTCGCCGATGGCCGACGCGCTGCGTCCCTCTTGCAGGGCCTTGACGATCTCGGCACGATGGCGGTTGATGACGCCGTACATGCGGTAACTATACGACTCCGACGTGCGGACAGCCATTCCAATCAGAACCACCTCATCCCAATACGGACTTGACCATCGGCCTGCTTTCGGGGTTTACTGCTCAACCGACTAGCACCCGCCATGCAGACGGAAGGAGGTCTACCATGGAAGACCGATGGCTGTCCGTTGAAGAGATCGCCTTACACCTCGGCGTCAAGCGTGACACCGTTTACAAGTGGGTCCGACTCAAGGGGATGCCCCACCACAAGCTGGGGCGGCTGGTGAAGTTCCAGCAGGACGAGATCGATGGGTGGGTGAAGTCGGGCAAGGCGGCCAAGCAGGCACTGGCGTAGGGCCGGACAAAACGAAACACTGTGTTCACGACCTTAGCCTCCTTGACAAGCCGGCAGCGAGACTCCTCCTCGGCAGCATATCGGGGATGAGTGAACAGCATTTCGAGAAGGTGTGGGCAAGAGCGGGTGGTCACGCTCTCACACTTGCTGTTCTTCGGGACACCGTTGCTTTGGGTGAATGCACCTGGACTCAGTTAGCGGATGATCTTGGGAGCGTTGCGGCTTTCGAGTACCCGGCCAGCGGCCGATCAGTCATTTCACACATTCTTGGCCGGCACGCGACTGCCCTTCAATACGAACTCCAGGTACTCAAGTGGCTTGGGGCAAGGACGATAGATGACCAACTGCTGCGGTCAATGGTTGGACTGCACGGGTGCCTGAATCTACGCCGGCGATCGTTTCTTAACGCTGCCACCGGCGGTCTCTTTGGCGTCCATGAGATCATGCTCAGTTGTCTTGGCGCATTGCCGCTGGAACCGTCGCTAGCTGAAAGAGGCGAAGCGGCTTTCTGGGAGTACTTTGCGCGAAACTGGCCGACGAGACCGTATCACTTCCGGCGGTCCCTTCAGCTGCACAGCGGCAAAGTGGCCGACTGGGTAACTGCCCATAGTCCTTCACCAACCATTCAGGAATATGTGTGGCTCTTGATCGATGCTGATTCGAAGGACCCGGACCGGATCGCCGTTCTTCAACAAATTCCTCTTGATGCAAACGCCGGCAACTCGCTGGTACTCGCCTGCATTATCGAGGCCCTCGAATGGGCATCCCGCCTGGCTTCTGGTGAGGAAGGCAAGCGCGCGGTGACGGAAGGCGCGGTCCGAGCAATCGATTCAGCGCTGCCGCACGTTACTGAGTCGGTGTCGTGGGCGAACTTGAGCCATCATAGAGGCAAGCTCCTTCGACACCTGCATCGGGACACAGATGCAATACATGCCTTTGAGGCAGCGATCTCACGAAACTCCAAAAGTTACCAGTCTGATCTGCAGATTGCACGGATTGCAGCAAAGCAAACTGACTACAAGAAGGCACAGACTCATATCCGGCGTATTATTACCGCCTACGGGGATGAGCCGGAAAGCGTGCCCATCACGGTCGTGTTGGCCGCGTTTGCTGAAATGGCTATTAAGGGCAACGCGGACGTTCGGAGCGAGTTTATTATCAGAAACCCCGATGTCCTTAGTTGTGCTATTCAGCAGAGTAACGTTGAGGGGTTTTCGCAGCCGTACAACACAGTTGCCCGATTGGGCCGTCAACTGTACTGGGATAACCCTGGCCTTCTTGTGGCATTGTGCAGCATTCTGAACATGCCAGGTCCGCTGTCCATAGGACCCAAGGAGGCGTTTGATGTCGCTGAATGCTTGAAGACGAGCGCAAAGGCGCAAAAGGAGCTTGGGGCTGAAGACGCAGCAGTCAAACGGTCGTTGACGGGAGCCGAGCCATACTACGCGGCAGCCACACTTGACAGTCGGTTCCAGACCGTAATGTACTCTGAGTGGTTGATCCTCATGGACAGGTACGAGGATGCCGTTCGGACGCTGGAAAGCATTCCTCATGCCGAAAGGGACGTTTTCGCCAACCATCGCTTAGCGCAGGCGTTACTGGGTAGCGGAAAACCGCAAGATGCACATGGTGCAATCGTCGAAGCGATATCCAAGTGCTCGGATAAGACGTATATGAGTGCGTTCCTGGAAGTACGAGCAGATGTCGAGCAAGCTCTTTCCGATCGCGCGAGCGCGGAGACTCTTCGTCAGGCGATTCGAGAATGCCAGAACCCTAAGTATAGGGCGGCATTAGAGTCTAAGCTGGCACACTGGAGCTGACATTATGCCATCCGCAAAGTCCGTAGCAGTACAGGGCCGTGAGGACATCTCTAGGTTCATCGTTCACCTCACTCGTGACGACAAAGGAACCTTCACTAACGGAGCCTCTGCGCGAGAGAACTTCATGGCGATTATGAAGTTTCGGCGTATTCTCTCGGCGAGGCCTCACTGCTTGTTCAGTATCAAGCTAAAGGGGGTCGACCGCCCGCGCGCACTAAGAACTGAGCCACCGCGCGCACTAATTGTGAGCCACCG
>CAZZCT010000096.1:0-18233 GCA_964652365.1 uncultured Lentisphaerales bacterium
CGCATCCGCCTTTCAACCACTAATTGTCTATTGTCTAATTACGACTCCTATGCCCCCCGTTCAACCACGCCCTCCAGCAGTTCCAGGAAGTGCTCCCGGTCGCGGCGATCAAGGAAGATGTCCCGCCGCTCCGTTCCCCGCGTCGTGATGTGATACCACCCGCCACGTACATCATGCCTTAGGTGCCTTGCCATGCGATACGGATAGCAGGTTCGCATCCGCCTTTCAACCACTAATTGTCTATTGTCTAATTACGACCCCTATGCCCTCCGGCGCCCAGTAGACGGAACGGGAAAAAGCAGGCGCTACCGCGCTATGTCGTTTGCATGGCGAGAGTTGCGCATGTGGAGCGCGTGCCAAGTCGCAGGAACTTCGGCTTAGGCGCGCCTTCCATGCAGAAGTGGAGTGCGCCCGTGCGCACACCGCCGGTGTGTTGTCTAAGGCCCGGTAGTCCGGGCCGCGTAGTTGTAGTGGGCGAGCGGGCTCGGAGCGGACGGCAGAACACGACGACAGCGCCGAAAGCCGGCAAGTAGTCGCAGCCGGCTCGGCGCAGGCGGCGTGGGCTGACGGCCGCTCGGAGCCCGCGGGCCTTGTTGGAGTTGGCGACGCGAGTGAGACGGTGCAGACCAGAAGGGCTTCCTGCCCGACACCTCGGGAGTCCACACTCCTTGTTGTCAGGGTTGTACGTGAAGTACGTTACTTCTCGGGGATGGCCGTCCAGCGGTGGCTGGGTGCAAATGCTCCACCCTCCAACCGCTCTGGGATGGCGATCTTGGCCAACACACGGTCGGCAGCCTCCTTCATGCGGCCGGCATCCAGATCCTGGCGGCGGATTGCCTCTGTCGCGGCCCACCGCATAGAGGGGTAGTACCATGTTTCGCCGATCCCGCCCTTGCTGCACCTGCTCGGGTCCCATGCCGCATAGTACGTCTTGAGCGTACCGTCGCCGAAGTCGAACCCGTTAAGGCACATGCTCTTGCCGACCTCGTAGGCCATCTGCTTCATGGTTGGGTCCGGAAGTTGCCCCACGGCCCAAGCGATCAGACCGTCTTGCCAGTTGCACACCATATCGTTGCCGCGCCCTGGCATTCCCTCGTTGAGCCTTGGTTGGCGCCCGTCCGTCACGTTGCGCCACAGGGCGAAGGCCGCCACACCCGGGAACTCCGCCTTGTTCCTCTCGAATGCCGGCAAGGCGTGCTGCCGGAACTTCTCGATGATGCCCTGCACGACCCAGGGATCCCCCACGGCGCGGGCACAGAGCAGCGCGGCATGGGCCATGCGTCCCATGGCCCGGTTGCCGATGCCCCCCTTGTGCCAGGCGTCGTTGAGATAGCAGAGAGCCAGGTGCTGGTAGTGCAGGTTCAACTCCTCCCAGAGAAAAGGGTCCCCCGTGAGGCTCCATGCCTCATACACGCTGTTCAGGGACATGTGCTCTTCGTCATACCCACACCAGTAGCGGTAGCCACCGTTGTAGATGGCATCCCAGTGGGCCTTGGTCCTGCCCAGCACCCCGTCCGCTACGGCTCTCTCATTGATCCGTTCCGTCCAGAACACAACCTTCGCCCGCAGAAGCTTCTTCGCATCCAGGCCGTAAAAATGGTTGATGCGGCAGCTCTCGCGGTATCCCGCAGCCATGGCGCTCATGAGTTCGCCGGGATGCCCGCTCTGATAGGTCCGATAAAGCGCGAGTACGCCAAAGTCAGCCTGGTCGCCTGTGGCGCCGGGCGACTGACTGCAGGTGTAGCCCAAGTGGTCCCACGGGCCGGTTTCGGCCAAGTGTTCGTCGGGCCAGCGCCGGTCCATGAAGGCGGTCGCCTTCTCAGGGGTCGCCCCCTGGGCCAAGGACGGCACATAGCCGAGAATCCCTATCGCGGCCTGCCGGGACTTGAACGTCTCGGGGGTGCAGAGGGGGTATAGCGGACGGTCCGCCATGCCCTGCAGGGAACGGTCGCCCACGGGCCCCCATGCGAAACGGTAGGCCTTGCCGCTGTTGTCGACCATGTAATGGTCGCGCAGCAGTACGACGCGTGTGCCGTTTGTCGTCTGGCGCGCAACAAGCCCCTTTTCCTTCTGCGGCCAGAGGGGTACGATTTCTGTGCCGTCGGTCTCGATCGCGAGTTCCTTGATCTTCACAACCGGAACTGGCTTTTCGAGAGCGTCCGCCGCCGCCATGAGTGAAAGGTAACCCCGCGGGCAGTCGGCCCATGTTTCGCTCCACACGGTCAGGCCGAGTGGTTCCCTGCCCTGTTCGTTGGTGATGGCGCCGCGGTAACGCAGGACTTGTCGTAAGGCGGTCTGTTCCATGACCTTGTCGCGCACGGTTGTGCACGCGCGCGTGACGCCCTGTTCATCGGTCCAGAGCAGTTTGATTTTGATCGGCGGCGCGGTGAACTTGCCGAGAGCGGTAAGCGCCGCGCCCGGAACGATGCTGAAGCGGCCTTGGGCGTAGGGGCCGACAACGAAGCGTGCCTGAGCCTGGGCCATCAGGATCGAGCCGTCGGGATGCCGGATGAGGGTGCGCCAGGCGGTCGGACGGCCCTCGACCACGTAGGCGGACAGGGCCTGTTCGTCAGGAATCTCGCCGGGCTTGAACGGGATGCTGACCGCCAGGAACTCATCCCGCTCCGCCATGTCCAGGTTCCTCACGCAGAACGTCGGTACAGGGCGAAGTGGCGTTCCGGCGGCACCGGTCTCCGGCGCCGCACGAGGCATCGCGGCCGGTTGCTGCGCCCGCGTTGACAGCGCGGCGGCCATGATGAGCGCCCCCCAGCCGGCTGCCGCGCGGCGTGCGCTTCCTGTCCCGCCAAATGTCCGTGTCGTCATTGGTATCCCCGCTTGCACTCCATAATAGTTCTATTAGTCCCGTCGCGTCGTGTAGCATGCCACATGCACTATTTCATTGGCAATGGTGTTTTCACGGCGCCCGCCAAGTGCCTATTAGTCCTGATAACTTCGCCGTTGACGGCCTCATGGGGAGGCGATATCATTGACGCGTTTCCCTGAGATAGCCGTGCCCGGTCAACGGATGGTTGGGCGTGGCGCGCCGGTCGGCAAGGGGGGTACTGTTTCTGTTGCGGAAATCGGAATGCGGTCCGAAAGGAGATGGCCATGAAAGCGGATGCGTATGCGGGACGGGGAATACGGGCGGCGGTCGCAGGTCTTGTTCTGTTCGTCACCTGGGACGGAGGCGCACGGGCCGCAATGCTGAAGGTGGATGCCGCGGGCACAACCGACCAGAACGGTTGGGTCTATGCCAGCCAGACCGTGGACAACAACGACTTCGAGGCCAACACGTCGCTCGGTCTCGGCCTGTCGCGGGTGATTACGTGGGACACAGGGGCTAGCGACGGCTACCCGAACGACACCAGTTGGGATTGGGCGAAGATCAAGACCGAGAGCGACGGTGGCGTCACGCTTCCCGTTGGTACTTACCAGATGCTGAGCAACTTCATCCGGTCGTGGGATTCGCCTTCGTCCGTCACCGTCACCAACCTGAAGGTTGGGACGTACACCGTGGTGGTGTATGTGTACCCAGGCACCGATGCCGGATCGCCGCACCCGATCACGGTGAACGGGATGTCGTTCGGCAGTGTGACGAGTTACGTCTACTGGGCGGGAAGAACAACCGCTCAGATTCTCGGGGACATGAGGCGTTCGAACGCGGTTGAGGTCCTCAGCAGTGGTACGTACGCCAACAAGCTGGTGGTTCAGACCGGATCCGGCGCCAACGATTCCCTCTCCGGCTTCACCCTGGAGACCACGGGCGGCGGGCCCCCGGCAGGGCAGCCCCCCGCGGCTGCGAACGGCGCCCCGGGCGACGTGGGTGTGTCCTCCGCCACGCTGAACGGTTCGCTGACCAGCACCGGCACCGCCGCCACCGCCGTCTGGGCATTCTGGGACACGGCCAACCAGACGACCAACAAGACCTGGGGCTCGAACACCAACTGGCCGGCGCCACAAGCCGCCGGCACGTTTAGTCACGCGGCGAGCGGGCTTACCGCGAATCAGACCTACTACTACACCTACTACGCATCCAACTCGGTCGGTGACAAGTGGGCCAATGCAGCGACGCCCTCCAGGTTCTTCATCACCGGCGCGCTCACGGTCGAAGCCACGGATCCGGAGGGGCGCACGAACAGCACCGACAACGTGGTCTTCACCGTCACGCGCCCCTCCGGCTGCACCAACGAGGACCTCACCCTGAACTACACGTTGGGTGGTACGGCTGCGGTGACGACCGACTACACGGTGAGTCCGGCCAGTGGCGCAGTGGCGATTGCCAAGGGTGCCGTCAGCGGCGCGGTGACCGTGACGCCGGTCTACAAGGAGGACGGTGCCAGAACCGTGAGCCTGACGATCGTTCCCGGCGCTTACGCGGTTGGCTCGTCCGCTGCCGCGACCGGCACGTTCGCAGCAGTCGTGCGCGGAGTCTCCCCGGGGCCGAAAGTGTCCAACATCAGTGCCTCGGCCAGTCACTGGTACGGGACGGGCGAATGCGTGCCGGTCAAAGCAGTGGACGGCACGGGCCTGAGCGCAGGCGCGCACGCCGCCAATTACGACCAGCAGTGGATGGCCGAGAGCGGCGCCATCGACGGCAACTACATCGTGCTCGACCTGCATTCGAACGTCGTGATCGAGGCGACCGGCTCGCTCAAGTTCTGGAACAACAAGTACTCTGCAAACATCGGCATGCGGCGCGTGAAGTTCTACACGTCGCAGGACCATATCGCGTGGACCGAGCGCAGCGCCACGATCAAAGACAAGAACGGCACGGTCACCAACCTGCTGCCACAGAGCACAGGGACCGGATTCGACGGCACAGTGGATTTCGGCTCCGGTGTAGTCGCGCGCTATGTCAAGATCGTGGCCGACGGCGCATCCGGAACCGGCAACTGGGGGCACGGCACGTGGGTCGGCCTGGCGGAGGTAGAGGTCTACGGCTGGTTGACGGACAGTCCGTCGGTGTCCGCGCGGATCACCCCCGTGACCGCGCTGGCCTCCAGCACGGCGACCGTCGGCGGGTCCGCGGCGGCCGCCGTCAACGGCAGCGGCCTGACCGGCATGAACCACAGCGACGGTTACGGTTCCGCGTGGCTGGCCAACGTGGTGTCGGCCACACTGGACGTCGATCTCGGGGCAGCCAAGACGATCCAGGGCATCCGGATCTGGAATCTCGCGAACCGGACCGGCCACTGTAACGCGGCCATGAGGAAGATCGACATCCTAGTGGCCAACGCGTCGGACTTCAGCGGCGCCGTCACGGTCTTTAACGACTTGGAAATCCCCTGCGGCGGAAACGAGGACAACGGCCTCGGGCAGTACTACGACAGCCCGTTGCTGCTCGACACACGCACGGCGATCGGCGGCCAATACCGGTATGTGCGCATCACCAACGTCGGCAACAGCCCGGCGAACTACGGAAGCGGCACCTACTCGGGCGTCTCCGAAGTGCAGTTCTTCGAGAACTGCTACCCGGCCGTGCCGCCGCCGCCGAAGGGAACAATCGTGCTGTTCCGGTAAGCGAGGCGGAGGTGTTCGATGCTGGAAGCGGCCCGGTTGCGCGAAATTCTGTCCCGCCTGCCGGCTGCTTCGGTCGGCGTCATGGGGGACTTCTGCCTGGACGCCTACTGGCAGGTCGACATGCGCCGGAGCGAGCGTTCACTCGAGACCGGCAAAGACACGCATCCCGTGCGGGCGCAACGCTACTCCCTGGGCGGGGCGGGCAACGTGGTCGCCAACCTGCGTGCACTCGGCGTGGGATGCGTGGCCGCCTTCGGCGTGGTGGGTGCGGATCCTTTCGGGCTGTGCCTGGCCGAACTTCTGCGCGGCGCGGGAGTCACGACGGACGGCGTGCTTGTGGCAGGTGACCCGGCGGCCTGGCAGACGCTTGTCTACTGCAAGCCCCACGTGGGTGACGAGGAACTCTCGCGTCTCGACATGGGCGGTTTCAACTCCCTGCCTGACGCTCTGGCCGACGCGTTGCTCGAGCGGTTGGAGGCAGCGCTGCCTTCGTTGGACGTGGTCGTGGTAAACGAGCAGGTCGAAGCCGGCATCCATCGGCCACGGCTCCGCCAAGGGTTGCGTTCTGTGATGCAGCGCTGGCCTGGCAAGGTCTTCATCTTCGACGGTCGGCATGACCTGGACAGTTACCCCGATGCCTGGTTGAAGCTCAATGCTGCGGAGGCCTGCCGCCTGGCCGGCACCACCGAGGAGCGGCCCGACCAGGTGCGGCGTGCCGACGCCCTGGCTGCGGCCCGCACGCTGCATACCCGGAGCGACCGGCCGGTGTTCGTCACGCGCTGCGAGCGGGGCTGCCTGGTGGCGTGGGCATCCGGCGTCGACGAGATACCTGGCCTGCAAGTTCTCGGCCGCACCGACCCGGTCGGCGCCGGCGACAGCTTCCTGGCCGGCGTCGCCGCGGCGGTTGCCGTTGGGGCCACGCCGGTCGAGGCGGCGGTTTGCGGCAACTTCACCGCCGGCGTCACCGTCCAGAAGCTCTTCCAGACCGGCACCGCCACCCCGGAGGAGATCCTGGCGATCGGCTTGGCGCCGGATTATGTGTTCCGGCCCGAGTTGGCGGACGACCCGAGGCAAGCGAGATATGCCGGCGATTCCGAGATCGAGATCGTCGCGACACCGCGAGCGTTGCGCGTCTCCTGCGCGCTATTCGATCATGACGGCACCCTCTCCACGCTTCGCCAGGGATGGGAAGACGTCATGGAGCCGGTGATGATCCGCGCCATCCTGGGCCCGCAGTTCGACGAGGCAGACGAGGCGCTCTACGGGAGGGTTGTCCGCCGGGTCCGCGAGTACGTTGACCAGACTACCGGCATCCAGACAATAACCCAGATGGAAGGGCTCGTGGGCATGGTGCACGAGTTCGGGTGTGTGCCCGCAGGTGACATCCGTGACGCCGCCGGCTATAAGCACATCTACAACGACGCGCTGATGAAATTGGTGCGACAACGACTGGTGAAGTTCAGTCGCGGCGAACTCGGGGTGGAGGATCTCACGCTCAAGGGCGCCGTCGCGTTCCTGCACCGGTTGCGCGCGTCAGGCGTGCGCCTCTACCTGGCCAGCGGCACCGACCGGCATGATGTGGTGGCCGAGGCCACGGCGCTCGGATACGCGGAACTCTTCGAAGGGCGCATCTACGGCGCCGAAAGCGGTTCCCGGCAGGAGGCCAAGAAGACCGTCATTGGTCGTATCCTGGCGGAACTCGGACCCTCGCGCATGTGCGCCCTGGCGGCGTTCGGCGACGGTCCGGTCGAGATTCGCGAGACCCGGAAGGCCGGCGGCTTGACAGTGGGCGTGGCGAGCGATGAAGTGCGCCGCTTCGGGTTGAACCCGGACAAGCGTCGCCGCCTGATCCGCGCCGGGGCTGACCTGGTCGTGCCGGACTTTTCCCAGGCTGACGGTCTGTTGCCGCTTCTCGGCCTGCCCGTCTGACGGCAGGTCGGGCGACTGGAGGAAGGGTCACATGCAGGAAGGCTCATCCGCGCGTACGGTCATCGTGATCGTGCGGAATCATTTCGACAACACGTGGCGGCGCTGCTGGGACCGGGCCTACGAGAGCCGCGGGCGCGCCATCGTTCCCTACACCGTCGTCGAACGTGCGGTACTGGACGAGAACCTGCGCCTGGCAGCGGCTGATTCGCGCTATGCCTTCGAAGTCGAGTCCTCCCGTCTGCTCCGTCGCTACATCGAGGATCGCCCCGGCACAGGCGAGACTTTCCGCCAGCTGTGGCAGGCAGGGCGCGCCACTCTTCTGGGCTCCGGCGAGGTCATCCCGGACGCCAACATGGTGCGGGGCGAGACGCTGGTCCGCAACCTCACCGAAGGCGTCTGGTGGGCCGAGGAGGCGCTGGGATGCCGGCCCGCGGTCGGCTGGCATGCGGACGGGTTCGGGGCATCGGCGCAGATGCCTCAACTGTTTGCCGGTTGCGGCTTGCGGTGGATCGCGGCACTCTCCTACAAGACGCCCTCGCGGGCCTATTGGCGAGGTCTTGACGGTACGGTGGCCTTCATCGCCAATGTCCCGGACCGGCAAGTCACCGACTACATCAAGTACCCCCCCTGTCCCGCGTGCGCCGGCCGCGGCGGCGCGTGCACGGCGTGCGGTGGCACGGGTCTGCACTTCGTGCGCCGGCAGCAGGCCGGCGTGTGGTACGACGACCTGTCCGAGCCGCTTGGCACGTTGACCTTCTTCGCGGAGGAGGCCCTGCCGCCGACCGGTCTGCCGGCGGCGATTGACCGGCACACGGGACCTGTACGTTATTGCATGGGCACACAGGAGGCGTTGGCCGGTCTGCTGGCCACGCGGATCGCCGCTTGCGGCAACCCACCTGCCGACGAGGTCTCGCCCGAGCCAGACGGAAACCCCACGACATCTGGTTGCCTGGTCAGCCGCATCGAGATCAAGCGCCGCCACCGCTTCGCCGAGGCGGCCGTGACGGCCGCGGAGGCGCTGGCGGCGCTGACTGGTCACGAGGCGGGAAGTCTGCCGGCAGACCTGCCGCGCGTGCAGCGCGGGTCGCCCGGCGCGGTCCGGCCATGGGAGAGACAATGGCGCACGGGCCTGCCGCCGGTTCCGCCGCTGCGTGAACTGCGGCGCGACCTCTGCTTCAGCGCCTTCCACGACGCCCTGCCGGGCACGATGATCGACCCCGCCTACGACGAATTGATGGACCTCCACGACCACGTGGAGGACGCCTGCGCGGCGCACCTGGCGGGATGCGGCGGTGGTCTGCGCCTTTTCAACGCTACGGCTGCGACCGGCGGTGTGCGAGAGATCTGGCCTCTTGCGCCGCTGCCGGAAGGGCCGTTGGAACTGCGAATTGCCGGGCGCTGTGTGCCGGTGATCGAGCGTGCCCGCTCGCCCGAGGGGACCGAACGGATCTGGGCAGACCTACCCGACCTGGCGCCAGGCGAAACCGCGTCCGTCGAGATCGTCACCGCGCCGGCCGCCGCCTGCGCCGTGCCGGCACGTTCGGAAGCATTCGAATGGGCGGGCGACCATCTGGGGGTGCGCGCCGGGGTCCGCGGTATCGAACGTTTGGTGCTGAACGGGCGCGAGGTCGCCACCGCCGGGACGCTGCGGGTGGGCGAACTGCTCGTCGAGCGCGACGTAGGCGATCCCTGGTGCACACGCGACCTGCATCGGCCGCGCCGGCCGCTCGGAGCGACCGCGCGCCTGGCCGAAGTCCGGCGGGCCGCGGCGTTCGTCGAGGTCATCTACGCCGGCAGCGATCCCGACGCCCAGCCGCTGTTCGATCCGCCCGACCCGATGGTGTTGCACCTGAATTGGCTGCAGCGCTGGCGTTTCTACGCCCGCCATCCCTATGCCGACGTGCGCACGGAGATCGACTGGTCCAGCTACCATCGTCGCATCCGCCTGGCCTTCCCGACCGGCTGGCCGGTGAACGCTCTGTGGACTGAGATCCCGTATGGCGCGCTGCGACGCGAGCGCTACGAGATGGATTCCCCGCGCTGGAACAACGCCGGCGGCGACTGGCCGGCCGTCGGGTGGGCGGCCATCGAGCACGACGGACTGGGTCTGGCCGTGTTGAACCGCGGCACGCCGTCGTACCGCTGCGAGGACGGTGCCCTGCTAATCTCCGTGCTGAGATCGCCAGCCTTCCCGAATTGCCTGGAGGAGCCGCAATCCTATTCCGCGCCGGACTATGACCGCATGCGCGACCCGGGGCGGCACGTGTTCGAGCACCGGGTTGTGCCCTACGCCGGGCGCTGGCAGGATGCGAGGATCGTCGAGATGGCCGAGGCCTTTCACACTCCTCTGACACTGGGGCGCGGCACGGAGGCTCTGGCTGGCGTGCGCGGCCTGCCGGCGGGCGTCTGCGTCTCGGCCATCAAGGAGGCGCGCCGCGGCGATGGCCTTGTGCTCCGGCTCGCGGAGATGACCGGGCAAGCGCGTGACTTCGTGCTTCGGTTTCCCGGGCGTGCGGTGGCGGGGGCTGTGGCCCTCAACCTGCTGGAGGACGACCTGACGCCGCTGCTGGCATCCGGCGGTGCGGTGTCGCTCAGCCTGCGGCCCTGGGAAGTCCGGACGCTGCGGCTGATGGCGGACCGGTGAGGAACTGTCCGTGCGGGTGGAGGTGGAAAGCCGCGGTGTGGCGCCGTTCTACTACGACTGGCCAATCGCGTTTGGCCTGCTCGACGCCGCCGCTTGGCTTACACCGGGGAATGCGACACGTTGATTGGGGAACTGAACCTTCCCGAGAACCCTGCCATGAAGAAGTGGTCGTTCAAGAAAAGCCGGTCGCCAGTCACCGGGGTCGAGGTCTGGAGGCTGTCGCCGCCGGGCACAAGCGCGCTGCATCCGTACTTCACCCAGAACCAGATGTCGGCCGACGGCCGCCATCTCGCGCTTTGCGTGCTGGACGGCGAGTGCTGGCGACCGTGGTTGCTGGACTTGACGAGCGGCGAACTGGCACCGTTTTCGCCCGCCGGCGGCCCCAGCGCGCAGAACCTCTGCCTCGACGCCCGGACACTGGCCGCCTACTTCTTCCGTGGGCAGTCCCTGATGCGGGGCGCCGCGGGGGAAAAGGTGCAGGAACTGTGGCGCTGCCCGGACGGGTACGCGCCCGGTGCCATCGGCATCTCAGCCTGTGGTGACTACGTGGTGTTCTCGTACGTCGAAGCGTTGGCGGCGTCCACGGCTACGGGCCGGATCTACTCGGACCAACAGGAGCGCATGTTCCAGTGTCCGCGCAGCGTGGTAATGCGTTACGACGTTCGGAGAAGCCACGCCGAAGCCCTGCACGGTGAAATGGCGTGGATCAGTCACGTCCTGGTCAACCCGGTCGATCCTGATGAAGTGGTGTTCTGTCACGAAGGCCCCTGGGAACGGGTGCAGCGCATGTGGCGGGTGCGCTGGCCGGAATGCCGCGCGACGCCGCTGTTCGTCACCCGTCCCGGTCATGAGATGGCGGGGCACGAGTACTTCACGGCGCAGGGACGCATCATGGTCCAGTACGCGCAGGTGCACCCGCCATACACAGGACGGCGCACGGCCTACAACATCGAGTTGTGGCCGGACGGATCGGACGAACGGCGTTTCCGGCTACCGGGCACGTGCCCGCCGCACCTGCAGAGCGCGCCGTCGGGCGCGCTGCACGTGGCCGATGCCTGCCACACGGGCGATGCCAGCCGGCCGCCCGACCCGGAGGCGTGGATCGCACTCGTGCGGCATGTGGAGGACTGGGCGGAGTTCGCACCGCTCTGCCGCCACAACACCCACTGGCGGACCCAGGAATCGCACCCGCACCCGATCTTCACCCCCGACGGCCGGTCCGTCATTTTCAATGCGGACAACGGCACGGGCGCGGCGGTCTACCGGGCCTTCGTGCCGGAGTGCGTCGCCTGGACCTCAACGAAACCGACCGTTCCGGCGCTGAGGAAGCGCCTTCCGGCGGGCCCCTAGTCTCCAGAAACGGGCCGTTCCGCAACGACCGTGGGGTCGAAGCGCTTCGCGCGTGCCGAGAGCAGGATCAGCTTTACGCCGGGGCCTGGAACGGTGTCGTTGATGGCGATGGCAGGTCCCGGCTCGGCTGCGTTGGCCGGCACGAGCACGGTGCTTCTGGCCACGACTTCCAGGCGCCCGTCCCCCGGCGTGTCCCAGAAACTGGAATGCCGCCGATCCACGGCGAACGTGCAGGCGTGCAGCTTCGTGCCCGCCGCAAAGGGCAGGTTTCTGACCGCCAGATGGCAAGGCGCGTCCCGGTCCGTGCGGTTGTAGAGCATGACGGCCACCGTCTCTTTGTCTTGTCCGGCCAGGCATTGCACCAGGCCTTGTTCCTCGTGCCACGCGCTCTGGACGGGCATCAGCGCATACATGACGAACACGTTGTAGAGGGGCTTGGCCCTGCGGGTCTCGGCGTCGATGACGCCAAGGTTGCCCCACATTCCGGCGTGGCCTGTATCGAACATCTGGGCCCACTGCACCAGCGTCAAGCGCGGCTCGGACAGCAGCTCATGGATCGTCTGCGGCAACTGCGCCGCCGCCTTGGCACGATCCGCCTCCTCGCCGTCCTTGGGATCGGGGAAGAAACTGCACTCGCCGACGTGGATCTCGACGTTCTTGTTTCGGAAATACGGGCGCCGTCCGAGTTCGGACAGGCAACTCTTCACGCTGGGAAGAATCCAGCGCGAGCCCAGCGTGTAGTCCCGGCCGAAATCGTGAAACGAGATCGCGTGCAGCGGCAAGGCATTCGTTTCCACGAAGTCCAAGAACGGTCCCACCCACTTGCCGATTCCGCCGCTGGTGATGCCGGGACTGGCGAACTTCGCTTGCGGGTGCACGGCGGCAACTTCCTTGACCATGATGCGGTGCAGTTCGAACAACTCCTGCATGGAACCGCGCCAGAAGTTGGGGTAGTTGGGCTCGTTCCACACTTCGAACCACACGCCACCGTGTTTCCGGGACTGGATGGCGGCCTCGCGCACGAGGCGGCGCCACCTGTCCAGCGGCGCGGGGGTCACGAGGTTGGCCGGATCCTGCTCCGGGCCGCCGAAGGGCCCAAGGCTGACGTAGGGCGCCGCTCCTTCGCCTTCAAGCAGGCCCAGGATCTGTTCGCTCAGGGGCGTGCCGCCAAAGGTTGCCTGCATGAGACCGCCAATGATGCGCACCTGCTTCGCACCGAGAGGCCGGACGCGCCCTTTGGCCACGGCCCACTGTTCCGGGCGGGAATAGCCCGTCTGGCCGACGTCGAACTTCTTGACCAGGTCCGCCGGACCGGGCCGCGCGCAGTCGATCAGGATCGATGAAACGACGTTCGACGTGCCGCCTGCGGCCGGGCCGGCAACGGCGAGAAGGACGGCGCAGATCCACGGCGCGCGTTTCATCGCGAGCGCCCCTCTGGTGACGCTATCTGTGGTGCTCGGCATGGTTCGTCGCCGCGGTGTGGTCGTGGTAGTGGCCAGCCCGGTGCAGCCGGTTGTGCAGTTCGCGGAACGAACTCGTGAGAAGCAGGCGCATGCGCCGGTAGGCGGCCGTCTCGGCGCGCGTGCCCACCGTGTCCAGGTAGGCAAGCGCCCCCTCGATCTGGTGCAGGATCGTGAGTGCGTCGGCGGCAGCAAAGAACGGTTGGCCGGCAACGGCGGCCATCACGGGGGACGAATGGGCCGCAATCATCTCGGTGCGCCCCTTGCGGGCGCCGCGCACCAGCAGCGCCAGCCAGGAGGAGCGGTCGACCTTGACGTTCCAGTTGCCGCGCTGGGCCGTCGGATCCACCTGCCGCGACTCGCGGATCTCGCCGTTCACCACCAGCTCGACGCGCGTCATCGGCAGCGTGACACTGGCGACCTCCCATTCCACGGCCAACGTGGCGCCGCCCTTTCCAAGGCGCAGCCACGCCCCTGGCGGCCGCCCCTCGACACGGAACTCCAGCAACGGCCCGTACGTGGCAAACGTCTGGCCGGCACGGATAGCCTGCTTCCAGGACTCCAGCCCGAACGGTCGGCCCGCGGGCAACTTGGCATAGGTCCGCACCGTGCCCACGGCCGTGCGGGCCGTCATCTTGTCCGTGCCTCCAACGGCCGCGACGAAGTAGCCGTTGTTCAGGTAGCGGTACCAGTCGGACAGCGAATACGGGTCGATGCCGCCGTATAGGTTTGCCCACGAGGTCATCTCCACGCCGTCGACCGCGCCGTCGACAATGGCGGCGGCGTGCTCGGCGCGCGGAAAGGGAAAGTGCGGCACGATCACGACGCCGCCCTGCCTCCGGCACTGCCGCGCCCACTCCGTCAGCAGCACGTCAACCGGGTCGCCCAGGGCGGACTCGTCGGGCCCGCCCACGGTCAGCGGCGCAATCATGGGGCCGCGGTAACCCAGCAGCGAGATGTGGCCGAGCACGTGCTGCCGGTTCTCCGTGCCGACGCGCACCAGGTACTCGCCGTCACCGCCGCTCGCGCGCGATCCCCAGGTCGTGCGGCCGTCAAAGTCGCCGACGTTGGTCATGAGCTCGCCCCACTGGCTGGCGAGCAGGTTGACAAGGTTGACGCCCTCGCCGGCGCCCTCAAGCCGGGCGCTGTGGGGCGAAAGGAAGTGGACGTGCGTGTCGGCCGTCACCCAGCCCCGTTCGCGCCACGGCAGGACGCGTTCGATGGCAAACGCCAGCGACCGGGTTTGCGGACCCACGCGCATGACGCGGCGGATCGGCCGAATCTCGAAGCCCTTGCTGATCTCCACGTAGACGCGGCCAAGCGGCAGGTCTACGACCGTCTCGCCGTCGATGTAGGTGCAGGCATGCGACTCGGGGCTGAGGTAGTCGACCGACCAATCCTCATACCAGTACGGATTGGGGTGGCGGTTGCGATCGACGGGGGCCAAGTACTCTCCCGCCTCGCCGTGGA
This sequence comes from uncultured Lentisphaerales bacterium, assembly GCA_964652365.1. Taxonomy (GTDB): domain Bacteria; phylum Verrucomicrobiota; class Kiritimatiellia; order RFP12; family CAZZCT01; genus CAZZCT01. Next base: position 14,374 of record CAZZCT010000096.1, read on the forward strand.
GGTGGAGCTTGACCGCTACCGGTTTGCCGGTGGCCTTGTCGGTCACTTTGATCACGACGCGCCGGGTCGCCGGCGGCACCAGCCGTACGGAACCGCGCGCCGCGCCTTCTTCCACGGCGGCGACGGGCACGACTGCGCCCCGTGGCAGGTGGAAGCACGCATCTTCGTGCGCGGTGTACTCCACCAGTAGTTCGCCGGGCGACAGTTCGGGAGACTGGCCCGGCGACGTACGGGACCAGGCCGCGTCGGGATAGACGGCCCGGCGCTGCACGGAGATCACCTGGCCGAGGTCGAGTTGGATGTGCTTTGAAAGCCCCGCCGCATCCAGATTCGGATCGAAGGATTCTCCCGCAGAGAGGCTTAAGACCGCCTTGCGGCGCGCGCCCCAGCGCAGGGGATTATCGCCGACGTGCACGGCGGAGACCGCGAACAGCACCACTGGGCCATGGGCGGGCTCCATGCGCAGCCCAACCACACTGACGTCGGGCCGCGGGTTCTTCCACGCCCACAGCCAGTTGACCCAGGGCCCGAGATTCGGCTGGACCACCCGCGTCTGCGAGACGCCCCACTCCCAGCCGGGCTGCTCCGAGTTGGTGCGCGCCGGCGCCGGCTTGCGGTGGGCGACAGCCTCGAAGCACGTCGTGCCCCAGCCACGCGTGTACATGCCAATCTGGTGCTGGCGCAGGATGCGGGCGCGCTCCTCCACGCCGTCGGCGAAGCGGAAGACATAGTCGGCCACGTGCTCATGCAGCCGCGTCGGGCCGCCGGGCGCATCGTAGAGTCCTTGGGTATTGCGCGGCAGTTCGGCCACATCGGTCACGTGCATCAATACCAGCCACGGCGCCGCCATCCCTTCCCAGGACACCTCAACCGGCGTGTCGCCGGCAATGACAACCGTCGATGCATCGAATGGAATGCCCCACCCGACGCAGGCGCCCGACGGCGCGACCGCGGCGGCCTCGCGCATCCGTTGTGACAACGGGCCTCGGGCTAGCCCCTCTGTCCGCGTGCCACCGGAGAGAGACAGTGGCAGGGCGAGCGGCGACCCGGGCCCGTCGATTGAAGGATTCATAGGCAGACGAGTGTCCTTGTTGGCCTGTCAATCTACACGCGTCAGGATACTGCGTTTGGGGTCCTTATGTCCATTGTTTCACCGCTGCAACTATTGTTTGCGTTCTGGCGCGTCCTATTGGATACTACCCGCATGAGAAGGCGGCAGATTCTGAACGCAGACCGGGCTGTCCACCGGCAGGTGGCCGAGCGCATCAAGAGCATGATCGCGCGCCGGTATGAACCGGGCGACGTCCTGCCCAAGTATCGTGAACTGACCGACCGCTTCGGCGTCAGCCTGCTGACGGTCAACAAGGCGATGCGCCTGCTCGCCGAACAGGGCATTGTCAGTCCCATCCGCCGGAAAGGCACAGTCGTCAACCGGAGCCTTGACCGGCGTGAACTCAACCTAGTGCGGCTGGCGCTCGTGTTCTCCTGCCCCATCGCCCGGGTGTTCCACACGCGCTATCTTGCCGACATCTGCCATGCCGTCTTCGACCGGGCCGAGGAACTCCGCATGGATGTGCACCTGCTGTCGCTGTACCGCAACGAGATTGGCGACCGGCCGCGCGTGATCGCCGAAACGGGCGTGGATGGTGTCATCCTCCTGAGCGTGTCCTCCGCCGAACTACTGGCCGCGTTGGGGGCGATGGAGATACCGGTTGTTTCCGCTGACCAGCCCGCCACCGACCACGGCCTTGACAGCGTGGTCTGCGATGAACCAGCCGCAACCACGAAGGTGGCACAGCACCTGGCGTCACGGGGGCACCGCCGTGTGGTCTACGCAGAGGTCAACAGCGTGCGGTGGCGCGAGGATGGCAGGCTGCGCCGGGAATCCTTCCACGAAGCAGCGCGCCAACAGGGCCTCTCGGTCGAGGATGAATCGTGCCGCGTCGAGAGCAGCGGCGTGGCCAATCCCCTGGTCACGGCGCTGGCGCGCCGGGTACGGGCTGGCGGCCGCGCACCGACGGCCATCGTGGCGGACACGGCCGGCACGGCTACCTCGCTGGTTGGACAACTGGCCCAGTTGGGTGTCCGCGCGCCGCGGGATGTGACGGTGGCGGCTGTTGCCGCCGTGGCCGGCGAGATGGCCCCGCAATACGAGGGCATTGCGCGCTGCGAGTTCGATTTCTACGAACTGGGGCGGCAGGCCATGAGACTTCTGGAGGAGCGCGCCGCCAAATCGTCGCAGCGTTCGCCCGTTGTTGTCGCCGTCGCGCCATCCTTCGTTGATGCTGCTTCGCGCTGTCGGCGCAGTAGTGTCGCGTGTGGTCCGTGATGTGCTCGCCGCGAGACGCTTCCGGCCAGCGTGGCCGTCGCCCGCTTTCAGATCCTTGACGTTCGTTCCCGCCGCCAGGCGCGAGGCGTCAGGCCCGCCGTGCGCTTGAAGGCCATGGCGCGGCCCCGACAGCACACCACTGTTGTGTTCACCAGTGCGGCCTGAAGCGACTTTCCCAGGGCACGGGGCAGCGGTCGGTCAGGCAGGGGCCTCAGGGTAGTGTCCACTTTGCTATCTGGTAAGCGGCTACTTGCCTAGTGGCGTGTCGGCCAGTTGCTTATCGCGATGGCGTGTGCAGTGCCGGTGTGCCGCGTGATCACCGTTCCACTTCGCCGGCCCAGTGCATGACGGCGGCAGCGGCGCCGTCGATGAGGGCGGCGGCATAGAAGGCGGACCACTTGCCTGCGGCAAGAGCGAGAACGACGAGGGGCTTCTCAGGGTCTGCACCATGTTCCCTGCGGTAGCCGCCGTGGGCGAGAAGATCGCCGGTGGGGGTGACTGTGATCTGGTCGGCGTAGACGTAGATCTCCCTGTTCGGCGAGACCGACGGCAGCACTTTGATGCACCAGTAGCGGGAACCGTACTGGCCGGGGCCGGGGGGGATGGAGTTGCTGTTGTTCATGGGTCTCCTTTGTGTCGGGGTTGTGCGCTTTTGGCCCGGCCTCGTGGCCGGCGCCGTGCGAGAGTTCAGAACGGTACCAGTGCGGGTTGGAGGGGAATGGGTGCCAGCACGGGATCGGGAATGGGCGCAATGGCATCTTGCAGGGAGACGCGGGCGTACCGACATCTGACCGGTCGAACCCGTCCGGTGTGGGTTTTTGTCCGCCCTTTTTACCTGTCTTGAAGGGCTTGTGGTTGGTTGTTGCGATATCCTTTTGGCTGCTCTTTTTCATTTGGATTGCCCTTGCTTGCATTTGAGAAATTCACCTACGATGGTCGTTTGATGGAAGCGATAACATTTTTACGCCAAAACCCGTCAGGTTACCCCGTCAGGTTGCACCGTAACCTGTTGGTTAATGGCAGGTTGCGGTAGGTTTTCAGAAAGGTTCCGGCACCCCGCCAGGTTGGCCTGACCCCCCGCCAGGTTGGCCTCGTACGGCGTTCTCCGGGAGATATCGCCGGTTTGGCGGTCGGTTTCAGGGTCGCGGAGAACATACCGGAATGTACTCCCTGTCCGGCCGTATAGAACCGCAATTTGGCCGACATCCGCCAGGCGTTCAAGGTGTAGACGGGCCTGCGTGGCGCTGATCCCAAGGAACACACGAACATCGCGGCGCGTGAATCCACGCCCTGTTGCCATTGCGACCTCTGACGCATTTCGTTCAGTGACAAAGGTGCGGATACTTGCGCCGATCTCGCGGGTGCGACGCGAGGGGACCGGTGGCGCACGCATGCGGAGCGTCGCTGGCGGCAAGGCAACTGATGAGGGAGCGCACTGGGGAGACGCATGAGACTTGTCAGGCGGTTGGTCGCTTTGAACAGCGTGTGGGCCAACGCCACCGGCGACCCGCCTTCGCCCGCAAGCGGGCTA
>CAZZCT010000097.1:0-18162 GCA_964652365.1 uncultured Lentisphaerales bacterium
CGGTGATCTACGTCTTCACGCACGACAGCTTCTACGTCGGCGAGGACGGACCGACCCACGAGCCGGTCGAGCACCTGGCCAGCCTGCGCTGCATGCCGGGCGTCACCGTGATCCGGCCGGCCGATCCGACGGAGACGGCGGCGGCCTGGGCCGCGGCCCTGCGCAACACCCACGGGCCGACGGCGCTGCTGCTCACGCGGCAGAACATGGCGGTGCTGGACCGTACCGTCTATCCGCCGGCGCGCAGCCTTGAGAAGGGCGCCTATACACTTTGGCAGAGCGGTTCAGGCACCCCCGACCTGCTGCTGATCGGCACGGGCTCGGAGGTCGAGCTGGCGCTGGCCGCGGGCAAACAGCTCGCCGGGGTCAATGTGCGCGTGGTGAGCATGCCGTCGTGGGAGCTCTTCGAGGCCCAGCCGCAGTCCTATCGCGACAGTGTGCTCGATCCGCGGTGCGCCAAACGGCTGGCGGTCGAAGCCGGCACCTCGTTCGGCTGGCAGCGCTACATCGGCTGTCGTGGGGCGACGGTCACGCTGGACACCTTCGGCGCCTCGGCGCCGTTCAAGGATCTGGCCAAGCGGTTCGGCTTCACGGTCGAGAACGTGGTGGCCAAGGCCAAGGCCTTGCTGCAGGCCGGCTAGGCGCTCTGGGGCACAAGTCCGGTGACGTATCCACAGGCAGTAGACAAAGACCAAAGACAACGACACACGACAAAGATTCCGCACCCTGTCGTCGGCCTCAATCTTCGTCTCCTGTCTTTGTCTGCCACCCAAGAATGCCGCTTAGTCAGTTGCTAATCCATCGTCCCACTTGGCGCTCACCGTCGCAAGTTCGGTGTCCCATCCTTGCCGCTGCCTTCCAAATACCCTTTCAGTCCGCCAAGCATGGCCATCACTTCGTGCAGCAAGGCTCTTGCGGTGTCGGTTGCTTCAGTTTCGATCGGCGACATCAGGTCGATATACGCGGCAAGTTTGACGCCCGCCTCCTGTGCATGGTCAATGAACAGGCGCTGATCCAATTGCGAGTACCGACCGTTGCCTTCTGCAATGTTCAACAGCAGGCTGGTTGCGGCCTCGTCTATTCGGCGCGCATACCGATCATGGGCATGATGCGATGCGAGTACGCCCCCGACCAGCACGCGACAGAGTTGCAGTCCCCGCTGATAGACCAACAGGGATTCGTGCGAGAATCCGCATGGCTGCTCCCCGTAGTGCTCCGGCTCTTCGCAAACAGAAGGAGACCAGGATCTGCGCAGGCCGAATTCCATGCGGACAACCTCCAACAGAGCTAGTTTCCTGCCGGATGCGATCTCTTCATCGAGGAGATTCCTGATCAAGGCGACGTCGATGCAGGCCGCACACTCCAAGACCGAGCCAATCGAGCACTCCAGGTGGTAAACCGCCTGACGTGACGGTTGAAGCCAAGCAGCTTTCACAAGGTTCGTGATGACGCTTTCCAAGGCTCGGGCGATTTGGTCACGAACGCAGTAAAGGGATGGCCACAGATCGGCCTCCGGTACGATCAAACGCACGAAGGAAAGGGCCTTGTCATAGACCCGAAGCCTCTCATGGGCCATCTGGTTGTTCATCTCATCTCCGCTCTTTGTCTCCGGTCTTTGTCTGCCGCCAACGGAAATGGCACTGCATTTGTGGCATCATGTACCAAGCCCGGGCGACACGCGGTCGGCCCTCCACGCTGCGCGCCTGGCACATGAACGGCCGGGGCGCGACCTCAGCTCGCGGCCTGCCGGTTGATCAGGGCGGCGGCCACGCCGGCGCCGAAGCCGTTGTCGATGTTGACCACCGTGACCCCGGCGGCGCACGTGTTCAGCATCCCCAGCAGGGCGGCCAGACCCTGGAAACTGGCGCCATAGCCGATGCTCGTGGGCACGGCGATCAGCGGGCGGTCGATCAGGCCGCCTACGACCGAGGGCAGTGCGCCTTCCATGCCGGCGACCACGATCACGGCGTGGGCATCGGCCAACTGGTCCAGTCGCGACAACAGGCGGTGCAATCCGGCCACGCCGACATCCTGGATGCGCACCACCGCGGCGCCCATCCGCTCCGCCGTCAGGGCAGCTTCCTCGGCCACCGGGATGTCCGAGGTTCCGGCGCACAGCACGGCCACCTTGCCGCGCGGCACGGGCAGCGGCACGACGTCGCGCGTCAGGGCGCGCGCAACCTCATGGTATACGGCACCGGGCAGGCTGGCCAGCGCCTGGGCGGCTTGCTCCGGGCTCACGCGTGTGGCCAGGGCGTTCTGGCCCGCGTCGTTCTGGCGCCGCACGATCTCCACCAGTTGGGCCGCGGTCTTGCCCGGGCCGTAGATGACCTCCGGCACACCGCAGCGTCGCTGACGGTCCAGGTCGAGCCGGGCAAAACCGAGATCGGCTTCCGCAGGTTGGTTGTTCGCTGGCACGTTAGCACCTTATCCGCTGGTAACTGCCAAGAAAAGCACGTTGTGCGTTTCCTCACAGAGGCACAGAGTTCACAGAAATTCCAATACCCTCTGTGCGCTCTGTGTCTCTGTGAGAGATGAGTTTGGGTTGCGGGCGCAGCACGTACTAGGTCAGGATCTCATCCAGCTTGGCGCGCAGGGCCTCGATGCTCAGGCGGGTCTGCTGCATGGAATCGCGCTCGCGCAGGGTGACGGTGCCATCCTCGAGCGTCTGGAAGTCGATCGTCACGCAGAAGGGCGTGCCGGCTTCGTCCTGGCGGCGGTAGCGGCGGCCGATGGCGCCACTCTCATCCCAGAAGCAGCTCCAGCGACGCTGAAGCTGGCCGAAGACGTCGCGGGCACACTGGTAGAGTTCGGGCCGGTTCTTGACCAGCGGGAAGACCGCCACCTTGACTGGCGCGACCAGCGGGCTGAAGCGCAGCACCACGCGCGTCTCGGCCTTGCCCTTGTCGTCCGTGACCGTCTCCTCGGCATAGGCGTTGCAGAGCAGCGCCAACGCCAGGCGGTCGACGCCGGCGGACGGCTCGATTACGTGCGGCACATAGCGTCCCTCGCAGAGCCGGGCGCAGAAGGCGGTGGCCGCCTCGGCCGACTTGCCGCGGGCGGTCCACTGCGCGGCCACGCGGTCGGCAAAGGCCGCGCGTGCGGCGGTGTCGAGCTTGGCGGTCGCGAGTTTCAGCGCTTCGTCGAAGACCTCCATGGACTTGCCGCTGTGCTGCTGGTGCTGCGAGAGGTCGAAGTCACCGCGGGCGGCGATGCCCTCGAGCTCCTGCACGCCGAAGGGGAAGGCGAACTCGATGTCTACGCAGGCCCGGGCGTAGTGCGCCAGCTCGTCGGACTTCTGCCAGTACTGCACCAGCGAGGCGTCCGGCAGGCCGATCTGACGGTACCAGGCCAGGCGCTCTTCGACCCAGTACTTGTGCCAGACCTGCCAGCCCCAGGCCGGCTGCGGCGCGGTGAGGTCGGGCTGGTCGTCGAGGGTTATCACGCGGCCGTAGAGCAGCTCGATCGACTCGTCGGGGCGGATAAAGAACTCGATCTCCATCTGCTCGAACTCACGCGAGCGGAAGGTGTAGTTGCGCGGCGTGACCTCGTTGCGGAACGACTTGCCCATCTGGGCGATGCCGAACGGGACGGTCTGGCGGCCGGTGGCCAGGACATTCTGGAACTGGGCGAAAATGGCCTGGGCGGTCTCGGGCCGCAGGTAGGCGGCGTGGGCGGGATCCTCGATCGGGCCGACGATGGTCTTGAACATCAGGTTGAAGGGCCGGGGTTCGGTCAGGTCTCCGCCGCAATAGGGGCAGGGCCGCACCGCGACCGCCGGGTCCTCGCTGGCCAGCAGGGCGAAGAAGGCCGGCATGTCGGCGGCGCCGGCCAGGCGGCTGCCGACCGCGGCGAACACGACGTCGGGGTTGCGGACCGCGGCCAGGCCGGCGGCCAGCCCCTTGCCGCGGCCCTTGCACCAGGCGATCACGCGCCCGAGGTCCGGCTGGCCGGCGTTGAACAGCTCGCGCATGGCCTGGCCCAGGTCGCCATCGCCCAGGATGTCGCCGATCTGATCGGCGCGCATCAGCTTCTGGCACTGCCGGCACATGCTCATGGGGTCGGAGAAGGTGTCCAGGTGGCCGGAGGCCTTCCAGATGGCGGGGTGCATGATGATCGACGCGTCGAGGCCGACCACGTCCTCGCGCGTGCGCACCATGCGCTTCCACCAGGCGTCCTTGATGTTGCGCTTCAGCTCGCAGCCCAGCGGACCGTAGTCCCAAAAGCCGTTCAATCCGCCGTAGATCTCGGAGCTTTGGAAGATGAACCCGCGGCGCTTGCAGAGCGACGCGATGGTTTCAAGCCGGCTTGGAGTCTTGTCTGACATGGTGCTACCCCGCGTGATGGGCCGGCCGCAGATGCCCGCGGCCTGGTCGATCGGACGCCGCGTATGATCGTGCTTCGGAGGACCGGAATCAAGGCATTTGGCCGCGGACCATCAGCGAAGCGGTCCTGGTCCTTGATCATGCACTTGCCCATCAGCACGGTGCGTGATGACACGCGTTGCCTGTCCCCAGCGACCACCAGCGACCATCCCAGCCGACCTTTTCCTCACATGTGGTCTTGCAGACATACGGACCGCGTGCTACGCTTGCATCAAATAAGCGAGTACGTTGATGCGTATCACGGTTGAAATTGATGATGCCTCGCTGGACCGCATCCGGCAAGCGACCGGGATCGAAAGGAAGTCCCCGGCCGTGGCCCGTGCTCTGCGGGATTACCTTGCGACACTCGATCGCCGCACCTTCATCCAGCGGGTCTGCGAAGGCAAGACGGACTATCCGTTGACGAACGAGGAACTGGAGGCGCGGGACACGCATGACCCTGATTGACACCTCGGCCTGGATCGAGTTCCTGCGCAGAAAGGGCGATCCAACCGTCAAGCAACGGGTGGCAGCGTACCTGGCCGAGGAACAGGCTGCATACTGCGGTCCAGTCGAGTTCGAGCTCCTGAGTGGCGCGCGCGACGCCGAACGCGCGGACGTCGAAGCTGCTCTGACATTCAGCACCTGTCTGGAGTTCTCGCGCCCCTGCTGGCGCCGCGCGGCCGAACTGGAACAGCGGTTGCGCCTGCGGGGCATCACGATTCCGCGAGACGACGTGTTCGTAGCCGCCACGGCCGTTCACTACCGCGTCGCCCTCTATGCCTGCGATGCCCACTTCGCGCTGCTGTTCAAGGCCGGTATCCGAGGACTGGAGTTGGCCTGAGCCATCGTCTCCCGGCAAAGCCGTCGCACGGCGCGGCACGACTGCGGCGCCATGTAGCCGACCGGCAACATTGTGATGCGTTACTGTATCCCTTGCATGCCTGGTCCGGGCCTGCCAAACTGACACATTGCGATGTCGGGTTGACCGCCCGGGCCGGAAGGTCGCAACGCCCAACCAGGAGTCACACGCATGCACTTGCCGAAGACGTACCGACCGGGATTCCGACGCCTGAGGCGCGCGGGATGCGCATCCCTGCTGGCGCTGGCCCTCGCCAGCGCCGCGCTCCACGCTGCGGCCGCCACGCGGCTGGAGCTGCTGCTGCCGCTCAAGCGTACGGTCTACCAGACCAACGAGCAGATCGACCTGGCGGTGCTGCGGGTGGCGTCCGATGCCGCTCTGGCCGCCGACGTCCTGCAACTCGAGGCCGTGGGCGACAACGGCAGCCGCCTGACCTTCACCTTCCCGCTGGCGGCTGTGCCGCCCGACGCCAAGGGCGAGGCGCGTGCGACCGAGCGGCTCCATCTCGACGCCGCCTTGCTGCGCCCCGGCACCTACGTGCTCGAGGCCCGCGCACAGGGCGCGGCGGCCACCAACCGTATCGAGCTTTACAGCCACATCCGCAAGACGCCGTTCCGATTGATTGACTGGGGCGGCAGCGGCACCGGTAAGGGCGAGGACCAGGTGCGCTGCGGCGAGCAGGGTTCGGGCTTCAATCTCATGATGGGCTCGTATGCGGGCCATAACCAGGAGGCCAATATCCGCGGCGGCATCGACTACATGCGCAACTGCACCATGGCCGGCGCCCACCAGATGGATGGCCGGCTCGAGTGCGACTGGTCGGATCCCTACGTGCTGGAGGGCGGCAACGCGCGCTCGGCCCGTCAGGCACTCAAGGACCGCGTTTGCGGCAATGTGATCGGCGTCCATTTCTACGACGAACCGGGCCTCACCTGGCAGCCCCACCCCAAGACCGGGGTCTTCAGCCCGCACAACATCCCCTCGCAGGACTGGGCCTTCCAGGCGGCCTTCGGCACGCCGGCCCTGCAGTACAACGAGGTCAATCCGGCCGACCCGGCGTCCTACTCGGCTTGGGAGCAGTTCCTGCGCTGGAAGCAGGTGTTCATGGAGTCCGCCTGGCGCGGCGCCGATTTCTCCGTGCGACACGTCAACTCGCGCTGGCTGACCGCGACGCAGAGCATGTACGGCTGGCTCGCCTTTGGCGACGGCTACTACTTCAACATCGTCCGGCCGTTGTCGGTCATGAGCGGCCACGGTGGCTATGACGACTATGCCGGCGGCTACCTGGCGCCGGGTTTCTTCTTTGAGATGGGGCGCATGCGCGACTACGAGAAGCCGGTCTGGTACCTGCCGGGCTGGTGGGAGAACAGCCCATCCGAGATCTTCCGCCTGGAGCAGTATCTGACCTTCATGATGGGCGCACAGGGTGTGGCCGTACCGCCGGGTGTGCGCACCGAACAGCCGGGCACGCTCTTGCAGGACGAGGCCGTGCTTGAATCCAACCGCACCATGGCGCGCCTGGGTCCGATCTTCACGGCCATGCCGGTCACGCGGCCGCCGGTCGCAATGCTCTACTCCATGTCGCAGAACGCCAAGGCCATGATGGCCAGCAAGGACTTCGCCAACGGCCAGGACTTTGCCGGTCAGGTCGAACGCCTGTTCCAGCTCTACGTGGCCGCCAAGATGAGCCACATTCCGGTCTTCCCGATCGTCGAAGAGGACATCCTGGACGGCACGCTGGCAGCCAACCATACGGCGTTGCTGGTGACCGGTCTGGATGTGCTCGAGCCGCGCGTCGTGGCCTCGCTCGAGGCCTGGATCGCGGCCGGCGGCAAGGTGATCATGAGCGACGAGTGCACCGTGGCCGTCGCCGGCGCCACCAAGCTCGGCGCGGCCGTCACGGACAAGATCTACATTGCCGCCGGCAAGGAGTTCGGGTCGGGCGAGCAGGGCACGCGCCAGATGCGCGGCTGCTCGACCCGCAGTGCGCTGGCCTATTTCCGCGAAGGGGCGCCCATCGCCAAAGCCCTCACGGCCCGCCTCAAAGAGGCCGGCATCGGGCCCGCGGCCGAGGTCTCCGAACCGCAGGTGTTTGTTTCGCGCCACGCCCAGGCCGACGTCGAATACCTCTTCCTGGCGAATGCCACCACGGATGAAGACCTGGTGTTGAAGCTGAAAGGGTGGAACTCGCTCAAGGCGGCACAGTCCGACGTGGCGGTCCCGGACGATGGCCGGCCGCTCTACGACCTGCTCGACAGCACGGAGGCCGCCGGTTTTTCCAAGAAGCGCGGGACGCTCACGGCCAACCTGCGGTTCGGCCCCGGTCAGTTCCGCGCTTTCGCGCGCACGACCCGGCCTGTCGCTGGCGTCCAGGTGGTCTCGGCCCGCATGGACCCGGCCGCCTACACGCGCACCGGCCGCCAGAACACGCTGTGCATCGAAGCGGCCGTGGTCGATGCAGCCGGCAAGGCCCTGGCCGGCGCCCTGCCGCTGGCGGTGCAGGTGATCGATCCGCTTGGCGTGATGCGGTACGACCTGTTTCGTGCCACCGACGGCAGCCAGCTGCGGCTGGAGCTGCCGCTCGGCGTCAACGAGGCGGTCGGCACCTGGACCGTCCGGGTGCGCGAACTGCTGAGCGGCAAGGAGGGCGCCGGCACCTTCGCTTACCGCGCTCCGGCCCAGTGTGGCGCGCTGGCGGGACGCACCTGGCGTGCCTCCTACTTCCACCAGGACTACGACAACATCTTCCGCTTCTTCCGCTTGCACCGCAACCTGGCGCTGGTGACCGGCAGCAGCGACTACACCACGGCGCAGGCGCAACGGCTGGCGGAGAACCTGAAGCGCTGGGGGATTACTGCTACGATCGTGCCGGCGGCGGACATCAAGAAGAAGGATCGGCCGAAGGAGGTCTTCAAGACCTGGGTGGGCGCCTACGACCACCCGGACTTCGACATGCCGGCCGATGGCGCCGTGCTGCTGGGATCGCTGGAGGATAACCCGGTCATCCGCGCCCTGAACGCCGGCAACTTCCAGACCTTGCCCTATGTGCCGGTCAAGGACATCTTCCCGGGGCGCGGCCGTGGTCTAGTGGCCTGGCAGATCGACGCCGTGGCCTTCCACAACTACGAGACGGTCACGGCCATCGCGCATGATGCCGAAGGCCTGGCCGAGGCGGTCGGAACGCTCTTCGAAATCGCCTCCGGCTATCAACCGGCCACGGCCTGGGACCTGCCGGCCAAGGCCGCGGTGGCGCCCGCCTTGCTGGCGCCGGGGTTGGCGCCTCAGGCCAAGGTCGCCTGGGTTGCGCGGCTGCCGGATCGCGCCGTGACCGTGACGGTCGACGGCAACGCCATTGAAATCCTGTCGCTTGACGGCAGCGTCACGCGGTTGGCAGCTGACGGCAAAGTCCTGTCGCAGAAGGGCGGGCAGGAGGCCAAGGCCCACCAGGCCTTCCGCGAAGTCGTGAAGCCCCGTCCCGAGCCGGCCTTGGACGCCGCCTGTCGCGACGCCACCAAGGTGGCCAAGTTCATGGTGCAGGCTGGCGACTTGACTGCGGTCGGTTTCTGGGGCGGACAGGTTAGACTGTTCGATGCCGCGAAGAAGCTGCTGACAAGTCAGATGCTGCCGCAGGACATTGCCGGCCTGGTGTGGTGCGATGGCCGGCTTGTGGCGGCCCTGGCCGATGGCCAGGTGATGGCGCTGACGGTCAAGTGAGGCTGAAGGCGCCTGCAAGAGCCTCCAGTTTGCGCGCGGCCGGCCGAACGCGCGGTCGGCCCTGTAGCCGCCGGCGGCCCGACGGCGGTCGCGCGGACAACCCCGTTCCATCGCGGCGACGCACGGTGGGCCGCCGTGCGCCACTGGCTGCCAGTAGCGCGGGTCGGCCCGCCCCGCGCTGGCCGATGGCGGGGTGACGTTCTCACGCCCCGAGCTGACGCGACAGCGCCTCGAAGCGCGCCTGCAGTTCGTCCAGGCGCGTGGTCAGCGTGGCGACCGCCTGCTCAAGCCGCTCCAGCCGGCTGGCCGGCGGCAGCGCGCCGCCGGGTGCGATGGCCTCCGTGGCCGCAGCGGCCGGTTCTGCGCCGCCCGCGGGCGGGCCGCCCAGCAACTGGGCATAGCGCGCTTCGCGGCGGCCCGGCTCGCGCGGCAGGCGCGTCACGAACGGGCCTTCCGGGTGTTCGGCCAGGGCTTGCAGCAGGGCTTCGACGGCCGCGACGTCAGGAAAAGGCTGCATGCGTTCCACGTGTTGGCGCAGTTCGGCCGCGGTCTGGGGTCCGCGCAGCAGCAATTCGGCCAGGACGGCCACGGCCGCTTCGGGCACATGGTACACATCCGTGAAGGCGTGGCGGTACTTGGGCACGCGGTTGCCGGCCAGGAAGACCTGCCAGGCCAGCTTGCGCTCGCGCAGGTTGTCGAGCGCGGCAATGGCCTCGGCCTCGTTCACCTGCATCACGGGATCGCGGTTATTTTTCTGACTGCAGGCGGCCAGCAGCGCCGTCATGGTCAGCGGGTAGTAGTCCGGCGTGGTCAGTTGCTTCTCGACCAGCGCGCCCAGGACGCGCGCTTCGTGCGCATTGAGCAGGGGCCAGTCGGGCAGCGGAAGCGCGGCGGCCACCGGGTCGATGGCGGGAGCGGGCGTGTTCAGCGGAGAGTCCATGGGCCGAAGCGTGCGACATCGCGCCGGGCCTGTCAAGCCAGCGGGTTCCACACGCGCCTGAAGCCGAGACCGGCGAAATCGCGCGTATTGACCGTGGCCAACTCGGTCACGCCATGATGCTGGAGCGTCTGGGCGAGTCGAGCGTCGATGATGCGGCGGCGGGCGAACGGCTCCGCGGCGGCCGACCGCCACACCTGCTCCATGACCGGCGCGCTCTCAACCAGCCGCCAACGGGGATGAAGGCGGTATGTCTGGCAGACCGCTACGGCCGCTTTCGCTGCCAACGGCCGCGCGACGACGGCCGGGTTTCGCAGCAGGAGATAGAGCTCAACCAAGACCAGCTCGCACAAGACCACGTCCGATCGGCTGGCGTACTCGCTCAGAAACCCGAAGGCCCGCGCATGCTCGTGGCAGTCGGCATTCTGAGCGCACAGCAGGATGTTGGTGTCGATCGACAGCATCGTTCGGGTTCCTGTCACTCGTTGGCCAAGGTACGCCACTCGTCCGGCGGCGCATGGAATGCGCCCAGGCGGCTGGGCTTGGGGGGGCGCCACGTCTTGGCGTGGGTCTCGAGCGGAGGATAGATGCGCGTCACGTACTCCACTCCGCGCCGGACGACCTCGGCGAAGGACATCTCCCGTTCGCGTGCGATCCGCTTTGCCTCGCCATACAGCGCGTCAGGCAACTGTATCTGTGTTTTCACCATGATGGTATTTTGCCATCAGACGGACGCGGATGTCAATCGCGCCACGCGCGGCCGGACGACCCGACACATGACGACCTCCGGGCGCAGCGCGCTCGCGGCGCCGGCTTCATCCGGGATTCGGCAGCCGTGACGGCCACACCGCGCATCGCTGAGCCCCGCGTGACGCGACTGGGCAAGCCGCCGGCCGGCCTGTTATGCTGTCCTCCCGAAAGAAACAAGGGCTAGGAGACCTCATGCGCGAAGAACAGCATCAGTACGATCTCTGTGTAGTCGGCGGTGGCATGACCGGCCTGGCGGCGGCCCTGGCGGCGGCGCGGCACGGCGCCCGTGTGGCACTGGTGCACGACCGCTCGGTCCTGGGCGGCAACGCCTCCTCCGAGATTCGCATGCACGTCTGCGGCGCCCATGGTTCGAGCCGCCGCGAGACGGGCATTGTCGAGGAGTTGCTGCTGGAGAACCACCGCCGCAACCCCACCTGCTGTTACAGCCTCTGGGACGCGGTGCTCTATGGTGCGGCGCGCACGCAGGAGCGACTCGACCTGTTCCTCGACTGCGCGGTGTCGTCCGCCACCCTGGACGGCGACCGTTTGGTGTCGGTGCGCGGCTGGCAGTCGCCCACCGAGACCTGGCATACGATCCAGGCCAAGCTCTTTGCGGACTGCTCGGGCGACGGCATCCTGGCGCCGCTCAGCGGCGCCGACTTCCGTCTGGGGCGCGAGGCGCGTGCCGAGTATGGCGAGTCGATCGCGCCGGTCGCGGCCGATACCAATACCATGGGTATGAGCTGTCTGTTCCAGATGCGCGAGTTCCCGGCGCCGCAGCCGTTCGAGGCCCCGGCCTGGGCGTACCAGTACACCCGGCCTGAAGAGTTGCACGACCGCGGGCACAACCCCTTCCACACCAACTTCTGGTGGATCGAGGTCGGCGGCGACCGCGGCGACATCCTGCACAGCGCCGCGCGTCACCGCGACGAGCTGCTCAAGATCGTCTTCGGCGTGTGGGGCTTCATCAAGAACCACGCCTCCGACCGCGAGGCGTATGCCAACTGGGCCCTGGACTGGGTCGGATTCCTGCCCGGCAAGCGCGAGAGCCGCCGCTACCTCGGCGACCACGTGCTGACCCAGCTCGACGTGGAGGCCGAAGGCCGCTTCGACGACCTCGTGGCCTATGGTGGTTGGAGCATGGACGACCACTTTCCGGCCGGTTTTTACCACCCGCGCTCCGGCACGATCTTCCATCCCGCGCCCAGTCCCTTCGGCATCCCCTACCGCAGCCTCTACTCGCGCAACGTCGCCAACCTGTTCTGTGCCGGCCGTTGCCACAGCGCCAGCCACGCGGCCATGAGCGCCACCCGCGTCATGGCCACCACCTCCCTGATGGGCCAGGCGGTGGGCACGGCGGCGGCCATCGCCAGCCGCGACGGACTCACCCCGCGCGGCGTCCACGCGCAGCGCCTGGGCGAGTTGCAGCAGGCCCTGATGGCGGACGACTGCTACCTGCCCTGGCGCCAACGCGTCATCGCGCCCCTGTGCCAGGCGGCCGTGCTGCGGGCCGGACAGGGCGACCCCGAGCCGCTGCGCAACGGTTCCGACCGTCCGATCGGCACAGACGACAACGGTTGGTCCGCGCCGACGGGCACGCCGGTCGAGTATGAGTTTGCCGCCGCCACGCAGCTGAAGTCGGCACGCCTGGTCTTCGACAGCGACCTCGACCGCATTGATCCGATGACCGGGCGCCACGCACAGAACATGCGCCACTTCCACCCGCTGAACGCCCCGGCATGGAGCGTGCCGGCCACGCTTGTGCGGGCCTTCCGCCTCGAAGCCCGGCGCGACGACGGCACATGGGAGACCGTGGCGCGTGTGGACGACAACCACCAGCGCCTGGTGCGCGTGCCGCTGGCAGTCACCACCCGCGCCGTGCGGTTGGTGACCGAAAGCACGTGGGGCGCGCCCGCAGCGCACCTGTTCGCGTTCGAGGTCGCGTGAGCACACCTCCCGCCACCGTGATTCTGGCCAATGGCGACTTCCCGCGCCATCCCGTGCCGGTACAGGCGCTGCGCGAGGCCGGCCGGATTGTCTGCTGCGACGGTGCCGCCGCGCGCCTGCTGGCCACGGGCCGCGAACCCGATGTCATCGTGGGCGACCTGGACAGCCTGTCCGCCGCGTTGCGGACGCGGTTCGCCGCGCGCCTCGTGCACGACCCGGACCAGGAGACCAATGATCTCAGCAAGAGCGTGCGGTACTGCCTGACGCGCGGCTGGACCGACCTGACGATCCTGGGCGCGACCGGCCGGCGCGAAGACCACACTCTCGGCAACCTGGCGCTGCTGGCGGACTACGCCGCGCAGGCGCGGGTCGAGCTGCTGACCGACCATGGCCGCTTTACCCCGGTGCTGGCGCCGCGCTCGTTCGCGAGCGCGGCCGGCGAACAGGTTTCGATCTTCGCGCTCGACTCATCCACCCGGGTCACTGCGCGCGGCCTGCGCTACCCGCTCGACGGCCTGCGCCTGGCGCGCTGGTGGCAGGCCACGCTCAACGCGAGCCTGGGCGCCTCCTTCGACCTGGCCTTCGAGGGCGGGCCGCTGCTGGTCTTCCAGTGCTATGCCGACACGGCCGGCGCGACCGAAGCCGCGGAGCACAGCCGATGAACGCACCCGCCGAACCGGCAGCCCCTCGCCTGGCGGTCGCGCTGACGATTGCAGGCAGCGACAGCGGCGGCAATGCCGGCATCCAGGCCGACCTGCGCGCCTTTCACGCCCTGGGCGTGCATGGCTGCACCGCCGTCGCGGCGTTGACGGCCCAGAACCCCGACGGTGTGCGCGGCATCTTCCCGGTGGACGCCTCCTTCCTGCGCCTGCAGATCGAGACGGTCTTTGCGGCCTACGCCGTAGGCGGCATCAAGACCGGCATGCTGGCCACTGCGGAACTGATCGCGGCCGCGGCCGACGCGCTGGCGGCCTGGCCGGCGATCCCGAAGGTGGTCGACCCCGTGATGGTGGCGTCCAGCGGCGCGCGCCTGCTGGCGGCCGACGCCGCCGCGACCCTGGCCGCGCGCCTGTTGCCGTTGGCGACCTTGATCACGCCGAACCAGCCCGAGGCCGAGGTGCTGCTGGGCCGGCCCGTGCGCGGGACCGCGGCGGCGCGTGAGGCGGCGTACGCACTGTGGCAGCGGTTCGGCTGCGCCGTGCTGGTCAAGGGTGGCCACGATCCGGCCGATCCGGCCCGCGACGTGCTCTGCGAGGGCGGGCGGCTGCTGGAACTGACCACACCGGTGGTGCCGGCGCCGCTGTCGGTGCATGGCACCGGCTGCACGCTGAGCGCCGCGATCGCGGCCGCGCTCGCCAAGGGGCTGACGCTGGTGGAGGCCGTGGCGGTCGGAAAAGCCTGCGTGTTTGAGGCCCTGCGCACCGGCGCCTGGGTCGGTCCGCGGGCCGCCGTGCTCGGCCTGCCGGCCGTGATCCCGCGCGACGCGGTGCGCGTGGAAGGCATTGCCAAGGCCTTTGGGAACCGATAGCATCGGATTGTCCTCTCATTGGAGGCGCTTGCAGAACCTCGGGTTCGTTGGATTTGGTCACATGCTTCTTCCCTCCCCATACCGCGCGTTCTCGCGTGAACTCTTCTGGGATACCGCGCCCGAGAAGATCGACTTCGTGAAGCACCAGCGCTGGGTTGTGGCCCGGGTGCTTGAGCACGGCCGACTGGAAGACTGGAAGGCGCTCAAACGGCTCTACCCGATGCCGGAGATCGTCGCTTCCGCGAAGCGGGCCCGGTCCCTTGACGAGAAGGCCCTCGCGTTCATCAGCTTCGTCTCGGGCGAGCCCAGGGAGACGTTCCGATGCTTCACATCGAGACGCTTGCCACAGAGACGCTGACGCTGCTGAAGCGTCTGTCGGATCTACCCGCTCTTGCCGACCTGCGCCTGGTCGGCGGCACGTCGCTGGCGCTGCAGTTCGGCCACCGGACGTCGGTCGACCTCGATTTCTGCGGCCCACGACTCTTCGGAGGGGCCGACGAAGCCCGGATCCAACTTGCAGCCGTCGGCGTGCTCGACGTAGTGGCAGACTCGCCGAACGTGCACGTCTACACGCTGGACAGCGTCAAGATCGACATTGTCACCTCCCCCGGTGCGTGGTTGGAAGACCCCGTGGTGAGTGATGGGGTGCGGCTTGCGTCTCCGCTCGATATCGCGGCGATGAAACTCCAGGCCATCGTGAACCGGGGGGCGCGGAAAGACTTCGTCGACCTCGCCGTTCTCCTGGAGCGGTTCGCCCTCCCGGCGATGATCAACGCCTACCAGCGCAAGTATGGTGCCCCTTCCCTGTTCGCGCTCCACAAGAGTCTCGTCTATTTCGATGACGCCGAGGAGGAACCCATGCCCATCATGCTAATCGGGATGGGCTGGCGGGAAGTCCGTGCTCGGGTCGAGGCCGCCGCCAGGACGGTTCTTCTGGGTCCGGCGGGCGACGCAGTGTAGAGACCCTCCGACGCGCCGCTCGAAGCGTGGTGCGGTGGTACCCGAGAGATCTTTAGTCAACCGTTCAGCAGCAGGATGACGCCCATGGCCGGGAAGGCGTAGAGGGTGCTGAGCACGATGGCGGCGCCGGCCAGGTCGCGGTCGGCGCCCATCTGGTCGGCCATGACGTATGAGGCCACGGCCACTGGCGTGGCGAGGTACAGCAGCGTCAGGGTACGCAGATCGCCGTGCAGGCCGCAGAGCGGTGCTGCCAGCCAGCCAAGTGCTGGCGCCGCGGCAACCTTTAGTACGGCAGCCAGCGACGCCCGGCCGAAGTTTCCCCGCACCCGCGCCAGGGTCAGCCCGGCGCCCAGCGACAGCAGTGCGCCGGGCAGCCCCAACCGGCCGATCGTCTCAACCGTGCGGTTGAGCCCGGCGGGCAGCTTGAAGCCGGTGGCGGCCGCGGCCAGACCGGCGGCGCAGGCCAGGATCAGCGGATTGCGCGCCACGGCGGCCACTGCGCGCCACACGCGGCTGGCACCGCTGCCGCTCCCCAGGGGCATCAGCACGAGCACCCCCGCGACGTTGTAAAAGAGGATTGCGGGAGCCATGGCCAGGATGGCGACCGTGCGCAGCGCCGGGTCGGCTCCGAGCGCATAGACCACCACCGGCAAGCCTACGTAGGCGAGGTTGCCGCGGAAGGCCGCCTGCACGAAGGCCCGCAACGAGGGCGTGGGGTAGTGCAGCAGACGGGCCAGCAAGGCGCCCAGTACGATCGTGGCCGCCGCCACGCCGGTCAGCAGCACCGTCACCCGCAGGGCGTCCGTGCCGTGGATCGCGGCGCCGGCGATTTCGTTATAGAGCAACGCCGGCAGGCCCACCCAGAAGACCAGGCGGTTGAGTTGCTCGAAGAAGCCGGCCGGCAGGAAGCCGTACCGGCGCAGCCCGGTGCCCAGGGCGATCACCAGAAAGACCGGCACCAGCGATTGCAGGACGGTGTTCCACATGGCGAGGTAGGCTAACGCGTGGGCGTTGGGTGTCAAGCACCGGTCGCGGTCCTCAAACTGCGAGAGTTGGAACGGTGGAATGCGGGAATAGTGGACGGCTGTGCGCTGAATTCTGCAACCCATGCGGAATCGTGCACAGTGGAGCCATGGGTGGGGGGAACGCAGGCGGCTCGCGTTCCATCCGTGCCATGGTGATGTTTGTTGCGCAGTCAATCGCAGGCAATTGGACTGTCTGATGGGCCATCTCCCGCAATCCGGGGGCGGTCCCCAAGGCGGGCATCAGCCCGCAACCCAAACTTTGTCGGGAGCTTTGTCGACAAAGCTCCCGACAAAGCTCGCGACAAAGATGCGATGCAGATGCGTCGCATCTCACTACGGAACAATCCAAACGGAACACTTGCACCAACCGGAGGTTCTGCGATCTCAGTGGTCGCCGTAATGCGTGCGGCACTGGGCTATTAAGATCACGCCGCCCACAATCTTGTATACCAAGCGGTCCTTCTCGTTAATTCGGCGACTCCAATACCCGCACAACCCCTTCAATAACTCGGGATTCCCTAGCCCATTGTGTCCATTCCGCTCGATATCCTGCAGGAGCGCATTGATACGCTTCAGCGTCTTCTTGTCTTGCGTCTGCCAATGAAGATAGTCGGCCCAGCCGTCGTCCGAGAAGACCTTGTTCACGGCTAGACCTCCGCAAGTTCATGCGCTTTTCCGTTGCCCGACTGCAGTTGCCGGATGGACTTCTTCAGCACCTTCTGGTTGGCAACGGTGTAGAAGGGATCCTCTGCGACGATGTCAAAAGGGATTGCCTGCCGGATGATGACCTGGCGAAGAAATATCCTGACCGCAGTTGTGGTGTCCAAGCCGGCCGCGGAAAAGAAGCGGTCGGCATCCCTCTTAAGCTGTTGATCCAGACGTATTTGAAGTGTCGCCGTGCTCATGCCGAATCCTTTCAGTTAAAGACGGTGCAAGCGTACTACATTTGTACTGTTCCTGCAATCATTCAGGGGTGCTGAGCGGGCCTCTCGCGGAACGGGTTTGAAGCGACCGGTCGCCTGTTCTGCGCGAGTTGCCGTGAAGCCTGCCGCAGTTTCGTGCTCTCGACCCTGCGCTGGCGGCTCGGCAGGAGCCTCGCCCTCCCGGAGCCCAGGTCAATGCAATGGTGTGGTCAGGGGCGGGAGGGCGAACGTCCTCGTGAGCCGTGATTGCCTAGGCATGCGCACGTCGGAACGGCAGGTTCGGCAGCAATTCTCGCAATTCTTGGCCTTTTTTCGCCGGTTGACAATTTTGCTCCCCCCCCGCATACGATGTATAGGTTTCCTTGGAGCATCGGTTGGGTCGGTGCCCGGATAGTAAGGTGTAGGGAAGGCACACGTACGGTTACCGTGCGGGTGCGGTTACACGGGTGAGGGCCGGTCGCTGCGGGCGATGGACGTGAACAACGGGAGAGGCACGATGAGAAGGTTCCGCGGGACAGGCATGAAGACGTGCGCGTGGGCGTGCGCCGCGTTGGGTATCGGTCTGCTGGTCGGCCCGCGGGCCGCGTCGGCCGGCGAGTATCTGTACCTGTTCGAGGCTGACGATTACCAGAGCGCGGATTGGACCTTGAAAAACGCTGCGGCCTGGAACGACACGGACTGGGATCACATCCGGCTGACGCCTTCCGCGATTAACAAGACAGGCGCGGCCTGGCTCAACGCGCGCCAGATCGTGCCGACAAACAACTGGACGTTCTTCATGCGCGGCCGGACGACCGACCGGGACGTGGCCGGCGGTGGAGCGGATATGATGTCCATGCTTCTCCAGACCGCCGGGCCGAATGCCGCCGCCAACGCCGCCGGTGTGGGCTACGGCCGGTATCTGCGGATCGGGCTCGATTCGTACTACAACACCGGCGACGCCTACAACCCCAACACGCTCAAGCTCATCACCAACGGCGTGCTCGTGGCCTCGCTTAACCTCGACAGCGCGCTGGAGCTCAACAACTACTTCAACGGCTCTGGGCAAATTCCTGGCCTTCGATCTCGACAGTTGGGATAACGGGGCCGATGATCCTTACCAGAACATGGTGGGCGTCTACACCAACGGCGTCCGGCTGCAGGCGATCGACA
>CAZZCT010000098.1:0-17609 GCA_964652365.1 uncultured Lentisphaerales bacterium
GCACATCTATCGTGCCAGCGTCCTGATCGAAGATGCCGGCAATGGCTTTGAGCAGGGTGGTCTTGCCCGCGCCATTGGGCCCAATCAGGCCCAACGTCCGGCCACGCGCGACAGTGACGGAGACGCCGCGAATCGCCTCCACCCGGCGAACAAGCGGAGCAGCCGCGGAGCGTGTCAGAAGCGAGGCAATCTGGCGCTTGATGCTCACGCTCCGAACGAAGCGATAGGCGATATGGACGTCGCGTACGTCGATGACTGGTTCAGCCATTCAGGACACCTTGGTGTACGATCGGTCAAAGCGCGCAAGCAGGCGCAAGCCGACGCCGATCAGCAGCAGCGAGATCAGGAACCAGACGGCCAGTGGCAGATAGAGCGGTGATCGCCCCTCCATGAAGATACGCCGGTAGCTGGCGAAAAGCGGCGTCATGGGGTTGAGCCACCACAACGGCCGGATGCGCTCGGGCACGCGCTCAAGTGCGTAGAGAGCTGGCGAGAGGTAGAATGCCAGCCGTAATCCGAAGGAGAGAAAGCTCCGAATATCGATGAAGAACACCCCTGCATGAGCCAGGAGCAGGCCAACCGCCAACAGTAGAACAAACTGAACCAGCACAACCGGCACGAACTCGATCATATGCCAGGTGACCGGGCCGCCGTAGGCCAAGTTCATCGCGACCAACACCACGGTCCCGAGCAGGAAATCGGAGGTGCTGACCATCACGCGCTGTAACGGAAGGAGGAACTTGGGAACGTACACCTGTGTTAGGATCGCAGATTTGGAGCGGATGCTGTCGGCACTATTCTGTATGGCAGTCTGGGCCCACTTCCACGGAAGCAGGGCGTTCACGATGAAGGCCGCATAGTTCGGCCCCCCACTGCGAAGGATAACCTGGATGACCAGCACATAGACCAACATGTAGAGCAGTGGGTCGAGCAGCCACCAGATGGCCCCCAAATAGGTTCCCGAGAACTGCACACGCAGGTCCGAGGTCGTGGCGCACAGCAGATAGTCGCGGTAACGGCGCAACTCCTGTGTCGAACGAATGAAGATCGCGGTGTTTCTCACGTGGCGCCGTTGACTCCAACCCTGATTGCCCACCCGTCCGACCCCAACATGCAGCCCAAGGACACCCCTGAACCAGACCGTGATCGGTAAGTTACCATCGCTCCCTCGTATCTGTCCACGGGAACCGGCCGCGCAACATGGCAACAAGATCCCACGGACGACGTGCGGAGCCTAGGGAGATGCACGCTCGCTGAGAAATCGGACAAGGCTGGTCGTGTTGGTGGTGCCCAATGAGACGACCCGCAGGTTCCGCAGTTCCAGAGCGGCGAGCGCCTGCGGCAGGACAAACGCCAGACGGCAGTGCTCCGGTGATCCTTCCAAGGTGACCTCCAGTTCCACGCTCTGCCAGGCGCCATGACCGACCGCCGGAATCCGATACACGTCAGAGTCCTTGAGCCATCTCTCCGTGCCTGCCAACACGCGCAGTTCCTGCATCCCATCGGCTCTGAAATCAAACGCCGCAATCTGGCGCAAGCCGCGAATGATCGGAATGGCGTTCGTAAGGAACAGTGTCGGCGACCGCCCGCTGCCATCTGGAATGGCTGCGCAAGCGTTCGAAGTCGGGTTCAGTAGCCGAGCATTGAACGCACAGAAATCAGAGCCGGCGACTGGTCGTCCGGCAGGCAGGGTGTCGTGCCAACGCATCTGGCAGGCAGGCGCTCCATTCACTTCGAACGACACATCACACTCCATCACCGTGGGCCAGAACCCGCTGTCGCCAAAGCCGTATCCATGAAGAGTCTCCTCCACCAACACCAGGCTGGCCCGGTAAGGTCCGGGTGGCAGGAAGGCCTCGCCGATGTCCGGTCGCACCTGGCCGTTGATGCCCGCCTCCGTCTGGGCGAAGAGCTGGTGCGGCGCGACCGAGGGCTTCGGGTTGGCATAGAGCCTGGAGTTGGTGTTGGTGAACCGGACCATCACGGCGCGCGAGTCCGCGATGGCCGGAGAGCCCTGATAGGGCTGGTTGAAGAGCACGTGTAGCGTGCTGTCCAGATAGAACTCCTTCTCGGCGTTCCCGTTCTCGTCCGTGACAAAGAAGTCGAAGAAGATGTAACTCTCAAACGCGCTCTTGTCGCGTGTGGCGGCAACCTCGGCATCGGTGAAGTTCGTCGAGCGGACACCCAGCCGCCGCCAGCGACCCAGGTTCCCGATACGTTCAAACGCCACGGGATCGGCGGGGTAGTCACCGCGCAGTTTGATCTGGTAGGCAAAGTGAGGCTTGAGCCCACGCGCCCGGATACGCCCCGCAAAAGTCTCGGCCTTGCGGCAGTAGGAGACATCCACGATCGGACGCGCCAGGGCGGGATTCGTGTAGCTGAAGCCCGTGACGAACTCACGCGAGTAGGCGCGATTGGCCACGTCCAGAAACCGCTCATTCCCCCGGTCGTCCAGGCCTCTGAGCCGGTTCGTGACCATGTTCGCGCCAGCGTACTGTGAGGGATACTGCGCTTTACTCCAACTCAGCCCGCGGGAGGGCGCCCGCTGGGGAAAACGCATTGTCGGGATTGGGCCACCCTGGTCGTCCCGCATGGTCGCTGCGACGTCAAACGCACAGGCAGACAAACAAGCCAGCACACCAAGTGGAACGGACCATGCTCGGCCCTTCGAAGTACACTTCATTATTCTAGTTTAATCGCTTGGGCTTGCGTGGGCAATGCAGATTGCATCGCTTGCACATTGCATCGTTCTACCCCGAGCCGGCAATGTCTGCGGAGACGGCACAAGCTCGTCCCTCCACAGTCGCGGGGAATGCTGGAGGGCCGGATCTGTCCCATCCAGCCTCCATCCAGAAAGCGCCGATGGCGGCCGCTCCCCAAAGCGAACGGATTACCGGGAGTCGCCGGTCATTGCGTGAAAGCGCTCGATTGTGAGCAGTTCCAACTCACGAGCCAGCATGTCCGCCTGGGCCGTGCGCGTGTAGTGCTGCCGCACAAACTCCCGACCGCGCACGCCCATCGCGCGGACAAGCGCCGGATCGCCGCGCAGACGCTCGATCGCCTGCGCCAAGTCAACGGGGTCTTCCGGCTGCACGAACAGCCCCGCTCCGGCACGCTCGAGCAGTGCGCGGGCCTCGCCGTCGACGCCAAGCAACACGGGCAGGCCGGCGGCCATGCAATCGAAGAGCTTGGACGGCACCGTCTCGCGGAAAAGCGGGAGTCGGCGCAGCGGAACCACGGCCGCGTCGGCCTGCGCGTAGATCCGCAAAAGCTCCTCGACCGGCACGCCATCGCGAAACGTGACATTCTGTAGGCCCAGCGACCGCGCGCGGGCCTCAAGTTCGGCGCGGGTCGGCCCCTCACCCACGAGCAGAAAATGAACATCTGTGCTGGCCAGCAGCCGGGCGGTTTCGAGAACCGACTCCAACCCTTGCGCGAGCCCCATGAGTCCCGCGTACAGCACAACAAACCGTCCCTGCAGCGCCGATGGACGCGTCGCGGGCAGGGGTGTCACGGCGAGGAGTGCCTCATCGCTGCCGTTCGGGATCAGGCGCACCCGTTCGCGGTAGCGGCCGTCGAAGCGTGCGCCCAAGCTGTGCGCGGCGCCCTGCGTGACCACCACGATGCGGACCGACCGACCGTAGCACCAGGCCTCCAGGCGCTCGGCCCAGCGCTGCGCGCGGCCGGGTCGCAGTTCGCCGAGCTGCACCGCCGCCTCGGGCCAGAAGTCACGCACCTCCATGACGAACTGGCAGCCCTTCAGCCAGGCGAGCAACGCGCCGGCTGCCGCAACGAACAGTGGCGGCGAACTGGCGTAGACCAGGGCCACGCGCCGGATGCAGAGGCCCTCGCAGACGGCGTGCGCCATGTAGGTCAGGTAGAAGAGCAATCGCGTGCGGAAGCTCTTGGTTGGGCGCGCGAAGACCCACAGGTGTCGGACGTCGACACCCTGTTCGCAACGGCGCAGCCGCCGCCGGCAACGAAACCCGGCTTGGATGATCCCCTTGGGATGGTTGGGCACTTCGCACAGCACGGTCACGTCGTGCCCATGCCGGGCCAGGCCGGCCGCCATCGCCATGGCCCGGTTCTGCGTGGCCCCCGCCTCGGGCGGGAAGTACTGTGACAGGTAGAGAATTCGCATGCCGCCGCCGTGCCGGACAAGTCCCTCAGGATCCCGCACGGCCAGGCGAGGGTAGCGCCTGGCACGCTCCGTCCGCAAGAGCGGAATTGACAGCTGAACCACGCTCCAACATCATACACCGCATGTGGAGCAAAGTACCCGTATGAAAGCACTGCTGGTTTTCGGAACGCGGCCCGAGGCGATCAAGATGGCGCCCCTGTATCACGCCATGGCACGGGACCCGGAGTTCGAGCCGGTGGTATGCGTCACCGGTCAGCACCGCCAGATGCTCGACCAGTTCATGGCGGCCTTCCAGATGCGCGCGGACTACGATCTCGACATCATGAAGCCCGGCCAGGATCTCTTCGATGTCACCTCCGCCGCCCTGCTGGGACTGCGGCGGGCGATCGGCCAGGCAAAACCTGACGTGCTGCTGGTCCAAGGCGATACCACCACGGCGCTGGCCGGCGCGATGGCGGGCTTCTTCACGCGCATCCCAGTCGGCCACGTCGAAGCCGGTCTGCGGACCTACGACCTGACGGCACCCTTCCCCGAAGAGGGCAATCGCGCCATGCTCAGCCGCATCGCCACCTTTCATTTCGCGCCCACGGCGCGCAGCCGCGACAACCTGCTGGCTGAACGCATTCCCGCCGACCGCATCTGGGTGACGGGCAACACCGTGATCGATGCGCTGCTCTGGATGCGGGCGCGCATCGCCGACCGACGCGACTGGAACGGCTGCTTCGCCGGAGCCGAGGGGGCGATTGCATCGGACCGCCCGCTCGTACTGGTCACGGGCCACCGCCGGGAGAATTTTGGAACGGGATTCGAGGCGATCTGCCGTGGCATCGGCGCGCTGGCCCGGCGCAACCCGGGTGTGGAGATCGTCTACCCGGTGCATCTAAACCCCAACGTGCAGGAGCCCGTGCACCGCCTGCTTGCGGGACTTCCCAACGTGCACCTCCTGGCGCCGCTGGACTACCCGCCGTTCGTCCACCTCATGAACCGTGCGCAGCTGATTCTGACCGACTCGGGCGGCGTGCAGGAAGAGGCGCCCTCGCTGGGCAAGCCGGTGCTCGTGATGCGCGAGACAACTGAGCGCCCGGAGGCCGTCGAGGCCGGCACCGTGGTGCTCGTCGGCACGGATGAAGCGAAACTCGTGGCGGAAGCCGAGTCGTTGCTGACCGACCCCATTCGCTACCAGGCCATGGCGCAGGCCCACAACCCCTACGGCGACGGCCAAGCGGCTGGGCGGATACTCGATGCCCTGCGACACATGAAACGCTCTGTGTCTCTGTGAGAGATGAGATTGGGTTGCCGGCAAAGAGCCACATTGGATACGACTGTTAGGGATACAACCATGGGTAAGAACTTCAAGCGGGTGTCAGTGGTGGGACTCGGCTACATCGGACTGCCAACGGCGGCCGTGTTCGCCAATCGCGGCGTCGACGTGATCGGCGTGGACGTTGTGCCGGAGGTTGTCCGCACAATCAACGAGGGGCACATCCACATCGTCGAACCGGAGCTGGATGTCCTCGTGAGCGCCGCCGTCAACTCCGGGAAGCTGCGCGCCGTCTCAAAGCCTGAACCAGCCGATGCATTCATCATCGCTGTGCCCACGCCCTTCAAGGCCGACCACGAGCCGGACCTGCGCTTCGTGGAAGCCGCGGCCCGCTCGCTGGCCAGCGTACTGGTGTCCGGCAACCTGGTGATCCTGGAATCGACCTCGCCCGTGGGCACGACCGAACACGTAGTCGAATTGTTGCGCGAGCAGCGTCCCGACCTCTCCTTCCCGGGGCCGAGCGTCCAGGATCCAGACATCCACGTGGCGTACTGCCCGGAGCGCGTGCTGCCGGGACGCGTGCTGCAGGAACTGGTGGAGAACGACCGCGTGATCGGCGGATTGAGCCCGGCCTGTGCCGAACGGGCCACCGAGCTCTACCGGATCTTCGTCCGGGGCGCCTGCATTGCGACGAACGCCCGTACCGCCGAGATGACCAAGCTGTGCGAGAACGCCTACCGTGACGTCTGTGTCGGCTTCGCCAATGAGCTTTCGATGATCTGCGACTCCCTGGACATCAACGTCTGGGAACTGATCGCGCTCGCCAACCGCCATCCGCGGGTGAAGATCCTTCAACCCGGAACCGGCGTCGGCGGGCATTGCATCGCCGTGGACCCCTGGTTCGTGGTGCACGCCACCCCGGAGCGCGCACGCATCATCCGCACCGCGCGCGAGGTCAACGACAGCAAACCGCGCTTCGTATGCGAAAAGATTGCTGCACAGGCCGGGCGCTTCAAGCGCCCGGTCGTGGCCTGCCTGGGCCTCGCCTTCAAGCCCGACATTGACGATCTGCGCGAGAGTCCCGCCATGGAAGTCGTGCACGAACTGGCGCATGCCAAGGTGGGCGAGCTACTGGCGGTCGAGCCAAACGTGCGACAGCGCCCGGCCAAACTCGACCCAGCGGTTGGGTTCGTCACGCTTGATGAAGCGCTGGCGCGTGCCGATGTCGTTGCCATCCTGGTGCGACACCAGGCATTCCGCGTCATGCAGCCTGAAAGCCTGAACGGGAAGGCCGTGCTGGACTTCGTGGATGCGCTCGGTCGCCGCTAGATCTCCCGTTCCCGCCACCGCCATGGTCGCACCTCCGTCTCAGATCCCCTACCGGGGTTTGCACCTCGTTCCAATCGTCATGTCAGTCGCACCGGTCGCACGATCGCCAGGCGCGTGAAGAGCAAGACCGCCCGAACAGACTCGGCCGGCAGTTCCAGCAGGTGGGCGGCGGCAGCCGCGTAATCGCGCATCTGGCCGACGTAACCGGCAGCCACGGCCTCCACCTGTCCCGCGTCCGCCACGCGGTTGCTCTTGTAGTCCACCACCGTGGCCTGCACCGGCCGACCGGCGGCATCACAGGCGATGACCACGCGGTCGAACCGGCCGCTGACGATTTCGAGTCCGGCCGAACCTTCACGCACATAGTCAAACGGCGTTTCGCGCCAGACCTGGCAGCACGGCGCGCCGGCCGGCCGTCCCAGCAAGGCGCGCACCGCGGGGTCCGCGAGGCAGCTGCGGAACTGCGCTTCGACATCCTGCCGCACCGGGGACGATTCCATGGCCGCGGCCCGCCACGCCGCCAGGATCTGCTCTGGATCGCACGTCTCGATCCAGACGATCTGTTCGAACAGGCGATGCAGCGCCGAACCGAAGGCGCGCACGTCGCCGGCTTCCGCGCTCAGGAGCCAGGCGGCCGGATAGGGCTGGCCCTCGACGCGCTCCTTGGACGGCTCGCGCCGCGCCGCCGCGCAACTCCAGGTCAGCGGCATGGGCTGCAGCACGGCCGCAGCGGCCTGCGGGTCGACCTCCGGGCGGGCCGCGGCACGCACGTGCCAGGCCGGGTCGCCGGCGGCGTAGAGCACCGGCAGCTCACCCCCGCCACCGCCTGGCGGAGGGTGGCCGGCCAAGCGCTCGCGCAGCAGGTCCGCCTCGCGCACCGAGGTGGGTTTCGCGGAGGCCGGGGGAACCAGCAGGTACAGCGCCTGCTTGGCGCGCGTCAGCGCCACGTACAGCACACACAGCTGGGCGAAGTTCTGTTCGGCGCGCTCGGCCTCCAGCATGGCCGGGAGCGGCTCGCCCGCCGCCAGCAGGGCTTCGCGCCTGGGGGGGAGCAGAACCCAGCCGTCGTCGCGTGCGGACCGGCCGCAATCGCTGCGCAGGAATTCCGTGCCACGCGTATCGGCGAAGCTCCGCGCACCGGGCTCAAACGGCACCAGCACCAGATCGAATCCAAGCCCTTTGGACTGGTGAATCGTCATGACGCGGACCGCGCCGGAGGCCGCCTCGGACTTTACCTGGCACGCCCGCACGTGGTCCAGAAAGGCGTCGGCGGCGCGCGAGCCCGTGGCATCAAAGGCCTCGGCCGCCGCGAGCAGTTCGCGCAGCCGCTGCTGCCCGAACGCATCCCCGGAGCGCAGGGCGCCGCAGTCCTGCAGGCGCCCGGCCCAGATACGCAGGGCGCCGGCAAAGCCGGCCGCGTGCACCTGGGCGAACAGCAGCGCCGGCAGCGCCTCCAGCCACGCCTCTGCTCCGCCGGCCGCCGCCGCCGGCGCCAGCGGGCTCATCTGCAGGTGCCGGGTGGCCAGTGTGTCACCCGGATGGGCCGCGGCCTGCACCAGCGCCAGCAACAGCGTCACGACCGGGTTGTCGACAATGCCGCCAGTGCCCTCGTGGACGACCGGCACGCCGGGCAACCGGCGGCGCAGCACGTCGGCGCAGGCCCGGCCCTGCGCGTTGCCGCGCACCAGGACCGCCGCCGAGAGCCCCTTGGCGACCGGCTGCACCGCCTCCAGCACGCGGGCCACAGCTGCATACTGCGCGGGGTCTCCGCTGCCCTCCGCCTCAGCGGCGGCCGTGCCCTCGCCCGCGGCCTCGGCGCGGCCGTCGCCCTCCTCCGGCGCGACCTGCAACAAGGCTGCGTACCCCTGGCCCGCCCCGACCCGCGCGCTGCGATGGAGCTTCCATTCCGCCCGGAAGGCCTCCAGGGCGGCCCGGCTCGGACCTTTCGCGGCACCTGCGGCGGGCTCCCAGTCGGCAAGGTTATCGAACACGCGGTTGACGGTCTCGATCACCGCGGGCAGCGAGCGGTGGCAGGCAACCAAGGCCTCGCCCGTCCCGATGCCGCACTGGGCGCGCACCTGCCCAAAAAGCCGGTGGTTACCGCCACGCCAGCCGTAGATCGACTGCTTGACGTCACCAACATAAAAAAACGACCGCTGCCAGCCCGAGTCCTGCACAATCTCGTCGATCAGGTTGGAAATAGCCTGCCACTGGGTGTCGCTGGTGTCCTGGAATTCGTCCAGCAGCCAGTGATCGAGCTGGCCATCCAGGCGGTAGTCGATGTAGAGCTTGTCGTGCGTCGCGGCATTGCGGCTGGGTTGGTGGGCCGGCTCGGCCAGCAGCCGCGAAAGGTCCTCGAACGTCAGTCGCCCGCCGACCCGCAGGGCCTCGCGGTACAGAGTATCGTAGCGTCCCAGCAGGGCATGTAGGCCCGCCGTCTGCTGCTGGCAGCGGCCCAATTCCACGGATATCAGGTTGGCGAGTGCCGCGCGCAGAGGGGGCCAGAGAGCCTCCGGCATTGGGTAGGACTTGCCGTAGTAGCTCAAGACCGGCGGCGTGTGCTCGGAGGCGCCGGCCAGCAGCCCGGCGAAGGCCGCACTGGTCAGTCCGGGCCACGGCCGGTCCGGCGCGTGCGCGGCGGCTACGGCGGCGATCTCGGCGCAGGCGGCGCCCAGTTGCTGGGCCCGGCGTTCGCCTCCGAAGGCCTGACTCAAGGCCTCCCGGTAGGCGGCCTGGCCAGCTTCGCACCGGGCGGCGGGCGGCATCTGGGACCACCAAGGCGCGCGGGTCCAGATGCGGCCGGCATCACCCCAGGCCTTTGCGCCATGCTGACGGAAGAAGCCGTGGTGGCGCGCCACGGTCTGGTCCAGGCGCCGCGTGAGCGTCTTGCTCTCGGCGCCAAAGGTGGCCTGCCGGAAAGCCGCCAGCAGGCTCGTACCCGAGCCATCCTCGTCCGGGGACCGTTCGCGCGCGCGGGGATCGCAGAGCCGTGCCAGCAAGGCCTGGCGCAGGGCCTGGGCCTCGCCGCCGTCGTTGTTCATGGGCTGGGCTTCCGGAGCGATGCCCAATTCGAGCGGAAATGCCCGCACCACCCCGAGGATGAAGCTATCCAGCGTGCCGATGCGCAGGCGATGCGCCTGGTTCAGCAGGCCACGCAGGAGCGCCAGATACCCCGCGGCGTCCGTGGGCGCTGCGAGGCCGGGCGCCTCGCGCGCAAGCTCCTGATCCGTCGCCCGGCGGACCGACGCCTCGGTGGCCGACTGGCACAGCCGGTCCACGAGGGTGTCGAAGATCTCCCCGGCGGCCTTGCGCGAGAAGGTCAGCGCGCAGATGCGCTCCGGCGGCACGCCCGCGGCCAGCAGCGCCAGGTAGCGGTGCACCAGCGCCCAGGTCTTGCCGGTCCCGGCCGAGGCCGCAATCGCGCGATTGGCAAAGGCCTTCACGGTGCGTCCTCCGAACGGGAAGGCGCCGCGCCAGCTACACTCCCATGGTGTGTAGGTGGCGGCCAGGGAGGGGGCGGCGCCACGACGCTGGCGAGCGGATCGCCGAGCAGCAGGTCGGCGAACGTCTCGAAGGGTGGCTGGTGCGGGTTCGGCGGCCAGAATACACCCCGGATGATCCGGTCGATGATCCCCTCGGCACAGGCGATGGCATGGGCGTGCAGTGCGTCGCTGTAGCCCGGCCAGATCGCGAAGGCGGTGTCGCCCAGCGCCGCCGGCAGGAGGATGTAGCCGAGTTGCGGCGTGCCGCCCTGGCGCGGTCGCAGCATCTCGCGGTAAAGCGGCAGTTGCAGGTCGCTCCAGCGTCTTGGCCGGGGCGCGCGTGCACCTCCTCCCGCTCCCAGGCTCTGCACAAACTCGCGGCTCAGAACGGCCTCGGGCAGCTCCGAGGCATCCTCATTGCCGGCCGGCCCGAGATGGTAGGCCTCGGGCAAAACAGCCTTGTCGGCGGTCTTGTAGTCCAGGATGCAGAGCTGCCCGTCGGGCGCGCGGTCGACCCGGTCAATCCGGCCGGAGAGGGTGATGCCGGCCAGGGTCGTCGTGCAGGACCGGTCTTCGCTGGCGACGATCTCCCAGCCTTGCGCATGCCAGGCCACTTGTTGCGCGGCGAAAGCCTGTAGCCGGCGGGCGGCGCTCTCCACGGCCAGGGTCACCCCCAGCCAGGGAGGTGTGCCGTAGCGTGCGGCCGCCAGCGTCTGCAGCCGGTCGGTCAGCCAGCCTGCCAGTTGGGCGGGCCGGCCGCAGGCCCAGATCCGGTCCGGATCGCGCGCCATGGCTTCGAGAACGCTGTGGCAGAGATCGCCGAAGGCGGCGCCGTCCGGCTCACGGGCGCGGTCGTCGCAGGCCTCCATGCCGAGCACGTAGCGGAGGTAGAACCGAAAGGGGCAAGCCAGGTAATCACGGAAGAGCGTCGGGCTGATGCGGCCCGGCAGACGCGTCTGAATGGAGGGCGCAGGCACGCGTGCCGGGTCCAGTTGGAAGCTGATGGCATACGGCGCGACGTGCCGCAGCGGCGGCGGCTCGCGGAAAAGGGCCTGGGCGCGCGCAACCAGGTCTGCATCCGGGCAACGGAACAGCAACCGCGACGGCCGCAAGGGATCACCGCCCGCCGAGCGCTTGCCGACGAGCAGGACCACCCGTCCGGCGGACCCAACCACCCCGTCGGTACGCTGGGCCCTCAGGGAAACCAGCACGTACGCATCGCGCGCCAGCCGCTGGCTGTCATCGCGCAACGCCAGTTCGCGCCGCAGGGAGTCGGGCAGGAAGAAGTCGCTTACCTGGCTGTCGGGCACCAGCCCTTCGTTCAGGCCCGCCACACACACGGCCGGCGCCGGATTCCAGGCCAGTTCGAGCCAGCCCTCGAGGTCAACCTGCTCGCCGGCCCGTTCGGGTTTGATCGTCGCGCCCTGCAGCCGGGCCAGCAGAACCGCCGCTGCGTCCGGTCCGGCCTGACGCGTCTCCTCGGCGCGCGCCAGTTCCCGCAATACGCCATCGAGCACCGTGGCCGCCTGCTGGAAGCTGCAATCCTCGGCCTGGTCCGCATGCAGCAGCCTCGCCTGGTAGACGTCCCGCAAAACCGCGCGCAGGGCGGCCGAAAGCGGTCCCCGCGACAGCATCTCACGCCAGGAAGCCAGGCGGTCCAACGCGGCGCGAATGGCTTCAAAGGGCGGCGGCGACGCCGTCTTCGCCCCCGGGGCGGCCTCGACAGCGCGCGCCGCCTGGTGCAGTTCGAGGAACGTCACCGGCAGTCGGGCCGCTTGCAGCGCATCCAGCTCGCGCAATACCGCACCGGCTGGCGGTCCGCCGGCCAGGACATCGGGGTGGCGCAGCAGGGTCGCGGTTTCGACGTAGTCGCCCCGCGCCTGCCAGTCCAGCAGCGCGTCCACCAGGCGATACAGGGCCGTGTCGGCAAAGGGGCGATTGCGAGGATCGAAGGCCGGCAGTCCGAGTGCCGCCAGCACACGCTGCAGGGGCCCGATGGCCTCGCGGTCCGGCACACCCACGGCCAGCGCCGGCCGCTGGCGGCCTGACGCATCCGCAGGGCAGGCGCGCAAAGCCGCCTGGATCAAACCGCCCACACGGGCCGCCTGGTCTTCGGGATCGGCCGCCAGCACGACATCGCAGCCTTGCAGCGAAATCTCG
Organism: uncultured Lentisphaerales bacterium; assembly: GCA_964652365.1. Lineage (GTDB taxonomy): Bacteria > Verrucomicrobiota > Kiritimatiellia > RFP12 > CAZZCT01 > CAZZCT01. Next base: position 12,374 of record CAZZCT010000098.1, read on the forward strand.
CGCGGCACCCATGCGGCGGGCAACGGGCAGCCCCACCGGTCAAACGCCGCCTGCTCGCACGCCGGCGCCGCCACCAGCACCTCCACGCTGCCGCCGCGCGCGGCCCACGCGGAGAGCAGGGTCACCAGCAGGCGCGGCGGATCCGGCACGGCCGCCAGGACCACCCGCCGGATCTCCGGGTCGAGCTGCCCGTCCGCCGCAAAGGCAAGCTGGTCGGCCACGCGATCGCGCAACCCCCAGGCGTCGAGGCGCGCCAGATAGCGGCGCTCCAGCTCAGCCATGGTCTCCCAGCGTTCCTGTTCCGCCAGCGCGGAGCCGCGGTGCGCCACCGTGCCCAGCGACCAGCCGCCGTCCGCCAACTCGTCCCGCAGCGCGGTCAGCCGTCGGGCGATCTGCAGCGCCCAGGCCGTGGTCCCCGGCCGTTGCCGTCCCAGGAATACGACCATCTCATCGGCCTTCACCTCCCGCAGGACGGCCATCCAGGCTGCCAGATTCTGCAGTTCAGAGGCGCGATCGGCGTGCGGCGGCGGTTCGAGCAGCACCGGTGCGGTGACGATCTCAGGGCCGAGCAGCGACGCCCCGCCACGAGCGTGTGCGGCCAACGGCAGCGCGGCGCGCAGGCGCCAGCTCGACTGGCGTGTCGGCACGACCACCACCGTATCGCGCAGATCGCGGGTGCCGTCGCCGGGTCGCCTGAGAATCCATTCCGGAACCGTTTCGCACAGTGGGCGGCTCCAGCCAAGGAATGTGCGTTCGTGGGACATGGCGCGCGTTCAGATACAGTCAGAGGCTCTTGCAGAATCCCTGCAAGAGCCGGAAAACAGGTTTCAGGGTGTCAGGGTTCAGGCGGAAATCGCACCCTGAACCCCGAACCCTGAACCCTCCGCTTGCACAAACCGGAGGTTTTGCAGGCGCCTCGTCAATCAAAGACGGAACCGGCCTCATCTCCGCGTCCCGGCCTGGCCCCCGTAGGCTTCGTCGAGGATGCTGCGATCGGGCTGCAGGGTTGCGGGTTCGCCGGTGATGCGCTTGAGATACCCCATCAGTTGGTCGACGCGCGCCATGCTCTCGACCGCCATGCCGAGCATGTCACGCTGGCCCTGGGTCACAGGCCCCAGCTTGCCGGCACTGAGCATCTCAAGCACGCCCGACGAGACGGTCAGCGGCTGCATGACCTCCTGGCTGATCTCGGCGAAGCGCGTCACCAACTCCTCGCGCGTCAATGCCAGCCCCACGCCCCGTCGGCGCGCCTCGTCTTCCAGCTCGGCAACCTTGGCGCGGTCGGCCTTGACCTGCCCGGCCAGCGTGTCGATCCGGGATTCTGACTGGCGAACCAACTGTTCGACCCCATCGCGAACCTTGCTCAGGACTTCAACGATCGGCGCGCGACTGGGCTCGGCGGAGACACTTGCGTCGGTCTTCAGCAACGAAGCCACCTGCCGCAGCATCCCTGAGAGGCGGGCAACCTCCTCCCGCAGAACCCCCGGATCGGAACTCAGGCCGCGGACCGCGTCTTCGAGCGGTTGCCAGGCCGGTTGCGCGGCCGCCTTCGTCGCCGCACGGGTGGCCGACGGCGGCATGACGAACCCCAAGTCGGCATCTGCTTCGAGATCCGCTGAAAGGTCAAACATGTTCCCGGTCGGCGCGCGCTTAGGCTGCGTCGGACCGCGGGTTTCGAGTGCCGGTGCCGACTCGTCCGGCATGCGCTGGTAGGCGACGCTGTTCAGTCGCACGCTGTGCAGACCGGCGCGCTTGACGGCCTCGATCAGGCCGCCCGTCCCGTCCAGCGCCTTCGGCGGACCGCAGAGCAGCGCCATGAACCGACCGAGCTCCTCGGCATTCGGCGGCCCGCTCAAGGTGAAACTCTCGACATTCTGGCGCGTCAGGTGCTCCATCAACAGGCGACCGGTGGACCCGGTTGTATCGACCGGCGTGCCATTGAGGTGCAGGATCTGCTTCTCGCGGACAAAATCAATCTCGCCATGGATCGGCAACAGCCGCGACACGGATTCGAACGCGCTCTGCAGGGTCTTGCCCGTCACACCGTGGGTCGGTCCGTAGATCGAGACGTGACAGGCCAGCAACCCCATGGCCTTGGCCAGATGGGTCGCATCACTCTCGGGCAGGCGGGAGGCGGCGCGGCTGACGGCGGCAGATCTCATAGGTGCAACTCCCTGCTTAACACGTGCGTGCATTCTCAGATGCTCGCCGCACGAGATCAAGCAGGAATCGCGGGGTCCGAAAGCTGTTGACCAAACCTGAAATGGGCGTATGTTGCCTCAAACCCAGTCGGACCGCCGTCTGAAGCTGCGGAGCAGAGAGGACCGCGTGTGAAGAAGTGCCCATTCTGTGCCGAAGAGATTCTCGACGAGGCCATCAAGTGCCGGTACTGCAACGAGTTTCTCGATGGCTCCACCCGGAGGGCCCTGGCGGCCAAGAACCTGCCCTGGTACTTTCGCACGCCGTTCATCGTCGCGGCCGTATGCAGTGTCGGCCCCCTGGCGCTGCCGCTGATCTGGTGGCGGCCGCGCACCTCCCCCGCCTGGAAGATCGGGTTGACGGTCGGCATCTTGATCATCAGCGTGATCTTCCTTCTTATCACCCTGCGATCGCTGCAGACGCTCAAGCAGTACTATGACCTGATGGACGCATTCTAGAGGCCCCGGCCGTGAGGGGGTCCCCGCGCGGCTGTTGGACGGCACGCCGCCTGCTGTGTAACATAACCCGGTGATACGTGGTCGTCCGCGCCGCCAATGTGCGTGAGCGACCCCCTTGACGCCTATGCAGTCGCCTACTATCGAACGCATCCAACTGGGATTGGTCGTAACGGCCTCGGTCCTGCTGGCGCTGGCCTTGGCCGGTGCCAATGTCTGGCTCGGGAACCTGAACCAGGATGAGGGGTGGTATCTCTATGCCGCCCAGCAGGCTGCGCGTGGCTTGGAGCCGTATCGAGATTTCTTCTTCACCCAGGGACCGCTGATGCCGCGGGTCTACGGTTGGCTCACCCCCTTGTGGTCGCCGGCCGGCGTGGCTGGCGGCCGCGTGCTGACCGCCCTGCTGGGGTTGCTGGGCAGCAGCCTCACCGCCCTGTTGGCGGCCTCGGTCATGCCGCCGCACCGTCGCCTGGCGGCGGGCATCACGGCCTTCCTGCTGACGGCAGGCAATGTCCACCATAGTTACTTCACTGCCATTCCCAAGACGTACGCGCTGGCCAGCGTCCTGCTGGTGGGTGGCCTGCTGGCAGTCGAGGCATCGGTGCGCTTCAGGCGCAGCGCGCTGGCGGCCGTCGGTGGCGCACTTCTGGCCGGCGCGGCCGGCACCCGCATCTCGCTCGGAGCAGCCCTGCTGACCGGGGGCGTCTGGCTGCTGTTGCGGGCCCACCAGGCGCGGGCGGCCTGGTTCTGGTTTGGATTGGGCGGCGCCCTGTCGCTGGTGGCAATCTACCTGCCGTCGATCCTGGCCGACCCTGCTGCATTTCGCTTTGCCAACACGTTCCACACCGGCCGTGCGGGTGGCGGACTGTTGTTCGTCGCCGGTTCGCTCTCGCGCCTGGCACGGGGCTACCTGCCGCTGGCCGGCGTGAGCCTGGCGGCCATCGTGGCCGCGCGCGCCGCGCCGCCCACCATGCGCGCGACCATGGCGCACGCCACCGGCCCGGCGCTCTGGATGACGGTCTTCGCCGCGGTCTTCTCAATCCACCTGCTCAGTCCCTTTCCCTACGACGACTACCAGGTGCCGATCATGCCGCTGCTGGCAGCCGCCGTGAGTGTCCTGTTCTGGCACGCGGTACCGGCCGCCTGCCCGCAAGTCGACCGGGCGCCGCACGGACGGCTGGCCGTGCTCGCCGGCCTCTGGCTGTGGGCCAGTGTTACCGCGTTCGCCTCACCCCTCAACCAGGACTGGTTCGTCATCCGGCAGGATCGCTTCTGGGTTGTCACCAAGCCGCAGCCCGACCTGGTGCAACTGCGGCAGGTCGCGCGCTGGATCCGCAGCCATGCCGCCCTCACGGACCGGCTGCTCACGCAGGATACCTACCTGGCGGTCGAAACCGGATTGCAGGTTCCCGAGGGCTTCGAGATGGGGCCTTTCGGGTACTTCCCGGAACTGCCCGACGCGCAGGCCCAGGCCCTCCATGTCCTCAACCGGTCGCGCCTTCTCGCCGCGCTGGAGGCGGGCGAAGCGCCACTGGCGGCCTTCAGTGGCTACGGACTGGCGATCGGCGCACCGGCCATGACCGAGCTCCCCGCAGAGGCGCAGCGTGAGCTGCGCGATGCGCTGGCCCGGCGCTATGCCCTGATCGGCACGATCGGCGACTTTGGCCAGGGCCATACCGCGCTGGAGCTGTGGACCCGCAAACCCGTGACGGCACCTGCGGCCAGCCAGCCGTGAGATTCGATCCATGACCAGTCAACACACCAGTTCGCTCGGACACCGCATCGTGCGCGCCAGCTTGGCCGTGGGCCTTGCCCACGTCTTGTTCAAGCTCGCCGGCTTGATCCAGGCCAAGGTCATGGGGCACTACCTGCCGCGCGAGACCTTCGACGTGATGTACGCCTTCGCCTTCGAGAACTGCATCTTCAGCATTTTCCTGGTGGGCGAGGAGGTCATCGGGCCGGCCTGCCTGCCGGTTTTCATGCGTGAACGCGACCAGGGAGGCGAACGCTCCGCATGGCGCTTCGCCGGCGCGCTGCTAACCCTTCAAGCCCTGCTGCTGGCAGCCTTGGTCGCACTTCTGATGCTCTTCCCCGGAATGGTTGTTCGACTCTGGACCGCCTGGTCGCCATCCAACCACCCGGCACTGTTCGACCTGGGCCGCCACAGCGTGCGCCACCTGGCGCCGGCCCTGCTGGCCCTGTCGCTGGGCTCCACCACCTACATCCTGCTCAACGCCTACAAACGCTTCTTCCTGGCCGCCTTCGGTGATGCGGTGTGGAAATTCGCCGTCGTCGCGGCCCTACTGACCGGCACGGCGTTGCTCGGCGGCCGCACGGGGCAACTGCTGCTCATCGGCCTGGTGGCCGGCAGCCTGCTCAAGCTCGCCACACACCTCTATGGCCTGCGCGACAAACTCCATCTGCTGCGCTTGCACTGGGCGCCCGCCGATCCGGCGCTCCGGCGCATGCTCTGGCTGGCCCTGCCCCTGCTGGCCGGCATCGTCTTCGCCAAGGTGCGCGATGCGTTCAACCACGTCTATGTGCTGAGCGAACTCGATTCGGCCGGCCTGATGCAGGCCAAC
>CAZZCT010000098.1:17619-17958 GCA_964652365.1 uncultured Lentisphaerales bacterium
GGCCGCAAGCTGCAGAGCACGATCCACACGCTGGTGCCCTACACGCTCTCGATCGCCGTCTTTCCCTTCTTCTGCGAACTGGTGGACCGCAACGACCGCCAGAAGCTGGCCGAGGTGGTCACCCATGCCGGCCGCCTGCTGATGTCGGTCTTCATTCCATTCACCGCCATCGTGTGCGTCCTGGCCACCCCGCTGACCGCGCTGGTCTTCCGCGGCGGGCAGTTCGACGATCTGGCCGTGCGCCGGACCGCCGTGTCCACGGCCTGTTACACGCTGGCGCTGCCGGCCGCGGCCATCGAAGCCCTGGTGACGCAGGCCTTCTTCGCCCATCGGCGCATG
>CAZZCT010000099.1:0-17847 GCA_964652365.1 uncultured Lentisphaerales bacterium
GGCCGTCGCTGCGACCGAGCGCGGGCGACACAAGGTCGCCCCTCCACGCTTCGCGCACGTCCCTGGAGGGCCGTGCCTGTCACGGCCGTGCGTAAACTCCCCGCCTCACTCCTGCGGCGGCTCTCGCGGCCAGTTGTGTTCCGCGGACTCATCGCCCTGCCAGGACGCTCCGCCGTCGCCAGCAGTGAGTCGGACATGTCGGTACGCGTCTCGAGCACGGTGCGGGGCTTAAGTCCGCCAGGCTCTCAGGTCAGTGCCAGTAGGACTAAGGTCCAATGCGTCTGAATATCGCGAGCCGGGTATACTTATTGGCGATGAGAGGGTTTGTTTTCACGATTCGCCGGGTGTTGGCCATCAAGTACTGTCGGTTGCAGACCCATCGCCCGCGAGTCATCGCATGAAACGTGGCAGGCTCAACAGTTCTTGCTGGTATCGAGGCCGTTTGCTTCGGCGGGCCATGCTGTGTATAAGCGCGGTGCTTGCCGGATCCGTTTGCCTGACGGCTGGACGCGCCGCCTTGCTGAACCAGCACACCGTCGCACTTGACGGTCAGGGGAAGATCATCCCTTGGTTCGCGCCCGCCGCTAACGCCTACGATGAATTCCTGGACCAGCGCTGGGCTTTCATCAAGACCCGTGTTCCGTTGGCCCCCGGACCGGCGCCGCGGTCGTCCTACCCGCAGTACTACTTCTACGACGGCTATGTAACCACCCAGACGGAGATCGTTCCGGACTACTGGATGAACGACGTCGGCGAGAAGATACCCAACTGGTTCGAGTCGGCGCGCCTCTACTACGCCTACAGCGGCGACGCGTCGGTCATGACCCTCGTGCGCGACCTGATCGACTACACCATCCAGCACGGCACCAGCCCCGCCACCTTCGCCTGGCCCAATTTTCCACATACCACGACGGAAGACGGAGATCTCGAGTTTGTCGGCATGACCTCCACCTTCGCCCTGCACGAGATTCAGGTCGATCATGCCGGCGACATGGGGCTGTCCTACTTCCGGCTGTACCAGTTCACCGGCGAGGCGAAGTACTTGACCAACGCCATTCAGGTCGCTGACGTCTTGGCGGCCAACGCGCGTGTCGGGACGGCCACCCGCTCGGTCTGGCCCTACCGCGTGCGGCTGGACACAGGCGCTATCACGGCGCAATACGGCGCCAACTGGATCGGCTGCTACGACCTGCTCGGACACCTCGTGACCGCGGGACTCGGCAATACCAATTCGTACGTCCAGGCCCAGGTCAAGGCGCGGAACTTCATCCTCAACCTCCCCATGAAGACCGGCTATTGGACGGACGGCCATTCCGACAATCCCGTTAACAGCAATACCTACAAGAGCAACCTGAGCAAGAGCAACACGCTGCTCTACCTGTTCGACCATCCGGAGTTCGATCCGGATTGGCAGATTCACGTGCCCAGGTTCATCGCCTGGACCGTGACCAACTTCGTGCTCCGTACGACCGGTGGGGAACCGGCCACGGCCTACGGTGCCGACATCGTGGGCGAGCAGGACGGATTTCTCTATAAGATGGACTACCAGACGGCCCGCCATGCCGCGGAATGCGCCCGCTGGTACCGGGTCTCGGGCGATGCGGCTTACTTGGAGAAGGCCTACCGCTGCCTGAACTGGGTGACCTACTGCAGCGACGCCAACGGCCGGGCGACCGAGAGCCCGTATTCGACCGGCATCGCGACCTGGTGGTCCGACTGCTATGGCGAATGCCCGCGCATGTTCTATCCGGCCTTCGCCGCGATGCCGGAATGGGCGCCACCCCGCGAGGACCATATCCTCTACAGTGCCGGGATTCTCGCCGACGTGGCCTATGGCGTCGGCGCGGTCCAGTACCGTGCGCGGGATGCTGCGGGCACCGAGTATCTGCGCCTCAGTTACCTGCCGACCATCGTCACCCTGGACGGCGCGCCGCTCTTGCAGCGGCCCGATCTGGCCAGCGACGGCTGGATGGCGCGCGACCTGGGCGGTGGCGACTACGCCGTCACGCTCCATCACACCCGCGCTGGTCTCGTACGCCTTGCGACCGACAGCGGCAGCCTGCCGCCGTCGGTCAGCCTCACCGCCCCGACTGCCGGCGCGGCCTTCACCGCCCCCGCCGTCATCACCCTCGCCGCCAATGCCGCCGGTGTCGCTGGCGCGGTCACCAACGTCGAGTTTTTCGGTGGCGCCGCGAAGCTTGGCGAGGACCGCACGGCGCCCTACACCTGGGTGTGGAGCAACGTGACCGAAGGCAGCTACACGCTCACCGCGCGGGCGACCGATGACCGTGGACTGAGCCGGATCTCCGCGCCCGTGGCCGTGACGGTTGCCGCGGCCCCGCCCGTCGGCGCGGCGACCATCGGCAGCACGAGCGAAGGCACCACCAGCGACTACATCACCGACGCCAGCGGCGCCTACATCAACGCCAACCGCTACCGGGCGTCGGCCAACCAGACCGTGACCCTGATGCGCGCGAAGGTTGGGGCCATCGCCGGCCGTTACAAGTGCGCCATCTACTCGGACAGCGGCGGCAACGCCAGCCGTCTGCTGCGCGCCACGACGGTTCTCACCAATGCTGCCGCCGGCTGGCGGACGTTCCCGCTCACCGCGCCGCTGGCGTTGACCAGCGGCACCTACTACTGGCTGGCCATCTGGTCCGACAGCGTCGACGCCCGCGTGCAGGCCGACACCGGCGGCTCCCTGCGCTTTGGCCGTTACTCCTTTGGCGCGTGGCCCGACCCCGTGAGCCTGACCGGCAACGGCAATTTCACCTACTCCCTCTATGCGACCGGCACCAACGAGGCAGCCAATCTGCCAACGGTCAGCATTGTGGCCAGCGACCCCACCGCGGCGGAACCGGGCAGCGACACCGGGCAGTTCACGGTGACCCGCACCGGCAGCACGGCTGTCAGTTTGACGGTGAGTTTCGCCATGGGCGGCACGGCCACGGCGGGTACGGACTACACGGCACCCGGTGCGACCGTGACCATTCCCGCCGGCCAGTCTTCCGCCACGATCGCGATCGCGCCGATGCGGGATTCGGCGATCGAGGCTACCGAGACCGCCATCGCCACGCTCAGCAGTCGACCGCAGTACAACGTCAGCACCGCACAGCCCGCGGCGACGGTCAGCATCCTGGACGATCAGCCGCCAACGCTGACCGTCGACGGGGCGCAGACCCATCAGACCCTCGACGGGTTCGGCGTCAACATCAACACCGCCTGGTGGCTGGGGGGGCAGTACTACGACGCCCGGGCGGTGCGGACGGCCATTGACCTGCTCGTGGACCAACTCGGGGCCACGCTCTTCCGCGCCGTCATTGAGGAAATGGACTGGGAGGCGACGAACGACAACGCCGATCCCGCGGTTTTCAATTGGACCTATTACAACAGCGTCTTCAGCAACGCCAAGTTCACCGGCATCTGGAACACCCTGCGCTACCTCAACCAGAAAGGCGTCACCGACCGCCTGGTGATCAGCTTCATGGGGGCGCCGCCGTCCTGGATGGGCTCGAACTATGGCGTCGACCAGGGGAAGGAGGACGAGTTCGCCGAAACCGTCGCCGCGCTGCTGTATTACGCCCGGCACACGGCGGGTGTGCAGTTCAAGCTGGTTTCGCCGATGAACGAAACGGAGCTGGATGGCCGGGAAGGCCCCAACATGAAGGATCCCATCCAGTTCACCCGGGTGTTGCACAAACTCGCCGACCGGCTCGATGGCCTCGGCCTGGGCGATGTCCGCTTCTCCAGCCCGGACACCGCCGGCGCCGGTCATTTCAGCGCGTGCTTCGATCAGATGACCCGGGACTCTCTGGTCCTGGGGAAGATGGACCACTGGGGCGTCCACAACTATGGCAACGACTCCAGCGGCTACTGGAACACGATCGACGGGGCGGCGATCGCCAACACGCGCTACTGGGTCACCGAAACCGCGGTCATCGGCAACCTGCTCGGCCAGCTCGACGACCAGGCCACGGGCTACATCTTCTGGGACGGCTTCGACTGCGTCTACCAGCACGGACGGCGCAACGGTTATGGGGACGTGCCGCCCAACGACTGGGTGTTCTGGGAGGGCGAACCGGGCAAGCCGCTGGTGGCCTACGATGCGGCTACGCAGGGCTGGACGCCACGCAAGCAGTTCTACGAGTTTGCCCAGGTCTTCCGCTTCGTTCGCCCGGGCGCGCGCCGCATCGGCGTCACCGGCGCCACCGCACCCTTCGCGCCGTTGCTGGCCTTTCACCACGCCGGCCTGGGGCAGGTCACGCTGGTCGGCAGCAACCCCTCTGGCAGTGCGGCGACCCTCCACGCCGCCCTGGCATCGCTTCCGGCGTTGGCGAGTCTCGACCTGACCTACACGACCGCCACGACGAACCTGGCGCGGGGCGCCAGCGTGCCCGTGATTGGCGGCACGTTCAGCGCCACGATCCCGGCCGGGAGCGTCTTCACCCTGACCGGGTTCAGCGGACTTCAGGTCGCGCTCACCAGCCCGGCCAGCCTGGCCCGCTTCACGGCCCCTGCGACGATCCCGCTGGCCGCGACCGCCACCACCGCGACGGGCAGCGTCAGCAAGGTCGAGTTCTACAACGGCCTGGCCAAACTCGGACAAGATTCCAGCGCGCCCTACGGCTTCACCTGGGGCGGCGTGCCGATGGGGGACTACGCCCTCAGCGCCCGCGCCTACAACGCACTTGGCGGCGTCAGCACGTCGTCCGTTGTGAACGTCTCCGTGGCCGGGGCGCTGGCGCGCGTCGGCGTCAGCCCGCCCAGCGTCACGCTGACGGCCGGCGCGCAGCAGACGTTCGCCGCGACCGCGGCCGACGCGCTCGGGCACGAACTCGCTCCGGCGCCGGTCTTCGCGTGGTCAGTCAGCGGAGGCGGCACGATCGACACGGCGGGCCGATTCACTGCGGGTAGTTCGGCTGGTGGGCCGTTTCAGGTTTTCGCCGCCAGTGGCGGCGTGCGGGGCACCGGCACGGTCAGCGTCACGGCATCCGCCACGAGCGGCGGGGGCGTCATCGGCAATGTACGCGACGGGACGCTCACCGACAATATCTGGGACAACGGCGCCTGGATCAACGCCTGCAGCTTCCAGGCCGCGTCCAACATGGTGGTCTCCTCGATGCGTGTCAAAGTGGCTGCGATCGCAGGTCGCTACAAGTGCGCCATCTACTCCGACAACGCCGGCAGCGCGAACCGGCTGCTGCGGGCCTCCGCCGAGATCGGCAGCCCGCCTGCGGCTGGCTGGTATGAGGCCGCGCTGGTTTCCCCGCTGGCGCTGACAAGCGGCACCTCCTACTGGCTGGCGATCTGGTCCGACCATGCGAACGCGCGGGTCTTCTATGCCGGAAACGGCGGCACGATTCGCTGGGGCCGATACAACTACGGGGCCTGGCCCGACCCGATCAGCCTTTCTGGCAGCGGCACGTACGTCTACTCCATCTACGCCTGGGGCGCGCCTGCGTTGCCGGTCGACGGTCGCCGTGGCAGCAGCCTGATGGTGGTCGTGTACTGACTCAGGATGGACATCGTTTGGTGTGACACACAAGCAAGAGGTAGAAAAGTGAGGCCTGCAATGAGAACGACAAAGCATCTGACTGGCGGGAGAGTGTCCCGCATGAGCCGTTTTCTGGCGCTTCTACTCGCTATGGCAGCCGTTGCGTCCAAGGCCGCGCCGGTTGCGCAGGTCTTCTTCATCCCGATCACGGAGGACGAGGTCTACCGGCACTACACGGACCTCAACCTACCCGTCGATTACGCCCGCAACATCACCTGCACCATCGCCATCGCGCCCGCCTTCGCCGGCACGATCGTCTACTACGACCAGTGGGAGAACGGCTTCGAGACCGACATCAGCAACCCCGCCAACATCTGGAGTTCATCCAATCCGGGCGGCACGCAGATCTGGGGCGACAACAATCCGGCCAACGGCATCCCCCCCGGTTTCGCCACTGACGTGATCGGCGGCGGCGACTACATCAACCTGCAGTCGATCATCGCCTATCCCCATGTATCCGGCATCGATTTCGACGGTGGGGACAAGATGGCCACGACCAAAGCCGTCTCCGTCAGCACGGTGCTCTGGCCTGTGTTCCATGATACCACCGGCGACGGCGTGGACCTGGCCGAGGGGGCCTCCGTGCTGGATACCAGTCGCTTCGGCACGGAGTTCTTTGCGCCCGTCGGCATCAACGTGTCGCCTACGGGGACCGAGATGTTCCAGTCGGCGCGCTTCTCGATCATGGCCGCACAGAATGGGACCCTGGTCAACGTGGACCTCGACGGCAACGGCAGCGTGGATGCCACCAAGACCCTGGCCGCAGGCGAAGGCTGGGACCCCGGTACGGGGTTGGTAGGTGATGCGGGCAGGGTCCGTCGGGGCGGAAAGGTGACGGCGACGAAGCCCGTGCAAGTCCATCTGCTGACTGGCGACATCGACGCGAAGTACGCCAACCGCTGGTTCACGCTCTATCCCACGGCGCTGTGGAGCAGCGACCACTACACGCCGGTTGGTGCGCCCGGCTCCGACCCGGTCAGCGTGTTTCTCTACAACAAGGCGGCCACGGCCCTGACGGTGACGTGGGTGACGACGGCCGCATCCGGGACGGTGACGGTACCGGCCAACTCGGGGTTACAGCACGACCTCACGTCCAGCTCGGGCGTCCGGTTCTATGCGGCCGATGGCACCGTGTTCCAGGCGGTCACCACGATCGATGTGAGCGCGGTCGGCACGGGCCACGACTGGGGTGCCACGCTGATTCCGGGCAGTCTGCTGAGCACGATCACGACGGTCGCGTTCGGTCCCGGTTCGGAGGACGGCAGCGCCAACGGCAGTCCTGTCTGGGTGGTGCCCACGCGGAACACGACCATCTACGTGGACTACGACGGCGATCCGGCCACAGGCCCGCTGGTGGATTCCCAGGGCGCGTACTACGACGTTGCCTACACGGTGTCGGCCTTCGAGTCCACGCAGGTGTTCGACGACACGGACAACAACCAGTCCGGCATGCGGCTCTACACGCTGGACGGCGTGAAGATCGTGGCCATGTGGGGTGAGGGGCCGGCGGCCGGTGGCGGACGTCCGTTCATCGACGCCGGCACGTCGATCATCCCCGTGAGCGACGTGGTGCTGGGCGACTACGTCTGGAGCGACGTAAATGCCGATGGTGTGCAGGACGCCAACGAGCCAGGTATTCCGGGCGTACAGGTCCAGGTTTACACCGCTGCTGGCGCCGCCTACCAGTACCGTACCCCGCTCGGGGATTTTGCGGATGATTTCGAGCAGGGCGCGGGCAGCGCCAACCCCGGCGGCAGTGACGGCACGCTGCCCTGGGCTGCCAACTGGACGTTCGCGGGAAGCACGCCTGCTTCCATCGTGAATGTCTCGGGCTCGAACCGTATTCGTATCACCGATCCCCTCAGCAGCGCTGCGACGCGCAGCTTCGTGGTGCCGGCCGGCACCGCCCAGCTCACGATCAGCTACGACTACCTGCTGGGCAGCGGCGACGATACGGTCCGGGCGGAGTTTTCCACGGACGGGTCGTCCTGGAGCCCGTTGGCCACCTACAACACTGGAACAAGCAGCGGGAGCGCCACCCACACGTTCGCAGCCACGCCCGGCACACGCTACCTGCGCTTCGTCAAGACCGTGCTTGGTAGCGGCGGCACCACGACGGAGTACATGTACTTCGACAACATCAACATCCTGGCCGCGTCGGCCCTAGCGAGTGTGACGACCACGACCGACGCCAACGGCTTCTACGCTTTCGGGAGCACGGCGGGGTTGGTCGCCGGCACCGCGTACCAGTTGCGCGTGGCGACCAACCAGGCGGTGTTGGCCGGTTTCACGCTGACGGGCCAGAACCTGGGAGGCGACGACACGCGCGACTCCGACGCCACGCTCGCCACGGCCGTCGGGTTCGCCACCCTCGCGTTCACCGCCCCGCCTGTCAACGGCAGCGACGTCACCCTGGACTTCGGCTTCAAGAGTCCGGCTTCGATCGGCGACTTGGTGTGGGTCGATCTGGACGGCAACGGCGTGCAGGGCCCAGGTGAGCCCGGCGTGCCGAACGTGACCATCAACATGACCTGGGCCGGCCCGGACGGCAACTTCGCCACCACGGGCGACAACGCTTCCTACTCGACGACCACCGATGCCAATGGCGGCTACCTCTTCACGGGCCTCCCGGCGGGCAACTTCAAGGTCGATCTCGACAACACGACCTTGCCGGCGGGTCTTGCGGTGAGCACTGCCAACGATCCTCTGTTCGTCACCGGCCTGGTCGCCAACCAGAACTACCGCACGGCCGACTTCGGCGTGCGCGGCACGGGGACGCTGGGCGACCGCATTTTCCACGATATCGACGGCGGCAACGACTTCGATGCGGGTGAGGGCCTCGCCGGGATCGCCGTGACCGTGAGCGGCGATATCGACGGCGACGGCACGGCCGAGAGCGTGACCACGGCCACCGGCGCTGACGGTCTCTGGACGGTGACCGGCCTGCGCACGCTGCCGGGCGGGGTGTCCTATACCGTCACGGTGGCAACGGCCGGCCTCCCCGAGGGACTGACCATCAACACCGTTGACCCGGATACGGTCAACCCCGGCAACAGCACGTCGACCATCAGCCTGACGACCGCCAGCCCGACCAATCTCAACCAGGACTTCGGCTACCGGATGCAGACCAGCCTGGGCGACCGCATCTGGCTCGACCGCGATGGCGACCGTGTGCAGGAAGCCGGCGAACCGGGCATCAACGGCGTGCGCGTCTACGTCGACACCGACAACGACAATACGTTCGATGTCGGCGAGCCGTCCGACGTGACCGCGGCCGACGGGCAGTACGCAATCTACGGGCTTGCCGCCGGCACCTACAACGTGCGCGTCGATACGGCCACACTGCCCTCCGACGTCACGCAAACCCACGACCTCAGCGGCGGCTTGGACAATGAAGCCAGCGCCACGCTCGCGGCCAACCAGACGCGCGTCGACGTCGATTTCGGCTATCGGGGTTCGCTCAGCCTCGGAGATCTGGTGTGGCAGGACGTCAACGACGATGGCATCGCCTCCGTCATATACAACGTCTACAACGGCCGCATCGACATCAACGGCATCGGCGGCTCCGACGATAACGACGACGGTTTCATCGGCACCATGCGCATCATCAATGGCTATGTCGACATCGACAACGACAACAGCACGCCTGTGGACAACGGCGACGACGGAACTTTCCTTGGGGTATCCATTGTCAATGGTGGTTTCGACATAAACGGAAGCAACTCCATTTCCAATCAGGACGACGGCACTGTCACTTACCGCGAGACTGTAATACCCAGTGTCCGCGTCTACGTCGACTGGAACAACAACGGCGTCTACGACAGCACCGATCCGTTCGCCATAACGTCGGCCGCCAACCCGAACTACACCATCGGCAACCTGCCGCCGACGCCAGGCGATACCGCGTACACGGTCCGGGTGGACCCGAGCACCCTCCCCGCCAGCTACGTGCAAACCTACGACCTCGACGGCTTGGATACGCCCCATTTCGCCTACGTTGCTCTGACAGCAAACCGCACGGACGTGGACTTCGGCTACCGGGCCCGCGCCAGCCTGGGCGACCGTGTGTGGCAGGATCGCGACAACGACCGTGCTCAGGACACCGACGAACCCGGCCTGGCCGGCGTGCGGGTCTACATCGACAGCGACAGCGACGACACCTTCGACGTCGGCGAACCCAGCGCCATCACGGCCGTGGACGGCACCTACACCATCGGCGACCTCGTCGCGGGCACCTACAACGTGCGGGTCGACACCACCACGCTTCCCGCTGGCGCCGCGCAGACCCATGATTTGAGCGGCAGCCTGGACCACGAGGCGTCGGTGACGCTCACGGCCGGGCAGCAACGCACCGACGTGGACTTCGGCTACCGGGGCACCGGCAGCCTGGGCGACCGGGTGTGGAACGATCTCGACGGTGACCGCGTGCAGGATGCCAACGAGTCCGGCTTGGCCGGCGTGCGCGTCTACATCGACAGCAACGGCAACGGCAGTTTCGACGCGAACGAACCGAGTGCCACGACTCCGACTGACGGCAGCTACACGTTTGCCAACCTGCTGGCAGATACCTACATCGTGCGTGTGGACACCTCGACCCTGCCATCCAACCTGCTCCAGACCTACGACCTCGAGGGTGCCCTCGATCACAGCGCAGAGGTGCTACTGACCTCCGGGCAGACGCGGACGGACGTCGACTTCGGCTACCGCGGCACCGGTTCGATCGGCGACCGCATCTTCGCCGACGTGAACAACAGCGGGGCCTGGGATGCGGGCGAGGGCATCGCGGGCGTGGACGTGACCCTCAGCGGCGACATGGATGGCGACGGCGCCACCGAGAACGTCACCGTCACCACGACTGCGGACGGCTTCTACACCCTCGCTGGGCTGCGCACCACTGCCGGTGGCGTATCCTACACGGTGGCGGTCGACACCGCCGACCTGCCTGCGGGGATGACCGTCAACACGGTCGACCCGGACACGGCCAACCCCGGCAACAGCACATCGACGGTGAGCCTGACGACCGCCTCGCCCAACCGTCTCGACCAGGACTTCGGCTACCGGTCGTCCGTGACCTATGCGATTCGCGGCCAGGTGCGGGATGACTTCGACCTGGACGGACAGTTCAGCGATCCCGACAAGCCGGTCGGCAACGTCACAGTCCGGCTCTACACCGATCCGAACGGCGATGGCGATCCGAGCGATGGCGGCCTGATCGCCACCACCCTGACCGCGACCAACGGCCGGTATGCCTTCACCAACCTGCTGAACGGCAGCTACGTCGTGGTCGAGACCGACCCGGTCTACTCGGTGAGCACGGCGGACGTCTACGGTTCCCTGACCGACAACCGCATCAAGGTGACCCTGAACGGCGCCGACAGCAACGGCAACGACTTCCTCGACGCCGTTGACCCCAGCGGCTACCTCTATGACACGTTCGACGGGCGCATTGTACCTGGCGGCAGCATCTCGGTCACCGGCCCAGGCGCCGTGATCGTGAAGATGGACGGCAGCAGTGGCGAGTACATGTTTGTGACCGACGGCACAGCCGGCAACTACACGATCGCCGTGACCTCGCCCCCCGGCTATGTGATCGACCCCCGCCGCAGCCCGGCCGGGGCCAGCTTTGACCCCACGGGTGGACCCAATCCCACCCGGCTCGGGGCCAGCGAAGACGGTGTTAACCCGGGTTATCTCACCGATGCCTCGGCGGCCAGCAACACGTTCTACTACACCTTCAGTCTGGCTTCCGGCGATCCGGTGGTCCTGAACAACAACTTCCCGCTGACGCGGTTCGACCAGCTTGGCGACTTCGTCTGGGACGATCTGGACGCCGATGGCATCCAGGACGCGGGTGAGCCGGGCATCACCGGTGTGACGGTGCAACTCTACGATGCCACCAGCAACCTGCTGGCCACGACCGGCACGGACGCTGCTGGCCGGTATGCCTTCACCAACCTGTTGGCCGACACCTACTTCGTGCGCTTTACCCCGCCACCCGCGTACCGTTTCTCGATTCCTGGCGCAGGCGGCAACGCGGCGCTGGACAGCAATGCCGGCGTCGGCGGCTGGACCACGGCCGTCACGCTGACCTATGGGCAGCCCAATCTCGGCATTGATGCCGGACTCTACCTGCCCGCCGTTGTCCAGGGCTACACCTTCATTGACGATGTGGTGGATCTGGTCCGGGTGCCGGGCCAGGACGCGCCCGTGGCGGACATGTGGGTCTGGCTGGTGCGCGACAACGTGGTGGTGGCCACAAACCGGACCGATGCCGGCGGGTACTACCGGTTCGAGGACGTGGCGCCAGGAGCCTATACGGTACTGTTCGATTGTGACCCCGACGCGCTGATTGCCGTGCCGACCTGGCTGCCGCAGGCGAACGATCCGGAGCGCAACCGGACCGAGCCCACGGGCGTGGGCGATGGCTACCTTGCGCACGTCGTATTCTCTGGTGACGGCGTGGTTCCGGGGCGCTTCGACGAGCCCCTCAACGCGGGATTCCTGGCCGACTCCACGCCGCTGGCCGCGGCGATCGACATCCGGGCCCTGGCCACGGCCGGCGGCGTCACGGTCGAGTTCCGCACGATCGAGGAGGCCGGCACCAACGACATTGTGCTGTCGGTCTGGCTGGATGGCGCCTGGGTCGAAGTCGGACGGGCGGAGGCGCATGGCGAGGGCAGCCACCTCTATCAGTTCACGTTCACGGGTCTCGATCCGAACGGTCTGCATGACTTCAAGATCGTGGATGACGAGGGCTACACGCACACCATCTCGAACCTGGCGGCCGACCCCTTTGAGGCGACGCTGGTCCGCATGGAGCGCGACGGTATCCAGTATGCCTTCGACAGTCTCCCGGACCGCACCTACGACATCTACCGCGCCGCCTCGCCGGCCGGACCCTGGGGTGCGCCGATCAAGACGGTCACCGCCGAGGACTATCAGACGCTGGTCCTCCTGCCCAGAGCGCCGAGCGCCACCAGCGCCTTCTTCAAGACGGTCCTGCGCGGGGAGTAGCAGCGTCCTGATGGGGATGCCGGTGCTTGTCCCGGCCGCGCGGACAGACATACGGCGACCGTCGTTGCGACCGAGCGCGGGCGACACAAGGTCGCCCCTCCACGCTTCGCGCACGTCCCTGGAGGGCCGTGCTTGTCACGGCCGCGCGGACATACGGCGGGTGGTGGAGTCGGCCGAGCGCTTCTACATCCAGCGAAATCCTATAGGGCGGGACCTACGGGACCGCCCCGCGCGGGGTGGATTCGTTCACCACCAAGGCACGAAGGCGCCAAGGGCACGTTAACTCTGCGGCGCTTCGTAAGCGGTCCGGGTAAGGGCGTCCGGCTATGCGTGGCGGTTAGGTCTTTTTTCGCACGTTGCCGACACTTCTTCGCTCGTCGTCCGGCGCCATCTTGACAATGCGCGGATCGAAACGCGCCAGCACTTCCACCAACTCCCCCTGGGCCTGCATGACCTGGTGTATGTCTTTGTAGGCCATCGGAACCTCGTCGAGGCCGGCAGAGATCAGGTCGACGCCGCGCTCGTCGAGGAACTTGCGGGCCTGGCTCCAGGTGACGCTCTGGCGGGTGGCCGTGCGGCTGAGACGCCGGCCGGCGCCGTGGGCGCAGGAGTCGAGACTGGCCGCGCAACCCTTGCCGCGGACCACGAAGCCGGGCGTGGCCATGGAGCCGGGCACCACCCCCAGTGTGCCGGCGTGGGCCGGGGTGGCGCCTTTGCGATGTACGACGACGCGTCCCCCGTCCGCCAACTCCTCTTTCCATGCGAAGTTGTGGTGGTTTTCGATCGCCAGCAGGACGCTGACCTTGATGGCGCGCACGATGCCGGCATGGATCAGTTCGTGGTTGGCGGCCGCGTAGGCGCCCATCAACTGCATGGCGGCCCAGTACTCCTGGCCGGCGGAGCTCTGCAGCGGCAACCATCCGAGCCGGTCGAAGTGGCGCGCGGCCTGGGGATCGCGGGCGGCCGCCAGCCGGCTGTAGTGCTGGCAGATTTCGCCGCCCGTGCCACGGCTGCCGCCATGGCTCAGGAGGGCCACATAGGTGCCTGGGGGCAACCCGAGGGAGGCGTCCGGGACCGTCAGCACGCCGAACTCGACGAAGTGGTTGCCGCCGCCGCTGGTTCCGAGCTGCGCCCAGGCCTTGTCGCGAAAGCGGCGGGTCAGCGGCGTGACGGACCAGTCGGCCGCCATCACGGCGTGGTCGCGGCGCGGCCGCCACTCGCCGCCAACGCCGAAGCAGGTCTCGGACTCGATCGCGTGGCGTAGCTTGTTGCGTGCGCCTTCGAGGTAGGATACCGGAAGATCGAGCACGCTCATCCGCATGCCGCAGGAGATGTCCATGCCGACGGCGTAGGGCACGACCGCGTCCCGTACCGCCAGCACACCGCCGATGGGCAGCCCGTAGCCCACGTGCGCGTCGGGCATGAGCGCGCCGGCCACCGCCACGGGCAGGCTACAGGCGGTGCGCATCTGGCGGATGGCGTCGGCCTCGATGCCGGCGCCCCACTGCCGCCACGGCGCCATCCCCGGTTCGAGATAGGTCTCGCCCGGGTGGGCGGTATCGGTTGTCGGTTCTTGGTTCACGACCGGTCTCGCTTTCGCGGAAAGACTCACAGGCCCACAGACCACGGCAGGATACACCTGCCCGGCGGTTCTCTGCAACCGGACCTTGCGACGCCTCGGTAGTTCTCGTTTCGGCGGGGCGCTGGGGCGGATCATGCCCTCACGGACACACTACGAGCGGGTTCGCGCAAGGTTGAATCCGTTCGTAGTGGCGCCGTGAGGCGCTATCCCGCCAAAACGGAAATTGCTGGCGAAGCTACGCGCGTCGGCATGCTAGGAAGTCGAACGCCCGCGACGAAGTCGACCGCGCGGGCGAGGCGTTGCGTTACTCTCGCAACTCGAAGACGCCCGCGAAGCGGGTGACTGCACGGCCTCGGCGCGCTTTACCGAACAGGACGCCCGGGACCTGCTGGCGCGGGCCAAGTCATTCGTCGCGCTTTGCCAGCCCGTGCTGACCAAGCTGCTGGGTTAGACTGCCGACGACATCAGAGCGTGGTGCGCTGCACCATCAGTCGCGAGGGTCTAACGCAGTATCAAGGCTGTGCCGGTAGGCGGCATAGCTTGCGGTCCCTGCGCGGCCAACGCGGCAATGTGGCTGGGCCGAAGCGCCACGTCATAGACACGCGCCTCGTCCACGTAGCCGTTGAAATATCCACTGTAATTGCTGCCACTGCCCTCACGCGGTCCCATCAAGGCAACGACGTTCGCTCCGAAGTGAACCAGGGCGCCTTGGGCAACGGACGCGTAGATGGTTCCGTTACGGTAGATCGTGACGCTCCTGTCCTTCGCATACGCGATGGCAATCATGATCACGCCCGGCTCGTCCAGCGTCTCCGGATCTCCGCCGTTGTTCGCGGGCGTACGATTCCAGCGTTCGCTGCCGTTCATCCACTGGTTCGGGGCACGCTCTCCGTAGACGATCGCATCGAACACACTCGAAGCGTAAACCGACAGGGGCCCGCCGGCACTGTTCACCGTGTGATCCTGCAATGTGCACCAGGCCACCAGCGTCTTCTCATCGAGCGTGTGGCCAAAGGCAAGCGTCTCAACCCGGTTGGAGGCGGCGGAGCCCGTCAGGCGAAGCCGGCCGTGGACGATCGTGGCCGTGCCGTAGAGCGTCCCGTGTGCAGTGCCCACCGAGTCGTCGGCTGTGCCGTCGTTGAACGTCCACAGATGGATCGGCGCCGGAGGGAGCGCGTCGTCGAAGTGGATGTTCAGGCTGTTGTAGGTCGCGTCGACCACTTCCGAGGCGGGGTTCGCCGTGAACGCGCCATTGTCAAAGGTCACGGTCAGGTCGTCGATGCTGTCGGCCGCTACATGGCTGGTGGCCGTGCTGCCGAAGCTTAGCGTGATGACGGTGTCGCTGACTCGCGTGAAGTTCGCGGTCAAGCCCGCCGGCACGTTGGCGGCCGTCACATGCCCGCCGCTGACCACGTTGCCCGCGAACGTATCGTTAGCCAGCGTGATCGTGATCGTGCCCGCGACGCTGCCGTCGTTGGCCTCGGTTTCGTACAAGGTGCTGGGAGTGTAGGACAGGGCTGCGATGCTCGCTCTGTACCCGAAGCTGAACGCGTACTTGCGCTCGAGATAGGCGCCTACGGTGATGCGTTCGCTCGCGCTCAGGGCGCTGTCGTATACCAGCAGTTCCATCAGCTCGCCCTGCAACAACTCACCGGAGTCCCCGTTGTTCTTGGCTCCGATCGTGCAGTAATGGTCACCCAAGTTCAAGGTTGCCGGATCGCTGGTTCTGCCCAGGTAGTGCGTGCCGTTGTCGGCCAGGTCGATGTTGTTCTGCTGGGCGTTGTCGACCACCATATCCGTCAGGCGCCACACGTCGTGCACGAACGGTACCAGCCAGTGGGCGTCGTTGCTCTGCCCGTTGAACCCATAGCGGCCATCGTAAGCCAGGATCGCGGCATACGCTGAAGTCACGTCGCGACGATACTGCTCGAAGACCCGCTGAAGACCGCTTGACTTGCTGGGACGCCACACGGCGAAGTACGTGTAGGTGTCGTCTCCCGCCGTCAGGACCCCCCCGTTCTTGCTCAGCCGGTCGTTCGTGCCGTTGAACAGGAGACCGTCCCTGCCGTTGCGAACGTCCAGCGTCCGGTCCGGATAGAAGCTGGTGCAAACGAAGTCGTTGTGGTTGCCCGACTTGTCCGCCCAGGTAGCCACGATTCCCTTGATGTAGCTCTCGGTTGCGCCCTCGGAGCGGCGGTCGCCGTCCACGTCGTCGCCATCGAGCCAGAGCCGCAGACCCGTGCCCGGCGGCGTGGCGAAAGCGCTATAGAACGTGATCGCGAGCGTGCTGTTCGTCGCGCGCATCACGCTCGCCGCCGGATTCGACACAAACGCACCGTCCGCAAACGCTACGGTCAGGTTCGTAACGCTGTTGGCCAACTCATGGCTCGTCGCGTTGCCGCTGAAGCCGAGCGTGACGACCGTGTCGCTGACCCGCGTGAAGTTCGCGGTCAAGCCCGCCGGCACGTTGGCGGCCGTCACGTGCCCGCCGCTGACCACACCCGCCGTGAACGTGTCGTTGGTCAGCGCGATGGCGATCGACTCCGTCACGCTGCCGTCGTTCGCCAGCGTCTCCCCGACGGTCGTGGGGGAGTAAGAGAGCCGCGGGTTCGGGCCGGCATACCCCAAGTTGAACCCGTACTTGTCCTGCAGATAGAAGCCCACCGTGTCAAGGTCGGTCGCGCTGAGCTGGGTGTCATAGACAAGGATCTCGGCGTAGTCCGCGCCCGTGCGTTCGCCGCCACCATTGTTGGCGCCGATCGTGATCGCCCCGGATGTGTACGAGTTCAACCCCGGCGAGCCGCTGCCTCCGGGCTGGTTATTCGCGTACAGGTTCACCGTGCCGCCCGTGCTCCTCGTGATCATCACCAGGTAGTCGGTGAACGTCGCCAGCGTCACGGTTCCCTCGATGTCGGCGGAGAGCCCGTTGAAGCTGAACTTCTGGTTGGCATTCTTCCACATGCAACGGCGTCTGCCCTGCAACTCCTCCCCCGCGGAGAGGATCATCCGGTGGGAGCCCAACGCGCTGAGGTTAACGACGGCCACCATCGTGAAGTCGGTGTTCAACGCATCGCCGCCGGTTGTCGTTCTGAGATACTCCGTCAACCCGTCGAGCTGCACGGCCGGCAAACCGCCGATGCTGCTGGACACGTAGTGCGGCGTCCCGACAACGGTTGTGACGTGATTTCCGTTGCCCGACTTGTCCCGCCACCCCGTCACGTTCTGGCTGCCATCGTAGTACGCCGAGTCGCCCGCGGGACCGTTGCCCGCGCCATCGAGATCGTTGGCATCCAGCCACAACACCGGACTGCCCGGAGGCCCGGCGAGACTGGCCCATGGCAGGGCTGCACACAGGCACAGCGAACAGAGCACAACACTCCGACGAAGGCGGAAACCAAGCATGACTGCTGCAGACATGACTCGCTTCTCCCTGTCTCGCGGGTTGTCAGACTACTGATGGCGCACCGGGTGACCCGGTGGCATACCGTGACGACGACAATGGAACGTACGCAGTTGTTGCGGCGCACTGCTCCCGCCACCTCGTTGCGGGGAATCCCCGCCGCGAGTTGCCGGTTCGGCCCTTAGACACGATCTCTTTATACAACAGACGTGCCGTCGAACGCAAGGGCTCGCCAGACGTTTCGGGGGGTGCGATTCACTTTAGTTGATGGTTAGGCGGCCGCGAGGTTGGAGCGGA
>CAZZCT010000100.1:0-17712 GCA_964652365.1 uncultured Lentisphaerales bacterium
GTTCAGCGACTCGAGCACCACGCCGTTGGCGTAGGCGCCGTCGCCGGCGAAGCAGCAGGTGACCTTGCCGTTGCCGAAGTAGCGGGCGCTCATGGCTGCGCCGGTGGCGATCGGGACGCCGCCGCCCACGATCGCATTGGCGCCCAGGTGGCCCACGCGGAAATCGGCGATGTGCATGCCGCCGCCCCGTCCGTGGCAGTAGCCGTCCTCCTTGCCGAAGAGTTCGGCGATGGCCCGGTAGACATGGTCCTCCAACGCGGCCTCGACCAGGTCCTTGCGGCGGGTGGCCGTGGAGTCAGGAATGCGCGCGCGCAGCGCTTCGACGGCCATGCCCCGGATGGCGACGCAGCCCTTGGCGAGCGAGTCGCCGTGCCCGCGATGGGTCGAGGTGATGTTGTCGTCGAAGGCAAGCCCGGAGCAGCACCCGACGGCCGTGGCCTCCTGGCCGATCGAGACGTGGGTGGGGCCGCGATACTCGAAACCTGCACAGGCTTCGTACGCCCCGGAGCGGATCTTGACGATCATCTCCTCGAACTCGCGGATCATCAGCATGTCCTCGAGCAGGTCGCAAACCTGCTGGGAGGTGAGCGTGCCGGCCGCTACGTCGTCGGCCAGGTTGCGTCGGTAGGCGAAACAGGGGATGCGGCCGCAGTTGATCTGCTGGGGTTTGAAGGCGGGAGCGCGGTTGCTGAGGTAGTTTGGCATGGTCTTCTCTCGGGGTTCGGGATCGGGTGGTCCGACGTCAGGTGGTCTTGACCTGAACGCCCAACGTGCGGAAAGCCTCCAACGCATCCGGCGGCGCGGCCGGATCGGTGATGAGAACGTCGATCGCGTCGGCACGGCCGAAGCGGACGAAACTGGTGCGGGTGAACTTGGAGCTGTCGGCCAGCAGCACGACTTTACGGGCCCGCTGCATGGCGCGCTCCTTCGTGAAGGCTTCGGCCGGATCGGTCGTGAAGAGCCCATTGGCGGCGGACAAGGCGATGGTGCCCATGAAGGCCAGGTCGGGCGCAACATCGTCCAGGATCGAGCGCGTCAACGGTCCCACGACGGTCTGGCTCAGACGGCGACACTCGCCGCCCACCAGGATCATGTGCGGCCCGCCGCTGCTGTAGAGATGAGCGATGCGCAGGGAGTTGGTGACAACGGTCAGTTGCGTCTGCGGTTGCAGCAGACGCGCCAACGCCAACACAGAACTGCCGCCGTCGAGATAGACGGTGGCCCTGGGTTCAACCAGTCGCAGCGCCGCTTCGGCGATGGACTGCTTCTCGCGCGCGGCCACCGTTGCCTTGTCATCAAAGAGCGGCTCGTCCAGGCTGCCGTCCACGGCCACTGCGCCACCATGCACCCGGCGCAGCCAGCCACGCTGCTCGAGATCCACCAAGTCGCGCCGCACGGTGGCCACCGAGACGCGTAACGTCTGGGCAACCTCGTCGACACGGACGACCCGCTGATGCTTCAACAGCTCGCGAATCCCGTCCTGCCGCTCAACGGCCAGTCTGGCTTCTGTATCCATGATCGCTTGTGATCGAAACGACCCGAAGACGATCAATAGTATGCAGAAACGGGCTTCCGAGTGCAACAATAAATAAGAGCCGCTGATGGATAGTGCACATCAGCGACTCACCAAGCAACGTGACTTAGCAGTTCAGCAGGCCGCTTGATCAGCGACCCTTGGCCTTCTGGGCTGCCGGGCGCTTGCCAAGCTTGATGTCGGCATCGCGCAGCAACTGCCAGGCCGGATACTGAAGCGCGGTCGCCAGCTTTGTCAGCGTCTCGAGGCTGAGATTGCGCTCGCCACGCTCGATGTAGCCGACAAAGTTGCGGTGCAGCTCGGCCATCTCGGCCAGGCGCTCCTGCGACAGACCCTGATCGGTCCGAATCGTCCGAATGGCCAGACCGATCGCCTGATCGGCCGCGAACGCATTGCGGCGCGCAACTTTTTTGACCTTGGTACGCCGAGTTGCTTTAGCTTTAACTGTCTTAGGCATCTAGTGTCTCCGTCTAACGTGCACCGTGCACACACGTTAACCTACCAAAAGTGTGCCACATCCGGCAACCTTCGGCAAGCCTTGTGCTGACGCGAATCCTAAACAATCCGATGGCCATATCAATGCCACTGCGTGGTGCACGCATCGTTGCCAACACGGCAAAGTATTACCATCAGTTATTCCATTATAGATCCATCGGGCAGTCCTGGCAATACCGTTATCACGCTGGGCGGAAGCGTTCGGGTGTGACACCCTGCGGGCGCTCACCGCATGCCTGGGTTGAAGCTGGCGACCACCAGAACGGTCGTCTCGGCGCACTCAATGGCGGCTCCCAGGACATCGCCCGTGAGACCGCCCAGGCGCTGGCGGGCCAGGCCGGCGACTCCGGCGCCCGCCAGCACGGCGCCGGCCGCCCAGGTCGCGCCGGCTGCGCCCGTCACCAGCCCCAGCCCGACGACCGTGAGGGTGGCACCCGCCACTTGGGCGGCACCCAGGCCGCGGCGTGTCCTGTCGGCCATACCTCCGGTGTGTGCCAGGGGCAGGTGGGGCCACGCCAGCATGAGCACCGCCACCCAGCGCGCCAGCACCGGCGCGGCGGCCAGCGGGAGCAGCGCCCGCCACGGCGCGCCGGTGCCCGTTGCGCCGGATACCGTCAGAAGTTCCGTCAGGGCGGCATACTTGACCAGCAGCAGCAGAATCAGTCCGGTCACGCCAAAGGCGCCCACG
The DNA here is from genome assembly GCA_964652365.1 of uncultured Lentisphaerales bacterium. Classification (GTDB taxonomy): domain Bacteria; phylum Verrucomicrobiota; class Kiritimatiellia; order RFP12; family CAZZCT01; genus CAZZCT01. The sequence continues at coordinate 2,718 of CAZZCT010000100.1, forward strand.
TGCGGGTCGGCCATGATGGCCAGCCGCCGGGGGCGGTCTGCCGGCACGAAGAGGCCGTCACAGCAGTCGGTCCAGCCGTCGAGATGCAGCGCGCCGGTCAGGCCGGCCCACAGCGTCAGCAGCAGGGCGGCCGCCACACCCGGGGAGGTAATCCCAAGGATGCGTGGGCATCCGAACGCGGCGCCACCCAGCAGCAGGCTGCCGATCAGCGCCCCCACCGCCGGAAACCACCCGGCCAGGCTGCCCCAGGCCCGGTCGGGCTCCCAGGTGACGCGTACGGGCAGCCGGGTCAACAGGGCCACGGCCTGCAGTGGGCGGCGGAGCGACATCCGGTCAATCTTCATGGGGGTGCCCGGTCAGTTCTTAAGCTAGCGTTCCCGGAACGGGAAAGCTAGACCACCACGCCGGCTTCGGCAAAGGTGGCCATCTCTGCCAGGAGTCGGGCGGCCGCTTCGACCACGGGCATGGCCAGCACCGCTCCGGTGCCTTCGCCCAGGCGCATGCCCAGATTGAGCAGCGGCCGCAGGCCGAGCAGTTCGAGCGCCGCGCCGTGGGCAGGCTCGGCCGAATGGTGGCCGGCCACCAGATAGGGCAGCAGCGCGGGATCCAGCCGCACGGCCAGGAGGGCGGCCGCGGTGGCAATGAATCCATCGACCACCACGGGCAGGCGGTGTTCGGCCGCGCGCAGCATGGCGCCGGCCATGGCGCCGATCTCCAGCCCCCCGACCTTGGCCAGAATGTCGAGCGCGTCGTTCGGGTCCGGCCGGTTGATCTCCAGCGCGCTCGTGAGCGCCTGGATCTTGCGCGCCAGGGCGGCGGCATCGATGCCCGTGCCGGGGCCGGCCAATGCGGCCGGCGGCCGGCCGGTGAGGACGGCCAGGATGGCGGTGGCCGGGGTGGTGTTGCCGATGCCCATCTCGCCGCAGGCCAGGAGGTCCAACCCCTGGGCCACCTCGTCGTCACAGCAGCGGGCGCCGAGCTCGATCGACGCTTCGGCCTGGTCGCGGGTCATGGCCGGGCCGACCGAAAGGTCGCGGGTGCCGGCCGCCACCTTGGCGCGCTTCAGGCCGCGCAGGGCCGGAAGGTCGCTCTGGACGCCGGCGTCGACCACGGTCACGCGCGCGCCCACCTGGCGGGCCAGCACGTTGATGCCGGCGCCGCCAGCGCAGAAATTGCAGACCATCTGACGCGTGACCTCGGAGGGGGCGATGCTGACGCCGCGAGCCGCGACGCCATGGTCGCCGGCAAACACCACCACGGCTTTGCGGAGGGGAATGGGCGGAGGGCAGCGTCCGGAAATGCCGGCCAGTTGGACGCTGAGTTCCTCGAGTCGGCCCAGGCTGCCGGTTGGCTTGGTGAGCTGAGCCTGCCGCGTGCGGGCTGCCTGCATGGCCGCGGCATCCAGCGGAGCGATTGTGAAGATGCGCAAGGGAATTATCCTTTCATCACGGACGGCCGGGCGCGGACGGTTTGGCGCTTGCGGCCTTTTGGTCAAGGTTGTCACGGGCGCGGCCGAAGTGCAAGCCCGCAGCCAGCGGCCGCGCCCCGCGTTGACTCGCAGCCAGGCCCGGCCGGAGTCAGCCCGGCATGCCGGCGCTGTCCGCCAGCGCCGTCTTGCGCCCATCAGCATCCACCCGCACGAAGGTGATGGTGGTTGAGAAGATCGCATCCTCGGCTCCGGTCTCGAGGGCCTGGCGGACCACGTCGACACGGTACGACACCGAGGTGCGGCCGAGACGGTCGCGCACGATCTCAAACCGCAGGATGTTGCCTCCGGAGGCGCCCTTGTGAAACTCGACCCGATCCAGGGCCACAGTTACAAAGCGGCAGCCGGGAAAATCCGAGCTCACGGCCATCCAGGCGTTCTCGTCCACCCACTTGAGCAGGTTGCCGCCGAACAGGAATCCGTACTGGTTCAGGTGCTCGGGCATCACGAGTTTGAAGGTCGTCATGGCTGTCCTTGTTCGCGGTGTTTCCAACCGCAGCATAACTATATAGACTAAACGGCACGCCGGAAACGTCTCATATAGTGAGGCGCTTCGCCGCCAGGTGGCGCGGCTCACACGACCGGGCTGGTAACTGGGTTGGCGTCCGGCGTGGTTGGCCGCACGGTTGACTTTGCGGGCAGATTGAGACGAGGATCGCATGAAACGTCGGTTTTTTCGCTGCAATCGGGGCATGTGGCACGCACGCGGCGCAGCGGCAGTGCTGATTGGGTTGGCGTTGGCTTTCGGGGCCGGTTGCGCGGTCAACCCGGTGACGGGTAACTACCAGGCCATGCTCGTGCCTGCCTCGCAGGATGTGGCGTTGGACCGTCAGGGATCCCCGAGCCAATTTTCGGCGGACTACGGAGTGGTGCGCGACCAGGCCCTCAACGCGTACGTCAACAGCGTGGGCCAGCGGGTCGCGCGCATCACCCACCGGCACGACGTGCCGTACAACTTCCGTGTTGTCAACGCGGTCTATGCCAACGCCTACGCCTTTCCCGGCGGCAGCATCGCCGTGACGCGCGGGCTGCTGGCCGAACTGCACGACGAATCCGAACTGGCCGCGCTGCTGGGGCACGAACTGGCGCATGTCAACTACCGGCACACGGGACAGGCTATCACGCGCGCCCAGTTCACGCAGTTGGCTCTGGCGGGGATCGGTCAGTATGTGGCGGCGGAGCATGAGCGCTATGCTTCGGCGGCGGCCGGGCTCAGCAGTTTGGGTGGGACTCTGTTCCTGGCGAGCTACAGCCGCGACAATGAACGCGAGGCCGACGCGCTGGGGCTCGACTATCTGGTGCGGGCCGGCTATGCGCCGCAAGGCATGGTGGACCTGATGGGCCTCATGCGCGGCCTGTCGCAGCAGGAGCCGAGTCGCGTGCAGGTGCTGTTCTCGACCCATCCGATGAGCAGTGAGCGATTTGCCTCGGTCTCCGCGCGGGCACGCGGCACGTACGGCGGCGTCACCAACGGGGTGCGCAACCAGACCGCGTTTGAGCAGGCCACGGCGGCGCTGCGTGCGACCAAGCCGGCCCTGAAGCTCTTTAGTCAGGCCGAGGCCGCCCTGGCCAACAAGCAGCCAGCCGCCGCCCAGAAGCTGCTGGAACAGGGCCTGCAGGCCCTGCCCGGGGACTACGCCGGCCTGCTGCTGATGGCCAAGTGTCAGCTGGACCAAAACCGTCCGACCGAGGCCGTGCGCTTTGCCGAGCAGGCTCAGGTGGCCTATCCGGGCGAGCCGCAGGCCCAGACCGTGCTGGCGCAGGCGCGCTTCGCACTGAAGCAATACGACCAGTCGCTGGCGCATCTGCAACTTTACGAGCGGGCCTTGCCGGCGAATCCGCTGACCGCGTTCTACAGCGGATTGTGCCTGGAGCGCATGGGTCGGGTGCCGCAGGCCGCCAACGCCTACCGGGTTTTTCTGAACCGGACGGGCGAGGCGTCGGCCAGCCAGTCCTGGGCCGGTCAGCACGCCATCTCCCGCCTGCGCCTGTGGACCGCACCCGCGCCGGCGGCCGGACCACGTCGATTGCGGTGAGCGGGCCGCCATCGCGCGGCACCGCGAGGGGTGCCCGCGGAAGCTTGGTCTAACCCGCTACCCCGCGGAGGCACGCACCACGCGCGCACCGTCGCTCGGGCGGATCACGCGCGTGTCGCAGGTCTGGCCGAAGCGTCGCGCATAGGCCTGGTTGAGCGCCGCCGTCGCGGTCTCGGCGTCGCGGGGGTGCACCAGCACCACGACGCTGCCGCCGAAGCCGCCGCCGGAGAGGCGCGCGCCCAGTACCCCCGCCACCCCCCGTGCCGCATCGACCAGGGCATCGAGTTCGGCGCACGAGTTCTCGAACAGGCGCCGCGAACTGTCGTGTGATGCGAACATGAGTTCGCCGAATCCGGCCAGGTCGCCGGTGTCCAGCAGACCAGCCCCGGCCAGGACCCGCGCATTCTCGCCGATCGGATGGGCCGCGCGGCGCGCCACCAGCGGATCGAGACCGGCCCGGTGGGCTTCCCACTCGGTCCACGAGACGTCGCGCAGGGCGTGGACGGGGTGGGGCAGCACCCGGGCAAAATGCGCGGCCGCGGCCTCACAGGCGGCGCGGCGCTGGTTGTATTCGCCATCCACGAGCGCATGCTTGGCGTGGGTGTTGCACATCAGGAAGCAGGCCTCCGTGCCCAGGGAGACGGTCTGGACCGCCAGGGTCCGGAAGTCGGTCTGCACCAGCCGGTCAGCCTGGCCAAAGAGGCTGGAAATCTGGTCCAGCAGACCGCACTTGACTCCGGCGTACTGGTGCTCGGCGGCCTGGCCGATGCGCGCCAGGTCCAGCGGGCTCACGGTCTGGCCATATAGCGCCGCCAGTGCCAGCCCGGTGCTGATCTCGAGCGCGGCCGAGCTGGAGAGGCCGCTGCCGAGGGGGATGTTGCCGAGGAACATGGCGTCGAAGCCGCCGGGAGGCGGTTGGGCCGCGGCAAGGCCGGCCAGCACACCCTTGCAGTAGTTGGACCAGCCGTGCGTGCGGGTCGCGGCGGGGTGGTCCACCGGGAACTCGACTTGCTGCATCAGGTCGCCGGCTGTCAGACGGCACTGGCGGTCATTGCGGCGCGCGGCGGCGAAATATGTGCCGCAGTCGATCGCCGCCGACAGGACGTAGCCTTCGTTGTAGTCGGTGTGGTTGCCGAGCACTTCCACGCGGCCGGGCGCATGCGCCACCGCTTCAGGTGGGTGGCCGTATTGGGCTTGGAACTTGGCAAGCAGCTCGGCGAGTAGTTTGTCATGGACGGCGGCGTTGACAGGCATGGTGTTTTTCCGGCGGAACGTGGTGGCTGCGCCCCGGCGCGACCGCCGTGCAGGGCTTGCAGTGGGGGCCTAGCTTAGCGGTCCCATCCCCGGTGGACAAGCCCGGCGTCGTCCCCCGTGCTAACCTCCAATACTCACACTTTATAAAGTGTGAGTATTGATGACCCGGCATGGGACGGCACACGTAGGCCAGGTGGCCGCCACGCCACGCGGTTACCCCGGTGCCGGCCGGCCAGCCTGTTACGGCGCCAGACGATGCCGACCATGGCGCTGCGTGTCCACGCCACCCCGGCGGCACCCCGAGACGGTGCGCGCGACCGTGACGCGCAGCGGATTTCAGTTGCGGGCCGTGACTGGAACAGCACACACTACCGGATAACTGCGCGCTCGATCCCGCGCATGCCGGAAGCCATGACCCCGATCCACCACCCAACACGTCGCCTGCTGCTGATCACGCCGCCCATGGTGCAGATCAATGCGCCGTACCCGGCCACGGCCTTTCTGGCCGGGCAGTTGCGCGCGCGGGGCCATGCGGTCAGCCAGGCCGACCTGTCGCTTGCGCTGGCCGAGCGTCTCTTCTCCGCCCAAGGGCTCGCGGCGGCAGAAACGGCCGCACGGGACTCGCGGCGCCGCCGAACCGAAGCGGTGCGGCACTTCCTGCGGCATGCCGCCGAGTATGGCGCGACGGTTGATGCGGTGCGCCGGTTTCTGCAGGGACGCGACAGCACCCTGGCGTACCGGATCGTCACGCGGGCTTTTCTGCCCGAAGGCCCCCGTTTTGAGGCGTTGACGGCGGAGCACGTGCAGGCCTTTGGCGCGTTGGGCACCCACGATCTGGCCAAGCACCTCGCCAGCCTCTACCTCGATGACCTGGCCGACGCGGTGCGCGAGGGCGTCGACGCGCGGTTCGGCCTGGCGCGTCACGCCGAGCGTCTGGCGGTGGCGGCCGCGCGCTTTGAGCCGCTGAGGCGTGCGCTGGAGGCCCGACCGACGTTGCTGGACGGCTGGATCGACCAGGAAACCACGGCCTGCCTGGCACTGGCGCGGCCCGACATCGTAGGGCTGACCGTGCCCTTTCCCGGAGCCCTCTATGGCGCGTTGCGGATTGCGCGCCAGGTGCGGCGTCACCACCCCCGCGTGCGCGTCGTGCTGGGCGGCGGCTATCCCAGTACCGAGTTGCGCGACGTGCACGAGCCGCGCCTCTTCGACTACGTCGACTACGTTGTGCTCGACGAAGGGGCCGAACCACTGCAGCGGATCATGGAACAGGATCCGCCACCCGGGCGGCGCACGCTGCCCCCGACCCGCCTGCTGCGGACCTTCTCGCGCCCGCGGACGAAGGTCGTCTGGAGCCCCGAGGCGGCGCCCGCGCCGGCGGCGGTAAGGCCAACGGCGCCTGCGCGTCACGTGCTGACGGTCCCGGCCTATGAGGATCTGCCGCTCGATCGCTATCTGGCCCTGGTCGAGATGCCGAATCCGATGCACCGCCTGTGGTCCGACGGCTGCTGGCTCAAGCTGCCCCTGGCGCACGGCTGCTACTGGCATCGCTGCCGCTTCTGCGACACCTCACTCGACTACATCGGACGCTACGTGCCGCCGGACCCGGAGGCCGTGGTCGACGGGCTCGCCGCACTGGTGGCACGCACCGGGCGCACGGGGTTCCACTTCACCGACGAGGCCCTGGCGCCGGGACTGCTGCGGGCCGTGGCCACCCGCATCCTGGAACGCGGGCTGGCGGTCACGTGGTGGGGGAACATCCGGTTCGAGGCCGGGTTCACGCGCGAACTGGCGGACCTGCTGGCCGCCTCCGGCTGCGTGGCCGTGACCGGCGGCCTCGAATGCGCCGACGACCGCCTGCTGGCCTGCATGCAGAAGGGGATCACCATGGCCGGGGCGGCGCGCGTCTGCCGGCAGCTGGCCGAAGCCGGAATCCTGGTGCATACCTATCTGATGTATGGATTCCCGAGTCAGACCGCCGAGGATGCCGGCCGGGCCCTGGAACGGGTGCGCCGCCTGTTTGCCGGCGGCTGGATCCACTCGGCCTACTGGCACCGCTTCGCCCTCACGGCGCACAGCCCCATGGCCGCGGACCCGGCGGCCTATGGCATCCGGCTGCGGCGCCAGCCGCGCGCCACCCTGGCCCGCAACGAGCTGGCTTTCGACGAGCCCGGCGCGCCCGACTGGACCGCCGTGGGCGCCGTCCTGCGTCAGGCCACGTACAACTACATGCTGGGCAACCTGCTGGATCAGCCGGCCGCCGCGTGGTTCGCGGACGAAGCAACCGCGGGCGGCGCCGCTACCCCATGAAGAAACCCCGTTGCCTGATTCCGCCACTGTTGGCCGCCTTCGGCCTGGTCGGCTGCGCGTCCCCCCAGGTCGCTGGCGTGGCGCCGGACGCCGCGCGACGCGAGGTGGCGGAACCGCAAGGTCATCGCGTTGACCCTGGCCTTCCTGCGCGAGGGTTCGTTCGGTGCGGATGGCACGGAGGCCGCTTGAACCGCATCCCCGTAGACTCCGACCTCCGACCGGCTGGTTGCGGCGAATCGCTGCGCGCGCTGGACAGGGTGTGTGGGGCGTGGGATACTACGACATCCGTTTGCGCTGCTGTGTGGCCGCCGGGTGTCCCGGTGCTCGAACCGGCGCCTGGCGGGAGAGCTACGACATGCCGACACGCCTCATGACGCTGGACGACGCGGCGCGTTACCTGCACCTGGACGCGCGACAGGTGGCGCATCTCGCAGCGCAGCACGAGATCCCAAGTGTTCCGCAGGGCGGCCGCCTGGTCTTCCGGCGCAGCGAACTCGATGCCTGGGCCTCGCAACGCATCCTGGCCATGGGCGACCGCCACCTGCGCGAGTACCATCACGGCACGTCCGCCGGCACGCGCGCGAGCTGTGGTCTCGACCTGCACGTCTCGGACCTGCTGCAGCCCGAGCGGATCGTGGCCGAACTGACGGCACGCACCAAGGCCGCCGTGCTCCGCGAACTGGTGGCGGTGGCCGAAGGAGCAGGGTTGCTCTATGAGCCGAAAGACCTGTTGCTGAGCCTTGAGGAGCGCGAACGTCTGTGCTCAACCGGCATGCCGGGCGGGATTGCCTTTCTGCACCCGCGCCACCCGGATCTCTACCTGGCGAGCGAGTCGTTCCTGGTGCTCGGGCGCGCGCTGCGGCCATTGCCCTTCGGTGCGGCGGATGGCCAGCCGACGGATCTCTTTATCCTGATGTGCTGTCTCGATGAGCGCCTGCACCTCCATGCCCTGGCGCGGCTCTGCCTGTTGCGACAGGTGACCAGCCTGCTGGCAGACCTGCGTGCCGCCGCATCAACCGAAGATATGTACGCCGCCTTTCTGGCCGCCGAGGTGCAGGTGGCGTCTTCACGGGGCGAACCACTGGCGCGGGAGCGGCCGACGCGCGTATGACGCAGTTTGAACACTGGCAGGAGTGGCATGCGCGGTGCGCCTTGGCGCGGTGCGACGCGGCGGCTTCCGCGGCCCTGACGGCGTTTGCCTGGACCCGTTTCCGGCACTACATGCGGCGGGTGCCGCGGGCGACCCGGCTGTCCGAGGCGGCGCTGCCTTCGGCGCGCGACTGCTGGCATCTGTTCGAGACAACCCTGACGACCAATCGCCGCGGGTCGGGCAAGTGCTACAAGGAGTGGCTTTTTGCCCGCCTGGCCCGCAGTCGCGATCCGGCGCTCAACGTGATCCAGGGCGGCGCCAGCCTGCTGATGCGCGACGTGGTGCGCAACTACCTGCTGCACGAGACGCCGGCGAAGTGGATGGTGTCGCTCGATGCACCCACCGGGCACGACGGCGCCGGCGCGCCGCTGATCGAACTGCTGCCGGATCCGCGGAGCCTGGAAGCGGACGCTGCTCGCGAGTTGACGGAGTGCGCGACGCAGACTGCGTCGCGCGCGTTGCGCCGGCTGCGCCCGCGCGAGCGCCTGCTGCTGCTGGCGCGGCACCTCGGTCTTCCGCTGCACTGGCCGGAGGTCATCGACGTGGTCGGCGTGGGCCGCAACCGGGGGTCCGTGCTCTGGCGGCACGTCTTTGCCGGCCTGGCCCGGCAGGTCATGCGCGAACTGCCGGCCGAGGCGCGCGGCGTGCAACTGCGCATCGCGCTGGAGGCGGCGTCCCTGTTGAGCCAGCAGATCCTGGTCTGGGGACAGCAGCAGGCGCCGGCCGCAGCCCTGTTCCGGCTGGCCGCGTGCCATGACCCGCTTGCAGGCGCCGGCGGTGCAGGGGCCGATCGGCGGCCGGTGGAGGTTCAGGCATGACGCGCGAAGTCGGTCCGTCTCGCGGCCCATCGGTGACCGACCAGCGCCAGCAACTGGCGGCCTGGTTGCGCGAGTGGGAACTCGACCAATGGCTGCAACCCGATGGTATGGTGGCGGGCGACGCGCCGGGTCCGGCCGGCAGGGTGGCGCCGCCGCCGCGCCGCCGCGCGCCACCCGCGGATCCCAGTCCGGGTACGATCCTGCTGCTGGCGCCGCGGACTCCGGCCACCGACTGCCGGCCGGTCTATGTGGCGGTGCTGGCGCCGCAGGCTCCCGCGGCCTGGCTGGTTGCGCCGTTTGGACGGTTCAGCGTGCCGGGCCTGCCGGGCGAACTGGGGCTGCCGCGGCGGTCCGCGCTGCACCTGCGGGTGCTGTGCCTCTGGAACCGGACGGTGCTGACCGCGGATGTGCTGCGGGCGACCTGGCTGGCCGGGCGGCTGACGCAGCCGGAATGGCGGGCGGCGTGGCAGGTGCTGGCCTGCGCGGGCGATCCCGACCGGCGTCTGAGCGTCGCGGTGGCGCGGCGGGTGGGACCGCCGCTGGTGCATCCGGCGGATCCGCGCCACCTCTACCAGGAGCAGGAGTCGGCGCTCTGGGAAGGCCTGGTTCCGCGCGGTACGGCGAGCCCCGGGTACCCGGCTACGGGCGAGACCTCGGCCTGGAAACGGGCCGCCGAAGAGCACCCGAAATACGATGAGTGAGCGGGGGCCGGCGGAGGACCGCCGGGTCCAGTGCGACGAGGAAAGCGGAGGACCGCCCGATCCAGGCCGCACGAAACGGCGGGCGGCCGGCTACGGGCGTGGTCGGATCTTGAAAGCCACGTCCTGGCGGAGCGGCGGCAGGTCCAGGATCAGCCGGTCGTTGGCCGCGCGCACGTCATTGCGTTGGATGATTGTGCCGGTTTGGGTGTCCCAGTACTCAACCCGGTAGATGCCGTCCGCGCATTCGGGCACCGTGACGGTGAGGTTTTCGAGCGGCTGTTCGAGCGGGGCGCCGTTGCGTTGGAAACAGGGCCGCAGAAAAACCCAACCCAGGACCAGGCGTGGCGACGCGAGGCACATGCCTCCGGCCTGCCCGGCCGGGACCGGGTCCGCCCCGTCGAAAGCAAGCTGCACAACCCGCGGTTGCAGGGCCGGGTCACGCCGGTCGACATCCTCCATGAACCGGCTCACGGCCCGGTACATCGGGTAGAGGTTCTGCTCCTCGATGAGTTGCCACCACCAGAAGAGCGGCGTGCCGGCCAGCGGCGCGCAGACCGCTGACCAGAGCGCAGCATGCAGTTCGCGCCGGAGGTGATCGTGCCCGGCCGCCATGGGCGAGCCGCCAAACTCCGTGATCAGCACGGGTTTGCGAAACGCCGCATTGAACGCCGCCGTTTCACTCACGAGCGTGGCGATGTTCAGCGGATCCACACTCCCGTGGTAAGCATCCACGGCGAGGAGATCCAGTTGCGGCAGCTTGCACAGCTCGGGGTTCTGCGTGCGGTAGTCGTTTGAGACATGCGTGCTGACCAGGTGGCGGTTGACGTCGATCGCGTGCAGGTAGTCGCCCATCAGCGCGTGCCAGCCCACCAGACGCGGATCGTAATGCGCGCGCTGGTGGCCTTCGGCGCCCGTCAGGTTGACCTCGCTCCAGAGTTCCCATGCGAAGATCGACGGGTCCCAGCCCCAGCGCGCCACCGTGTAGCGGAGGAGTTGGCGCTGCAGCTCGAGTGCCCGCGGATGGTCGAAGAAGCCCATGGGTTGGTCGACGAACCCCCCGCGCGCCGTGTTGTAGGGGTGGTCGCCCCATTCGGCGTCGACCCACGAACTGGCCCGGCCATGGTTGTTCAGCACGAGGTTCACGTGGATCCGGCTGGCGCGTGCCCAGCCCAGCACTTCGTCGAGCTCCCAGGCGTTGCCGAGGTGGTAGTCGCCGGCGCCGTGGTACCCCTGGATCACGGGGGACCACTCCAGGCCCAGCGACCAGGCACACATCCAGATCTCCACCAGGTTCTCGCCGGCGGCCTGCATGTCGCGCAGATAGCGTCGGTAGGCGGTGCTGCCCTCGGGATGACGGAAACGCCAGGGGAACTGGTCGTCCATCCGGGTGTCAAAAGGCGAGCGGATGTTGTGGCCGATCGGAAAAAATGGCCGTCCATCGTCCAGTTCGACGAAGCGGGTGTCGTTGGTCGCTACGCGCACGAAACCGGGACCTTCGCCCGCACGGGCCACGAAAGTCCCGGGCCCCCAGGTGGTGGTGCCGCCGGCGTCGGTCGCTCGCACCGTGTAGCGGTACGAACCGGCCACGCGCGGGCAGTAACGGATGCGCCAGTCGGGCCGCCCCTCCGGCACCAGTTCGCCGCCCATGCCGTCCACGCGCCGGTAGTAGGGGCGGTAATAGAAACCGGCGACCGCATTCGTCCGGCCGTCGGGCGTCACGAACTCGCCCTGGAGGTCGATGATTTTCGGGTCGAACGGGTCGATATGGCGGTCCGGCAACTCCACGCTCAGCTCGAACAGGCTCTGACAGGTGACCTCGGTGTGGCTCGGCCGCACCGCGCGGATCTGGGGTGGATACTTGAACTCGAGCGGCCCCGTCTCCAGTCGGGCCTCCACGACCGTGCAGACACCGGTATGGGCGCCGGGCGCGAAGATGCGGACGCCCACGGCCTTGGGATTCAGGCGGCAACGCAGGTGCCAGGCCGCATGATGCCCCTGCGGTTCCCACGCGCGCGCGTCGGCGCCAAACGCGAAATCCCAGCGGTTGGTTCCGGGGACCAGAAAGGCTGTTCGGAGCGCCTGGTACCAGTGGCCGTCGCGATCCATCAGGAAAGCCAGCACCTGCGCATTGGAGACGGCCGTCTGCGGCCAGACCAGCGCTCCCGTCAGGCGTTGGCCCTCAACCCAGCGGGCCGGATCGGCGGCCAGGTAGAGGTCTGCGACGGCTGGCAGCCGCAGCGGCAGGTCAAGGCTCTTCGGTCCGCCGGCCGCCGTCTCAGGCGAGAACCCCAGCGACAACGAAATCGCGTTGTCCTGCGGCGGCCCGGCCAGCAGGCCGGTTGCGATGAGCGAACTGACAGCCAGAATTCGCAGGATTGTGCCCGCCGCGCGCCGAACCAGACGGCCTGCGGGCGGGTATGCCCGGCACCGAGAGGCTGCGAGATAGGCGAAGCCACCGACAATCTTCATTTCTTTATGCTCAATCCAAGGCGGTCAGTCACACGCTGCGTTCCCCAGGTCCGGGTGGGCTGGTACTGGCGCCAATTAAGCAGCCTTCGTGCCAGCACCAGTGGAAGCGCGATGCCAAGGAGTGCCAGTCGCAGAGGATCGGCCAGGAGCGGCTCCACGGATGTGCCCACCGTCGCATGTCGCAGAAGCACCCACGCGGCAACCCAGGCGACGAGCAGGGCGGCGCGACGCGTACGGAGATCGTGGGTGGCGTGGACCTGAACCGGGCACGGGCGCCACCGCCGGAACAGATGCCCATCGGTGCCGATGGGCCGGGTCAGTCCACGGCGCAGGGTGCCGATGCCAGCCAGCAACAAGGCCAGACGCCAGTCCCACGGCAGCGCGGCGAGCGCGGCGATGGCTGTGACCGGCAGACTGGCGGCCAGTTCGAAATCAGGCGGCAGGCCGATCGTCAAGCGGCTGCCGGTGGCGGAAGCAAGATGCAACGCCACCGGCTGGGTGCTCACGGTCAGTGGCAGTGGGCACTGCATGCGTGGCAGATGCGTGAGCGGGCGCGCCGCATGGGCGGTGGCGGTGTCCAGCCGCAACTCGTGTGATGCGGGGGCCACAGTCAATCGGTAGGCTTCTGTCCGGCCGGGGCCGTCACAGCAGGGCGCCAGGCGTACGATGCGGGACTGGCCGGTGGCCACGGTCAGTTCCATGGCCGCGGTCAGCCCCTGCAGCACGGCCTGCCAGTCCGGTTGGCGTGGATCGGGGACGATCCAGAGATCGCCCGGCGCGACACGGGCTGAGCGAGCGGCCAGCAGCAGTCGGTCCAGCAATCGGGGTCCCAGCGCCGCGCAGGCCCCGAAGATGGGCCAGGCGGCGCGGGCCGGCCCGCCGAGCGCCGCCGCCAGCGCCATACTGCCGAGGAGTTCGGCGCCGAGGTTGCCGTCGATGCGCCTCACAGCAGGACGGCACCCGTGCTGGCGTTGCCGACCTGTCCGGCATAGCGTCGCAGCCAGCCGGTGAGGGGGCGCGGCTGCCAGGCCGGTGCCGCCGCCCGCCGCCGGGCAATCTCGTCCGCGGCTACCAGCGTCTCCAGGCGGTGCTCCGGAATGTCGATCCGGATCGGGTCGCCATCCTGGAGCAGACCGATCAAGCCGCCTTCAGCCGCTTCAGGCGAGACGTGTCCGATGCAGGCGCCGCGCGTGCCGCCCGAGAAGCGGCCGTCTGTGATCAGCGCCACGCGGTCACCCAGGCCGGCTCCCATGATGTACGAGGTCGGCGCCAGCATCTCCTGCATGCCCGGCCCGCCCCGCGGGCCTTCGTAGCGGATCACGACCACGTGGCCGGGCTGCACGCGGCCACCCAGGATGCCCTCGCAGGCCGCCTCCTGCGAGTCGAAGCAGATCGCGCGGCCTTCGAACTTCAACATGCCGGCCGAAACGCCCGCCTTCTTGACCACGGCGCCCTTCTCGGCCAGGTTACCCCACAGCACCGTCAGTCCGCCGTCGGTTGAGTAGGCGTTGTCCACGGTGCGTATGACCTTCTCGTTGGCAACCTCGGCTGCGGCGACGATGGCGCCCAGCGTGCGTCCGGAGACGGTCGGACACTCGAGATGCAGCAGGTCCGGGATCGCGGCGATGCGCTGGAGGATGGCCGGGATGCCTCCGGCCGCATCGACGTCTTCCATGTGGTACGCACTCGACGGCGAGACCTTGCAGACGTTGGGGCAGCGGCACGAGATCGTGTTGATGCGGTCCAGGTCGTACTGCAAGCCGGCCTCGTGGGCCAGGGCCAGTGTGTGCAGGACGGTGTTGGAGCTGCCGCCCATGGCCATGTCCAACGCAAAGGCGTTGTCGATCGAGGCCAGGGTGACGATCTCGCGCGGCTTGGGACCGCCGGAAAGCGCCATGGCCACGATCCGTTGCGCCGCCTCGCGCCACAGCGCCTTGCGCCGCGGATCGGTCGCCAGGATGGTGCCGTTGCCCGGCAACGCCATGCCGATGGCTTCGCAGAGACAGTTCATCGAATTCGCGGTGAACATGCCGGAGCACGAGCCGCAACCCGGGCAGGCGCAGGCCTCCACCTCGTCGAGCTGCTGCGCCGTGAGCTTGCCGTTCTTCACGGCGGCGACCGCTTCGAACACACCGATCAGGTCGGTGGTCTGGCCGCTCGGCAGGCGCCCGGCCGCCATGGGTCCGCCGCTGGCAAAGACCGTGGGCACGTTGGCGCGGACGGCTCCCATCAGCATGCCCGGTACGACCTTGTCGCAGTTGGGGATGCAGAACATGGCATCGAAACAGTGCGCGTGAACCATCGACTCGACGGCGTCTGCAATGATCTCGCGGCTGGGCAGCGAGTATTTCATTCCGGCGTGCCCCATCGCGATCCCGTCACAGATGGCGATCGTATTGAACTCGAACGGCACGCCGCCGGCCTCGCGGATGCACTGCTTGACGAACGCACCGACCTCGTTCAGGTGGCAGTGTCCGGGAACGATGTCGGTGTAGGAGTTGCAGACGGCAATGAACGGCTTGCCGAAATCGGCCGGCTTGACCCCGGTGGCGCGGAACAGACTGCGGTGGGGGGCACGCTGGAAGCCGGCTTTGACTTGGTCGCTGAGCATGACAGACTCCTTGACTCGGCGCGGTGTTCGCGCCATGTTTGCAGATACCTTAGTCCCTCACCGCCCGACAAGGCCATTAAAAAACGCGCAACCGGTCACGGGGGTTCAGGCTCGTCCATAACTTGAAGCTGCCGTCCGCGGTTCCCGCGCATTTCAGTTCAAA
>CAZZCT010000101.1:0-17644 GCA_964652365.1 uncultured Lentisphaerales bacterium
CGGACAACGGCCTGCATATGGACGCTCGTGCCTCACGCCACTGATGCCGCGCAGCGCGGCTTAGGGCGTCACTCACCGATGATCTTCACCAGCACTCGCTTGCGACGCAGACCGTCGAACTCACCGTAGAAGATCTGTTCCCACGGGCCGAAGTCGAGCTTGCCGGCGGTCACGGCCGCCACGACTTCGCGCCCCATGAGCTGCCGCTTGAGGTGGGCGTCGGCATTGTCCTCGCCTCCGTTGTGCGCATACTGGCCATGGGGCTTCTCAGGCGCCAGTTTCTCCAGCCAGCGCTCAAAGTCGGCGTGCAGCCCGGACTCGTCGTCGTTGACGAACACACTGCTGGTAATGTGCATGGCGTTGACCAGGCACAACCCCTCCTGGATGCCGCTCTCCCGGAGGCAAGCCGCAACCTGGGGGGTGATGTTCACGAACCCGCGCCGGCGCGGAAGCTCGAACCACAATTCCTGACGATGGGTCTTCATTTTGCACCTGCTGTTCGCCTTTGCCATTTGCCGCAGGTGACCGGTTATAAGTGATCAGTGATCGATTACCGGTCACCGATAACCGATCACCGACAACTCCGTTTCTAGTTTCATGTGCTTCTCCTGTGTTGCTGGTCGTGACGCGGCTCCTATGCGCCTGGCGGCAGCGTTCGGGGGGCGGCAATCTCCTCCGCTTCGGAGTCGTCGGCAAAGACACTCTCGCGGATCACCCGGTTTTTCTTCATTGGCGTTCACAACATTGGCTCAAGTGGGGTTCATGGGGAATCTCTCCGTCAGGCGGTCGGGCGGTGCGGCGGTATTGTAGCACGCGACGAGAGATGCGTTTCACAGGATTTGCAGCGGTGTCGGGATACGAGACCAGCACCGTGCAGTGGCGGACTGGGGACACTAAGATTGTGCAAAACCACACGCCTTGCCGTGGCATCCGCTGCGTCCACTGGAGGGCGCGACTGTGGCGAGCCGGCCCCTGTAGCACGGTCGTCCCGGCCGTGCTCCCCGTCTGCATCCTGCTCGCGCCTCACACGTCTTGGCACCGGCAGTACTCACCGCCGTCCGGCACAGAGTCTCCAAACGGCGTGACCGCTCTCGTCGGCCACCCGACTAGGAAGAACCGCGGATGGACGCGCATGGACGCGGATGGAGTTGGTGGCAGGGAGACTGTCATCCGTCTTCATCTGCATTCATCCATGGTTCGTACTGAAAGGAGCGGCCTGCTTGTTCAGGTGAGAGTTGCCTGCGGTCTTGGGCCCTAGTTCTGCCGGGAAGACCCGTGGTTGGTCGGCTGAGACCAAGCGGCAGTGGGCAGCTTGGATTGTCCGCAGATTGCGCAGATTACGCAGATGGGAAAGATTGCGGGCAAAGGGCAGGCGGCGGTGGGCGGGCTGGGAGTGATTTCAGCGCCGGTCCTGGCTGTCCTTTTCAGGGCCGACCTGTAACTCATTGGCACTAGACGGCAGGTAATCACCGGCCAAGCGTCGACCAGCCGAAAGAACACTGTCGTGGTGGCGTATGAGTCGAGTGATGAACTCGGCCAAGATGGGGACATGCGAAGGGTTCTCTTTCAGGCTCTGCGACCAACCCCGAATGCTGGCGGGGTCCGCCGCGACCCGCTGGAGCATCGTCCTCGGTGCGGGGCGCAGCGTCAGTAGGCCGTGCAGATAGTAACGAATCACATCGTAGTGGCAACGGCAGAACTGGATGTGGTCTGAAGCCTCGGAACCAAAGAACGGTGAGACCTCCTTGAACACGTCATCCGATTTGACATCGAACCGCCCCCATGCCTCTCGGAAATCGGCCTTCTCGTACGAACGTGGCTGAAGCCAGCAGCTCACCTTGTCCTCTTTCACGCCTCTATGTGCGAGAGCCTTGACCTCTTCCGGAAGAAGGACGTAGGCGACGGGAGTACTCCTTAGGTTATTGATGACAACCCAGTAATCTCCCATGACCTTGTCGATGGTCTTGCCCAGAGGCACGGGGCTACGCTTGCTCAGCGCCTTGACCTGCACGCCTATCATCCGGGAACAGTCGTGGTTGTAGCAGATCAGGTCTACTCCCCGAGCATTTCGCGACGTAGGCATGGCGTTCCAACCACGCAACGAAAGCCGATAGCAGACGTAGTAGAGGCCGGCGTTACCCACGATCTGTGGGGTGATGCGCGGTGGCTCGGCATCGGCATCTGTTTTCATGGCGCAATCCTCGTGCACGTGTTGACTGTGTGGCCGTCAGATTGGGAAGGTGGTGGGCCGTCTTCCCTCACCAGGTTGTCGATTTGCCAGATGAACTCCTCCGAGCACGGGTGCCCGGCGCGTTCGGGCGTGATGCGGGTCAGATTGACCTTGTAGCCGTCGAAGGCAAAATCCCAGCCGATACGGGATTCCATCCATTCAAGCGACTCGTTGTCCCAGAGGGGCCAGTTGATGTTCTCGACTTCGATGCCCAAACGGAGGGGTTGACCGGAGGCCAAAACATGGGCGAGACGGTCAGCGAGGTCGTACTTTCGATCCTTGGAATCCTCGATGACACCCCACTCGCCATCGCGGCATTCGTAGACAAAAAGCTGCGAACGAGGTGGCCAGTTGTTTGTCCGGGGCTTGCGAATGGGCATTGGGGGCCTCGCCAATCTCTTAAGCGCTGAGAACCGAGGTGCAGCCGCATTGTACCACGTTTGGGCAGGGCCAACTACGACCAAGGAACAGTAATCGTGGTGATGAAGGACTGAATTAGTTTCTCGAGGATGCGTGAGTTTCGTGCAGGGTTGGGCCGCTGGCGGTCCATGCGGCGTGGAGCGCTGCAACTTGTCAGAGTGAGTGCGGAGGCGGGGCGGCTGCCGAAATGGGCAGTGAACCAGTGCAGGGGGTGGTCACAGAGAGTAATAAGGAGATTGGCGCCGGCGGGTTCGAGGCGACAGGTGCCATCGGGTGGCGAGATGCTGGCGAAGATCTGTGCGGCCCCCCGCCACATCCAGAAAGATCTCGGGTTCGGAGGCTACGGCGAGGGCGGAGATGCGCTTCCGACCTTCAGGACGGGGCCAGCGGGCGTGGACAGCACTGGTGTAGACGTCCAGCACGAAGGCACGCTTGGGGGTGCGGTCGGTCGGCTGACCGGAAGGATGGGTTGGCGGAGGGGAAGTATTCGATGGGTATATGGGTGCACTCGCCGTTTCTGCCTCAGCGCTGGATGTACGGCGGGCAGCGCCTAAGGCGCCGGATCTTCCGCAGGCCCCAACACATCGATGAAGTCGCGCTGTCCGTTGCCCTCGAAGTGGGAGCGATCAAACGCATCCTGCAGGCTGATGGGATGAACAGCGATCTTGCCGGCCTCCTTGAGCTGTCGTGCAAAACGAAGAAGGGTGTCGGCGTCCTCGGAGATGATGCACTGCGCATCGCAGACGGCGGCTTGCGCGATGATCTTGATGTCGTCCTTGACGGCGACCCTGGACTCGCCGCGACCGGTGAACTGTGTGAAATCCAAGGCGGCGGTTTTGGTGGCGTCGTCCCAGTTGAAGGGCAGAACAACGCAGCTTCTCAGGATGTCGGGCGGGATCTGCTGCCGGACGTAGAACTCGCTCACCACGATGGTCGGCAGGTACACGGGGATGCCGTCGTCCATGAAATGCCGCCAGTACCGGCGCGCCGTTTCGTGGTTTTCGCGTTGTCGGTCGGCCAGCGAGATGAGGTAGCTTGTGTCGAGAACGACGCCGGCGCCCATCAGTGGCCTCCCCGTTGCTCCCGTACCCACGCGACGGCGTCCGGGACGTCGCGCCACGCTTGTGTGCCCTGTTCTACGAACGCATCCAGGGCGGCCTCGTCGCTCGTGGGGGCATAGTCTTCGAAGGCGAGCAGGCGGACATTGCGCAACTGGCCGGTCTTGAAATGCTGCTCGGCCTTGACGCGCAGCAAGGCCTGTCGATAGACGCGGTTCTCCGGTTGGTCGCGCAGGTTGTCCTGCGAGGTGCTTACGATAACGGTCTGGCCCGTATCACGTAGCCGCAAGTGGACGTTAGCCTTCTGAGCTCCGCCCATATTCTCGATCACTCCGAACAAGTACTTTTCGACGGATACCCAAGGCGCGACGGCGCCGACCCGGTAGTCGGAGGCACGCGTGAGGCGCACGGTGGGGAGTCCCTCGGCAGCGGGTCGAATCTCGTATTCGAGACCCCCGTCCTTGCGGGCGCTCTCCTGCCATTTGGCGACGACTTCGGCCCGCGTGGGGTCGAGTTCGCCCAAGGTATCTTCGCGCGCCAGGATGGCGAGGTCCGGTTGGAGCGCGAGGGCCACCGCCGCCGCCAGCGTGACGCGGAGCTTGTAGGAGCCTTCGGCCACCTCCACATGCGTCTCGTTCTGCTTGTTTTTCTGGGAACCGGCAAGGAACGCTTCAACCTGCTGGTTGAACTCGTTGAACTGCGACAATCCGATGGTGCGCGGCGTCAGCTCGACCCCGTCGACCCTGCCTCGCAGCACGAACTCTATGGACCGGATAGTGCTCATCTCGTACCCGCGATCACTATACGCCCGTTTCCAGTCCGTCGGCAAGCGGACTATGGCAGCAGAAAAGGGTTCCGGGCAGGGGCTTGCCCTCGATAATGAGCCTGGCCAGATCCCGTTCTCGGCGCCGGTGAGGTCATGGGAAGAACCGCGGATGGACGCGAATGGACGCGGGTATCTGTGTTCATCGGCGTTCATCCGTGGTTCTGCAAACACTGCGATCATTTTTTGAGGAATCTTGCCGGTCCGAAACCTTCAGGAGAGTGGGAGGCATGCGATGGATGCAGGTTCCGAGACCGGGCGGCCGGCACAAGACAACACGGCGTCGGCGGTGCCGGAGGTGCCGGCAATGCCACGCAGGCGGGTAATCTGCGATGACCGCGAGGCCGACTCGCCCGTCGTCGCGGCCTTGCGCGCGCGCGGCGACGTGACCGTGATCCTCGCGCGCATGCTTGCGGGCGACTACCAGGTGGAAGGCACGCAGGTCCTGTTCGAGCGCAAGACGCTGCCCGACTTTGCGGTCTCGCTGATTGACGGACGCCTGTTCAGCCAGGCGGCACGGCTGCGGCAGCTGGCCCCCGGGCGTGCGGTGGTGATTCTCGAAGGCGACAGCCGGGAGCTGGCCGCCACAGGTGTGTCGCGTGAGGCGCTGCAAGGCGCGCTGGTTGCACTGACGGTGGTATTCGGGATCGCCGTGCTGCGGGCCAGCGACGCAACCGAGAGTGCCCGCCTGATCTGCTACGCGGCCGGTCAGATGCGTCGGGCCGCCACGGGCGCCATACCCCGGCCCGGCTACCGGCCGCGCCGGCTGGCGAATCGCCAGCTCTATCTTCTGCAGGGGCTGCCCGGCGTCGGTTCCAAACGGGCCGCCCTGCTGCTGGAGACCTTCGGCAGCGTGGCCGCCGTCTGCAACGCGGGTCTGAACGCCCTGCAAGGCGTCCATGGCATCGGCCCGGAGACGGCCGAACGGATGCACACCCTGCTGCATGCGCCGTGGGAGGCGCCGAAGCAAGCGCCGATGGAGCCGTGATTTCACAGATTACGGTTCAGACTGCGGCTGGGCGTTGGCCGACCGGGTGCCCCAAGGGACTGGGGCGCCCTGCGCGGCGGGACGCACGTCGGGCCGACGTGCGCCACAGCGCGAGCGTATCGCGACTCGCCGATTCACTGTCCCCTCCGGCGCCTGTTCTGCGGCGCGGCACCCCGAAGACGTGGAAGAAGGCATCCCAGAACGACTTGGCTTCAGCATCCTCGCAACTTTCCTGCACCCACTCGCGCGAGAACTGCATTGCCCGCTGCTTGATCTCGTTCCAGCCCAATTGCATGGTCTGCTCCAGATGGCCTTCAGATTATCCGAACTCTGCCTGACAGGGCAAGGCCGTGACGTTTGTTTGACGGATGCGGCCGTGCGACCTACTATCTCGTGAGCGCCATGAACCCGGAAACCACCCCAGACCAATGGACCGATGCCGCGTTGCGCGAGGAGTTGGCGCGCCATTTTGGACACGCCGCTTTTCGCGAGGGACAGGAGGCGGCGGTGCGCGCCGCCCTGGCCGGCCACGACGTGATCCTGGTGATGCCGACCGGTTCCGGCAAGTCGCTCTGCTACCAGCTTGCGGCCCTGCTGCTGCCGGGGGTGACGGTGGTCGTCTCGCCGCTGATCGCGCTGATGAAGGATCAGGTCGACGCCCTGGAGCGGCACGGTATCGCAGCAACCTATCTGAACTCCAGCGTTGACCCAGCCGAGATGTCCAACCGCCTGGAACGGCTGCGCGCCGGCCGGTACAAGCTGGTTTACGTGGCCCCCGAGCGCTTCCGCAACGCACGCTTCGCCGAGGCCCTGGCAGCGGCCCGGATCTCGCTGCTGACGGTCGACGAGGCCCACTGCATCAGCCAATGGGGACATGACTTCCGGCCCGACTACCTCAGCTTGGGCGGCGTCGTGCAGCGCCTGACCGGCGCCCGGGTCATGGCCGTGACCGCCACTGCCACACCCGACGTGCGCGAGGACATCGCGCTGCAGCTCGGTTTGGGGCACGGACCACGTCCGGCGCCGCTGGTGCACGTGCATGGCTTCTCCCGGCCCAACCTCTACCTGGCGGTCAGCCGCACAGCCCAGCACACTCAGAAGCTGGCGCGCGTGCTGCGCATCGCCGAGGCCTATGGCAGCGGCATCGTCTACTGCGCGACGCGCCGCATGGCCGAGCGTGTCGCGGCGCTCGCGCAGGCGGAAGGCGTCGACGCGCTGCTCTACCATGGCGCGCTCTCGGATGACGAACGCAGCCGGGCACAGGACCGCTTCATGACCATGGCCCAGCCGTTCGTGGTGGCCACCAACGCCTTCGGTATGGGCGTGGACCGCAAGGACCTGCGGTTCGTGATCCACTGGGACATGCCGGGCAGTGTGGAGGCCTACTATCAGGAGGTCGGGCGGGCAGGGCGCGACGGGCAGGCGGCCTGGTGCGAACTGCTCTTCAACTTCGCCGATGTTCGCACGCAGGAGTTCTTTCTGGATGGCGCCAATCCAGATGCCGCCGATGTGCTGCGCGTGTGGCAGACGATTCAGCGGGAGTGCGCCGCCGGCCCGGTGGTGCGCTCGCTCGAGGACTGGGCCGAAGCGGCCGGCATCAAGAACGACATGGCCGCGCGCACGGCCCTGGCCATGCTCGAACGGGCCGGCCTGGTGGCGCGCGAGATCGAGCCGGGCACCCGCAGCTACACCACGCGCCTGATCCCGGGAGCCGACCCGACCGCACTGCGACCGCATTTCGAGGGGTTGCAGGTGAAGCGAACGCGCGACCGCAAGCGATTACAGGCCATCCTGCGTTTCGTCGACCTGACCAGCTGCCGCCACGCCTACCTGCTCGACTACTTCGGCGAACAGAACGCACCTACCTCCTGTGGGGTCTGCGATCGGTGCCAGCCGCGCCAGATCGGACCGCGGCGGAAACCCACTGAGGAGCAATGGCTGGCAATCCAGAAAATCCTCAGTTGCGTGGGACGCATGCAGGGACGCTATGGCAGCCGGCGGATCGTGCAGGTCCTGCGCGGCGTGGTCGACGACCCCTACCTGCACGAACGGGGCCTGGACCAGCTCTCGACGTTTGGCCTGCTGCGCGACTGGAGCGAGGAACGCTTGCGTGCCGTGCTGAATGCGCTGCAGGTCGAAAACTGCCTGACCGTCTCGCATGACCAATACCGGCTGGTGGCGCTGACGTCGCGCGGGCGTGAGGTCGTGCGTCACGCGGAGGACTTCGTCCTGGTGTGGCCGGAAGAAGGGCCGGCCCATGCCGTTGGCGGCAAGCCGCGCAGCGCGTCGCGAGCCGCCTGGGGAGCATCCAAGACCAGGCGTGGACGCCGTGGCGACCTGTTCTGACCTTGAGCGGCCACGACCCGGCGCACTAAGGTGCCGCCGGTGGAACTGCTTCCGCCGCGGGGGCCTCCGGAACCGTGTCCGCGGGTGGCGGTTGCGTCGTCGGAACAGCCGGGGCGGACCGCAGCGGCACCGGCTCGCCGACCGGGCCGTCAGGCTGGATGCTGTCGCTGAGCTTCACAGTTCCCATGCGCTCGAGTCTGGGCGCCACGGCGTTCGTTCTTCCCGAGCTGCGGAACTCGCCCTTCGGCGCATGCTTCGGGGGGTCGGCGAGCTGGCTGTTGGACCAACCGCGCGTCCACACACCGCCCTCGGTACTGGCCGCATCCTTGATCCGCCGCGCCTCGGTCATGAGTTGCTCAGGCGTGTCGAGCACATAGGGCGTCAGGAAAACGAGCACTTCGGTTCGCGTCTCCTGGTTCGAGCGAAAACGGAAAAACCAGCCCAGCAGGGGGATCTCGCCGAGCAGCGGGATTTTGGACTGGCTCTTGATCGTCGTGGTCTCGACCAGTCCGCCCAGCACGATCGTCTGGCCGCTCTGGACGGCGACCTCGGCGCCCAGCTTGCGCGAATTGACGGTCGGCCAGACCGTGTCGCCGATCGGCTGTCCGGCGCCCGGACTTTCGATCGATTCGTCGATCTTCATCACGACAAAGCCTTTCTCGTTGATCTGCGGCGTGACCTTGACGGTCGTGCCGTAGCTCTTGAGTTCGACGTCGTCTTCATAGATCGGGTTGCCGCCGGCCTCACCGGCGTACTTCTTGCCCTTGAAGAAATACTGCTGTGTGGTGGCTTCGATCAGGGCCTCCTTGTTGTCCTGCGTGAGGACCACCGGCGAGGAGATGACGTGCGTGCGCGAATCGGTGGCCACGGCCGCCATCACGACGTCGAGGTTCAGGTCGAAGAAAGTGGCGTAGTAGGCCAGGCCGCCCACGCCGCTCGGAAAACTCTCCGTGGTTGTCAGGCTCAAGGGATTGCGCACGTCCTCGGTGCCACCGCCACCCTGGCCGGCAAACGCCACCCCCGGGGTGCCTTTGCCGTTGTAGCCGATCATCGCGCGCTGGACCCAGTCGATGCCGGTCTTGAGCGTGTCATCCAGCGTGACCTGCAGGATCACGGTTTCGATCAGCACCTGCGAGAGCATGATGTCCAGGTCTTTGATGATCTCTTTCATCGCGGCCAGGTCCGCGCCGCTGGCCATGATGATGACGGCGTTGGTACGCTTGTTGGCCAGGATCTTGACGTTGTCCTTGTTCAACTCGCCGATCTTGCTCTTGCCCGGTTCGGTGCGGGCGGCGTTGCCCTGCTGGGTGCGGGCGGCGGCATCGGCCAGGCTCTCGCTCCGCGGGGTATCTGCGCCGGCCGCGCCCGGCGTGGCGCCGGCCTTGGCAGCCGCCGGCGCCTCGGCCTTCTTGTTGCCGATCAGGTCATTCAGCATGCCGGAGACCTCCTCGGCATCGGCGTATTCGAGTCGGAAGACCTGCACCAGCACATCAGGCGAGGTCTCGACGTCGAGCACATTGATGATGCGGTCGAAGAAGGTCATGTTCTCCGGACGCGTGATGAGGATCAGCAGGTTGGTGCGCTCGTCCGCGACGATCTGCACCTTGCCGCGGATCACGCCGCGTTCGGCTTCGGCGACCAGCGCCTCCAGAATCTCGTTCTCCGCTGCGGGCGTGGAGCGGGCAACCACCGAGGAGGGGGCGCGGATCACACCAGGAGGACCGCCGGGCGCGGTCGTGACCGCCTCGCGCGTGATTCCCGGGCCGCCGGCGGGGCGCGACTGCGGGGCGTCCTTGGCCTGCTGCTGGGCCTTCTGCGCCTCGGAAATGATCTCCTCGAGCCGGCGCTTGACGTCCGTGGCCTTGGCAAAGCGGATCTGTCGCACGTTGGTCTCCTCGCGCACCAGCAGCGGCTGGTCGATGAACCGCAGAATCTCCATCATGCGGTTGACGTTCTCGACGCTGTCCGTCACGAGGATGCTGTTGGTGCGTTCGAAGAGCTGGATCTGGCCGTCGCCACGCTTGAAGCCCTCAATGGTCTTGCGCGCCTCCTCGATGCTGATGTGTTTGAGCGTGATCATCTGGCTGACCATGCGCCCCTCTTCCGGGTACAGCCCGCCTTGCGGCTCCTGCAGCTCCGTCTTGACCCCGAGTTTGCGCAGATCTTTGGCCGGGAGCACCTTCAGGAACTTGTCACCCACGGGCATCAGCGCGATGCCGTTCATGCCCAGCACGGTCTCGATGGCCTGCAGGTACTCTTCGCGCGAGAGCTTCGACTGGCTGCGAAGGGTGATGGTGGCCTTGGGTGCGGCTGGATCGTGCAGCAGGGTGAGGCCGGTCTCGGTGGCATAGGCCGTCAGCAGCATGTCCGAGGGCGCCTGTTCGAACTTCAGTTCCGGCAGCTCGCCGGCCTCGGCGCCCCCCCCCGCAGCGTCCTCCACCGCTGGCGCGTCTTCCTCAAGCGCGGCGTCGGGGTCGGCATCGGGTGCCACCGCATCGGGCGCCGCAACGGGGGCCGCAACGGGGGCCGCAATCGGTGCGGCCGGGCGAACCACGGCAGGCGGCAAGGGCGGCGGGACAGGGCGGCCAATCGGCGGAACCGGGTCCTGACCGAAAGCCACGCCCGTGAAGAACCCGGCTGCCAGCGCTGCCAGCAGTCCGATGGTCGCGTTCCAAGTGATGGGTTTCATGGGGTCTCCGTTGTCGTTCCAAGCCGCGCACCCGTCCCTGGCGGCGGCGAAAGGGCGGGGGCGGCATCACGCAGGTAGGCACAGTAGAGGGTGAAGCTGCCGCGCAGGCGATCGGGGTTGCCGGGGGCCGGCTTGATGAACATCTGGCGCACGTCCAGCATCACACCCTCGGCGCTCAAGTCGTAGAGAAACCGGACCAGGGAGTCGAGCGAGGCCTCCCACTCCTTGCATTCGATCGGCATTTCGAACGCGTCGCCGATGCGGCGTTCGACGCCAATCTGCCGTTTGACGATGCTGACGCCGTCCTGGCTGGCCACGCGGTCCATGACGCCGAGCCAATAGGTATCGACCCGCCGTTCGGGGGCGAAGGCCGGCATGAGCGCGCGCAACTCATCGTATTGCCGGTTCCATTCGCCGGCCTGTCCAATCAGGTTGCGTTGCGCGTCGCGCCGCGCCGTCAGCTCGCCGTAGGCGGCCCGCTTCTGGCGCCAGAGCTCAAGCCGACCGCGCACTCCCAGGCCCAGGACCCCGTAGAGCAGGGCCATGATGGTCAACGCCGCCAGGGCTTTTTCACGTGGGCTGACCGTCATGGCTCCGCTCCTCCGGCCACAACGCCGAAGCGCGCGTCGATCTCAAAGCGGTCGCGCTTGCGCGCCACGTCGCGCGTGGGGCCGGTCAGCGTGCTGCGGGCAAAGAGGCCGGCGCTGTCCAGCCGATCCTTGAACGCATACACCAGGGCGGCCTCCGTGGCCTCGCCCGCGAGCTTGGCGCCGTCTTCGCGGCGATACGCCACGCTGACGAGTTCCACCCCTTCGGGCTGGGCGGTCGTGACGGCACGCAGGACCTCGAGCAGGGATTGCGAGCGGTCCATGTAGGAGCGGATCAACCGGACGCGATCCCGGATGTCGGCGACCTGGCGGAAGCTGGACAGGTCTGCGCTGACGGCGGCCTCCTGCCGGACGATCAGGGCCTGCAGGAACCAGGGCAACAGGAGCAGCCCGGCCGCCAGCACCAGCCAGAGGGCGGCGGCCGCCACCATCCCGCGCAGGAACCGGCGGCGCAGGGCGCCGGCCTGTTCGCGCTGGCGCCACAGGGCGGGAATCAGATCGAGCGTCGCGCTCTCGGTGGCGCGCCGCGCCACGCCCAGCGCCGGCGAACCGAGCGCCGCGGTCGACACGTGGCGGACCGGCGCGCCGCCGGCGCCGGCCAGGGCCTCTGCCAGTTGCTCGTCCGGCGGCAGCGCCGAGATCACTACCGTTTCGCGCAGCGGTTGCGACCCGCCGTCAAGCTCGGCGCTGAGCAACGACAGGGTCACGTCGCGGGCAATGTCGATGGGCTCAACCGGCACACCCAGCCCACGCGCCAGCACCGGCACGCCGTCATCAACCAGCACCAGGTCCCATTCGCCCGCATGCTCAAGCAGCACCAGGCGGCGGCCGTCGGCCGGCTTGAGCACCTGCCGGTCGCCAAGCGCCCACCACCAACCGGCCAGCGCCGAATCGAGCCGCAGAACCTTGATCCCGGCCGCCTGCACGCGCCGGTCCCACGTCTCCAGAATCGCGCGCGGCAGCGCGGCGCCCAGCACCTGCAGGGTCGTGCCGCGCGTGGCCAGGGTCTCGCAACCGACCGTCAGCTCTTCACCCGGGAAGGGGGAGATCTTGTCCATCTGCAACTGGACGATGCTGTGCAGGTCGTCGGCGGCCACGGCCGGCAGCGCCAGGATCTTGACCAGCAACTGGGATGTGGGCAGCGCGAGGCTGACGGTCCGGCTGCCCATCGCATCGGCCGCCGCGGCAAGCGCGGCGATCCACGGGTCGGGCGCATCCGGGGCGGCGGCGTCGGCGGCCGCCAATGGCCAGACGCCCGAAGCCACTACCGACCAGGCACCGCGCGCGCGCACCAGACGGAGCCCGCACAGGCCGCCGGCATCGGCCACCAGGGCGGTCCATTCGGTCTTGGCTGCGTTCTCCATAGATCGATCTTCCCAGAGTCAACCGTGCCCGCATCGGCGAGCTAGGGCTCCTCGCGCCACCGCAGAATCCGCATCTGGCGGCCGTCATGATGCACGATCGCCCAGATCCGGCGTGAAACACGGCCAACCATGCCCACGGCCGTCACGCGATAGATGTCCGACCGCGTTGTCACGTAGTTGGCGATCGCCGGCTCGAGCCCGGGAATCCGGCTTTGAAAATCGCCCACGCTCTCGAACGACGTGTCGTCGCTGCCAGCTGCCGTCTGCGTGGCACCCAGTTCGCGCTCTTCAATGATCGTATTTGCAACCAGTTCGTCCACACCCGGCAAGGTCATCAACACCCGCCGTCCCGCGGCGTTGACGTTGACCTTGCCGTCGCCATAGGTCGTCAGCATGTCTTGAATGCCCGAAACATAGAGCCGCTTCTCGGCCGGTTCGTCGGGATTCAGCACGCCGCCGGATAATATCGCCTCGCCAAAGCCCTTTACAAGCAGAAGTTCCCGGACCGTATCGAGCGGACCGTTGCGGGCGCGGTAGGGCTTTTCGAGCGTGGCGTAGTAGTCTTCGGTCTCAGCGCCATCCTGCCGGGGTTTGCTGTCCGCGTCGATCCAGTCGTAGAAGGAGTCGATCAACTCCGGGAAGAGCTCCTGCGGAATCCCAGCTACCCCCAGGATGCGTTCCCAGTCCTGGTCCAGCAGCCGGTTGATGTTGCGGCGGCCCGGTTCGGGCTCGATGTCGAGGAGGATCGTGCCCTCGCCGAGCGCCATCTCCAGACCTGACACGCTGCGTCCGCGTCGCAGGTTCAGGGCCGGCTGGTACCAGCGGTCGTCCGCCGTGGCGTCGGCCGACTCATCACCCGAGACCGTGCGCTGCTTGTCGAGCAGCATCTCGGCCAGGGTGATGCCCGACAGGGCCAGGTACTCGGCCTTGCGGCGTTTGCGCGCCGACGAGGCGGCCTGGCCCTCCAGGTGGGCATCGAACGCAAAGGAGAGCACCAGCATGCTCAACAGACCGATCACCCACAAGGCGATGATCAAAGCCGACCCCTGGCGACGCGCAACGGCCATCATGGCAGGCCTCCCGGATGGGGGGCGCCGGCCGTTGGGTCGAACGGCACGCTGCCGGCAGGTGCCTTGGTGGTGCTGCGACTGCTGGTGGTCGTGGTAGTCGTGCGCGTCGTGCGGGTGCCGGTGGTGGTGCCGGTGGCCGTCGCCTCACTCACCGCGCCCTGGCCCGTGGGCCGGCCATCCAGCGGCGACTTGACGCCCTTGTCGCGCCACGATAGCAACGCCAACGGGATCTCGACAATGCGCTGGACCTGGATCGGCTCGTCATCCTCGCGTGGCGGCTGCAGGTAGAGGCTGACTTCGACCGCGAACGGCACGCGGTTGGTGTCTTCCCACTCGTCGTCCCATTTGAGCTCGTCTTCGTCGGTCTGCTCGTTGCTGAGCACGCGGCAATTCAGCCCCACCACGCGGGGCGTCAGGAATACCGGCGGCACGGCGCCGGGATCGAAATCCTCGGGCTGGTTGTCGATGCGCCAGGCCCGCACCGCAAAGCCGCTGCCCGCGCCCGCCGCCGCGTCGGACGGGGCGACCTCGTCGGCGTCGCGGACGCCCACTTCGACCCGGTGCGGGATGCCGGCAAAGGGCGCTTCCGTGCCGACCAGGGCCGAGCCCAGCTTGACCCAGCTCATGGTGTCGCGCGCTTCCGCGCCATCGCCGTCGTCCGTCAGCACGAAGCCATAGGACCCGGCGCTCTTACCGGTGTCCGGGTAGTACGATGAGCGCAGGCCCATCACGATCTGCTCCAACACGTAGTCGGCATGGTGCAGGCTGTCCGCCAGTTCCGTGCCGGCTCGCCAGGCCCGCACGCCGGCGTCGAAGCTGAAATAGGCCACCCCGGCCACCATCGCCAGGATCGAGACCGAAAGAATCAACTCGATCAGCGTCAGGCCGGACCGCGCGCAGCCGCGGGCACGGTCGGCGAGCCCCGGAAGCCGGCGTTCCGTGCGGATACCGCGATGTATGGCATTAGGCATGATGCGTTCTGTCAGTGCCTGGGTTGCGCGCACATGCGCGTTTCCCGGCGGGCGAAATCACTTCGACGGCCGCTTCCAGACCAGCCGGACGACCTCTTCCGATTGCCCGGGACCGCCCCCACCCCAGAGGACGCGGGTGCGCAGTTCGTACAGTCCATCGTCTTCATCGCTGGCGAGCAGCTCCTTCTCCTGAACCTCACGCTCAAACCGGTAGCCCTCGGCCAGGTCCGTGTCGCCGTCGACGTTCAACTCCGCCAGATCCTCCACCGGCCGGATCGGGTATTTGAGCTCGCCGGCCCCCAGCACCCACTGGGCCGACTCGAACTCGCGCGAGGCGCGCATGACGGCCAGGCAGCTTGAAATGCCGATCAGCAGGCTCGTCAGGCCCAAGGCCAGAATCGCGGCGGCCAAGAGCACCTCGATCAGCGTCATGCCGGCGCGGCCGCGCCGCCGCCGGAGGCTGCATCGCCGGGCGAGTGCCATCGCGCTCATGTGGATGGCTCCCCGACCTGCGCCGCCCCCGTGATGTCGATGGCGATATCGAGCCAGTCGGCCTCACTGGTCTGCACCCGCACGCGGAAAGGCCGGCAGGTGCCATTGCTGCGGAAGCGAATCCGCACCTGCCCCTCCTCCTGCGGCGAGACCGCCGCGCTGTCCTCCGTGTATCCCAGGAAGGCGAAGGTGTTCCCCTCGCAGACGAACTCCGACTGGATCTCGTCGGACAGCGACTGTGCCGCCAGCGTCGCCCGGTTGGTGGTCACCACCACGCCCATGCCGGCCAGGGTGTCGGCGGCCGGCGCAACGGTCGGAGTCTCGCCGGACGCCGCCGTCTCGCCGAGCAGCCCGGCGGCCAGCAAGCCGGCGTTATCCATGTCCGCGCCCACCGACCGGTGCTCGCCCGAGACCGGCGCGGCGACCACACGCACCCGTCCCTGCTGAAGATCCAAAACCAAGTCGGTTTCCAACTGGTGGAGCAACGCCATGGTGCGGGCATAGCGCGAAGCCTGGACGACGGCTCGCGCCGCCACGCGCAGCTGTCCGCCGGTCATGGCAGCCCCGAACTGGGGCACAACAACGGCCGTCACGATCCCGAGAATCACGATCACCAGCAGCAGCTCAAGCAGCGTGAACGCCGCCCGAGAGACGAGCCGGCGGGGCGTGCGAGAGACCCGACCCGACCGCGCAGGCCCGGCCGCGCAACCGCGCGGCGCGCGCGGCCGGCAAGCCGCGCCGCGGGCACCGGTGGTTGGCCAGGCGGAGTCCATGTCACTTGTTGGTCAGGTCGTCCGGCGAACCCAACTGCCCATCGGGTCCGGCGGAACGGATCTCGTACTCGTACTTGCTGGTCTTCTTGAAAGCGAACGGGTTGCCCCAGGAGTCGTTCAGTTTGGCCTTGTCGACCAGAGCCGGCATGCTCTCGGTCCCGGCGCTCAGATCGTCGAGCGAGTCCGGGTAACGGCCCATGCGCACCTCGTAGGCCTGGATCGCCGTGCCGATCGCGGCAATGCTGGCGCGCGTGGCGTTGCGCCGCGATTCCTCGCCCTGGCCGGCGAAGTTGACCACCACCACCGCCGCCAGGATGCCCAGGATCGTGACGACCAGCAACAGCTCGACCAGGGTGAAACCGGCCTGCCCGTGGCGGCCGCAACGTTCCGAGGTATCGTTCATGCGTCTTGCTCCCTTCAGGTCTAGTTGGCGCCCAGCCCGCTGGTCACCTTGAACACGGCCATCAGGATGCTGATGGCCACAAAGCCGACGATCACGGCCACGAGTACGATCAGAATCGGCTCGAGCGCCGTGGTGAACAGACGGATGTTGCGGTCCAGTTCGGTCTCGTAGCGTCGGCCGATGTGCTCCAGGGCGCCGGGCATGTCGCCGGTCTGCTCGCCGATCGCCAGCATGTCCGTCATGGTCAGCGGGAAGACCTTGCCGGCCGCCAGCGGCCCCGAGATCGTGGTGCCGTCCGTGACGCGTTCGCGGGCGTTGCGCAGTTCGTTGGCGATCACCGCGTTACCGACCGTCTCCTCGGTGATGCGCAAAGCCTGCACCGCCGGGACGCCGTTCGCCAGCAGCGTCTGCAGCGTGCGGGCGAAGTTGGTGAAGATGCCGTTGGCGACGATGCCGCGCACCAGCGGTGTGCGCAGCTTGAGCATGTCCCACTGCAGGCGCCCGCGCGGCGTCCGGATGTACCGCTGCGCCAGCGTCACCAGCAGCACGATCGCCAGCACCACGAAGATCCCGTAGTGGGTGGTGAAGTGGCTGATGGCAATCAGCAGCCGCGTCGGCGCCGGCAGCGTGGTCTTCAGACTCTTGAAGACCACCATGAACTGCGGCACCACCTTGACCATGGCGAAGATCACCGTCAGGATGCCCAGTCCCAGCACGATCACCGGATAGGCCAGGGCCTGAATAATCCGCTCCTTCATGGACTGCATGCGCTCATAGTGTGCGACAAGCCGTCGCAGCACCTCGGACAAAGCGCCGCTGGCCTCGCCCGCGCGGATCATGTTCGCGTAGAGCCGCGGAAAGGTCGCGGGATGGTCCGCGAGCGCCTCGGAGAGCGAGGCGCCGCCGATGATCCGATCGCGCAGGGCCGCCGCAACGGTGGCCGCCGCAGTGGTCCCGTGACCCGCGAGACAGTTGAGCGCCGAGCCAAGGTTCATGCCCGCGCCCAGCAGGTCGCTCAGTTCGGTGGTGAAGAGCAGCACCTCGCGCTGCCGCATGTTTGACTTCTGCGAAGACAGCTTCCACCATGGCGGGCGTTCGGCGGTCGAGGCCACCACGATCTCGGCGACCGTCACCGGCACCTGGCCCTGACGCTCCACTGCCGCCAGCGCGGCACGCCGGTCAGCCGCCTCCAGGCGGCCCTGCACCCGCTGTCCCGAGGCGGCAATTGCGGTATAGTCGAAATGGGGCATGAGTCAAATTTCCGAGGACTGGGACAAGGTGACGCATCGGGTTCTTTACCCGAGTTGACTAACTGTAGCACGAACCGTTCCAGCAAACAACTGGCAAGCGCAGCCCTCAAACTGCGAGAGTTGCCGCCGAACCTGCCGTTCCGACGTGCGCATGCCCAT
>CAZZCT010000102.1:0-17622 GCA_964652365.1 uncultured Lentisphaerales bacterium
GTTTGAACCGAAATGCGCGGGAACCGCGGACGGCAGTTTCAAGTTATGGACGAGACCTCTGCGCCCCTGCGCCTCCGCGGGAGACTCCCCTGCCTCACAGCCATCCTAGCCCGCCGCGCCTGGGGGCGTACACTGTCCCCATGGCGCGTTTCTTCAACACCGCCGGTCCCTGCGTGGCGAGCAAGCACTACCTGCTGCCGGCCACGGCCCGCTGTCGCGGGCTCGTGGAACTGATACGTCAACCGCGCGCAGGGCACGCCCTTTCCGGCCTCTTGCGCGCTGGTCGGCATGCGCGACGTCCGCGATTACAGGGCGCAGGTACGTTCCGACCGCGACACGCTCGGATCTTCCAGCCCATTCAACATCGCGGCCGAGTCGCTGACCTTGGCCAACTTCACCGAGGCGGAGGTGGGCACGCTGTACGGCCAGCACACGGCCGACACGGGGCAGGCATTTCCGTCGGACGCGTTGGCCCGCGCTTTCTGGTGGACCCAGGGCCAGCCGTGGCTGGTCAATGGCGGTGCGCGTATCCAGCGCGAGTTCGCCCTGGGTCGCCGCCGGCTCGACCTCTGCGTCGAACTGGGTGTGCATCGCTACCCGGTGGAACGGGCGGTACGGCCGACAGGCGCGCGGCGTGAAGCCGTGGTAGGTGGCGAGATCGGTGAGTGTGGACTGCCACTCCACCGTGCCAGCTACGTGACGGAGCACCGCCGTCTTGAGGTTGTCGTAGAGCACCTCCGCCGGCACGCCCCCGAAATACTCGAAGGCATGCAGGTGGCAGGTCTGGGAACTGGCGATGGCACTCTTCCCGCAGCGGTGCCGCATACCGCTTCACGAGGTTGCAAGGGTCAGCGAGCAAGGGAGTCGGCTCGGGGCTAGAACAGCGCCATCAGGCTATCCGCAAACAAGCGCATGCCGCGCACATCGGGGTGGTTGATGGTGTTGTGCATCAGGGCGTTGTACGGGAGGCCCTGGCGCCAGAGCCGACCCCAACGCAGGGAGGCGTCGGCGAGGGCCACTTGGCGCCGGACGGCGAACTCGCGCAACCCGTGCACGTAGGGTCGCGGATCGTTGTCGATCTCGCGCTGGCGCGTGAGCCCCATCCAGTCGGGGCGCACGTAGTGCGGCGTCAGGATGATCCACTCGGCCCCCTGCGCCTGAAAGTCGGCCAGCAGCGCACCGTAGCGTTCGTCCACCTGCGCCGGCGTCAGACCGGCATCGTTGACGAACTCGGAGAGGACGAGATCCGGCCGCACCGCAAGCACCCTCTCGCGGTAGTTGTGCGGCGACCCGGACGGCTCGGCCAGGTACGCGGCGGTGTTGCGGCCGCCCCAGGCTTCGGTCGTCAGCGTGATCGGCGCGTGCGGGAACCGCCGCCGCAGGCGTTCGACAAACTGCTCCTGCCAGCGGTCTTGAACACCGCCGGGCAGGAAGCTGCCGTCAGTCACGCTGTCGCCCCATGCCAGGATGTGCAGCGCGTCGCCGCGAGTAAGTTTCGCCAGGGTCTTCGGCAGAAGCGTCGCGGCGACGGACGGCACCGGCGGCGGCAGCTCGGGGTAGGCCTGTTCGAGGATGGGGAAGATGTGCGCAGGGTCGAGTTTGGCCAGTCGCGCCTCGACGAAGAGGTTCGCCAGTCGCGTCTCGCCCGGGGCGAGTTCCGGCGGCAGCGGCATGGCCACGTGCGGCACGCCTGGTCGGAGGGAGATGACGCCGTGCGCATCGAGCACGACCGAATCGATGCGCGAACTGCCATGGCGATAGCTGAACCACACCCGCTGATCCGGCGCGATCCGGCCAGCGGCCAGTCGGCCGACGGTGCCCCACTCCAAATCGGCTTGGTAGTCCCGGCCGCGCTCAAACACCTCGCCGGTCGGACCGTCGGCCGTGACGCGCAGACTGGTTGGGTCGAGCGCGTGCCGGGCCGTGCACTCCTGCGCCCGCACGCCCTGCAGCACAACCCCTTTGCGCCAGCCCGCAGCCTCGGGCGCAAAGTCGGGCAGCCGGTCGCAGATTTCGTCCGTAACGACAGCGAAGGCTGGCGGTGCAACGGGCAGCGTGACCGCCATCTGCCGTCCTTTGCCCGGTGCCATGGCGACCTCGATCTGCCAGTCGCCCGTACACGTCACGGCGGCGGGCGTTCCAGGCTCGTCGGGCCTCGACGCCACCGAGGGCGGCCACGCATGGCCGGGCCGCGTGCCCAGGACCCTGCCGATCGCCTCCAGCCGACTGCTGTCGGGCACGCCCGCGGGCGTCCACGTCGGGACCAGCCAGCCGCCCTCGTCGTGTTCGTTCCACGAGTAGATGATCACGGTATTGGCCGGGCAGATCGCGGCATGCTCCTGAACAAAGGCCATCGCCCGCTCGAGGTGCGTCGCGATCTCGGCCGGTG
Organism: uncultured Lentisphaerales bacterium; assembly: GCA_964652365.1. Lineage (GTDB taxonomy): Bacteria > Verrucomicrobiota > Kiritimatiellia > RFP12 > CAZZCT01 > CAZZCT01. The sequence goes on from CAZZCT010000102.1 coordinate 2,390, forward strand.
TCGCGGTGGCAGGAAAGACCGACTGCCGATGGTAGTCGTGGTCCAGTTCCCACGACACCGGATGCTCCTTGCGCGGGGTCTTGTCCCAACCGGTGGTCACCAGCGGCACGTAGGGCACACTGGCGGTAGCCGCGTTCTGCCAGAAATCGCGCTCAACGCGTTGGCAGAGTTGTGCAAAGGTGGCGTCCGCGCTGCCACAGGCATAGGCTGAAACGGCGTCAAAGCCCTGGGTCGCCATGGCTTTGAAATCGCGGCCCGGATTCCAACCCATGAAGACGCAGTAGGGGTCTACTCCCGCCGCCTGTGCGGCGCGGCGAAACTCGGCCAAGCGCTTCGCCGGAAAGACGCCCCGGACCGTGACCTGGAAGGCGTACACCAGCGGCCGGCCACCGAGCACAGTCTGGTAGCCCGGCTCCCGCAGCAGCGCGACGGCGCGGTCGCGTTCGTGTGGCCACTGGGACTCGTCCACGCCAAAGGCGTTATGCAGGATAAGGCAGAAGTTCACCCGCCCGCGCGCGCCACTCCGGAGGTAGTGCCGCAACGACTCGCTCATGCTGTTGGCTTCGGGATAAAGCAGAAAGGCCCAGTAATCGAGGCCGGCCGCGGCTGCAAAACCGATCTCGCGGTCCATGATCTCCTGCCGGCCGCCGTCGATGCGTACGGCATCCTCGCCGGTGACCTCCGCAAACCACGGCAGACGCGCATGGAAGCGCGCGGGGCCAAGCGTCCGCTCGACCTGCCGCGTTACCTCGCCCCCGCTCCAGGCGTCCCAGCGGATCGCGCCGACCAGGGGGCGCGATGGTTGCGCAATGGCGGCGGTGCTCCCCAGCATCAGACAAAGGGGGATCGCGCCGGCCAGCGCGTGCGATGGCTGCGCGGCCTCGGACGTGGCCGGTGTCGCGTCGCCCGTCTTGGCAGCGGTCGCTTCGACTGCCGTCATGGCACATCCTTGCGACCGGTCACGCCGCGCACATGCGCGTTGGTATGCACCAGTGCCGGGTCCGCAGGATCGAGCGGATGGCCGTTGATCACCACCCCCGCGAAGCTCACGCCCTCAATCGGATGCTCGGCGTCTTGGCCGCTGATTTCGCTCGACGGCACGTTGACGCCCCGGACATCGATGTCCTGCAGGCTGATGCGGCGGACATGGGCGATGCCGGCATCGGTGGCCCAGACGTCCTTGTGGTTGTCGATCTTCACCAGCCGCCGGCTCATCTCCGGCGCAATCGACGTGCGCGGGAAGTCAACCGTCACGCGCTCGAAACGGATGTCTTCCACGGACCCGCCGTCGGTGGCGTGGACGCCGATGGGCCAGTTGCGAGCGAAGATGACGTCACAGTCACTGAAGGTGACGTCGCTGATCGCGGCGCGGGTCTCGTAGGTGACGCCCAGCGCGTAGCCCCAGTCGTTCCAGGCCACGCAACGCTCGTAGCGGATGTCGCGGGCCGGCCGGTCGGGCCGCGTGGTCTTGACCGCAAAGGTGTCGTCATGACCGCGGATGAAGCAGTCGCGCACGCGGATGCCGCGCGAACTGACGCAGTTGATGCCGTCGCTGTTGAGCCGGCCGCTGATGCCGCACAGTCCGTCAACAGTCACGTCGTCGCAGTCGAAGATCGGTAGATGCCAGTTCGGCGAGTTGCGCAACGTGACGCCTTCGACGCGCACCCGCTGCGACCGGTTCAGGCGTATCAGGTTCCGGGCCGGATGCGGCAGGAGCGTGCCGTCGAGGATTCCTCGGCCGCAGATTCGCACGTCGTGGGCGTCGCTGACGTCGATCACGGGACCCGGATAGGAGAAAAGGTTGAGCACGCCGCCCTGCTTACCCTTGATGCCGGCCGGCAGGACGCCCCGCACGATGGCGGCGCCATCGAGATAGACGGTCTGACCGCTGCGGACCTTGATGCTATCGACCCAGTGTTCGCCTGGACCGAAGTAGATCACGTTCGGATCGTCGGGCTTGGGGATGTCGGTCTCCGGCCGGTGCGTGAAGAGGTGCAACGGTTCGCCGTCCTGACCGTCCAGCAACAGGGTCAGGGGGCGCGGAGCCTCCATGCGGAAGCGGATCGTGCGGCCCATCACGGTCGGTGTGATGCCGGCCGAGCGTGGCACGATCTCGGCCTGCTGGAAATCGCGCGCGACCGTGACGACCACCTCGACGCTGCCGGCAAAGTCGAAGCGCGCGAAGCCGCACCAGTCGGTGCGGCCGTTGAGCATGTGCGTCCACCCCGCGCCCTCCGGCTTGTGGATCTCCTCGCGCACGCGGGCGCTCCAGACTGGGACCGCCACCTCGCCCACGCTGAGCGTGTAGAGCGGAAACGCCTTCTCGGTCAGTGGCATCTGCCAGGTGATCGCGCGATCGGGAACACTGGCTGGCGGCATGTTCAGTGCGGTCGTGGTACTCATGCCGTCAGCGTACACAGTGCGTGTATCGGAGGTCAAGAGCGCACCAAGGGCACGCCAGGAGTTCTCATTTTTTGGCCGTCACGGCTACCGGATTCCGGCTGAAGCCGGGACTACGAACACGCCTTCGCCCGATTCAGGGGTCGTTTTGTAGTCCCACCTTCAGTCGGTCCCGGCCAAAATGAGAATTGCTGAAGGGCACGCAGCGATTCTGCCGTGGCACGGGCTTCCAGCCCGTAGCCGGCTACGGGCTGGAAGCCCGTGCCACGTTGGGTTGCGGGTCTTGCCCGCCTTGGGCGATAAGTAATGTGTGACGCCGGAACAATTGACACAAACAGTCGCATGCCAGATACTGCATGCGATGACCGCGAAGCAATTCTACGACTGGCAGACATCTGGTGGATCCGACGATGTAACGCGGCTCGTTGCTGTTCTCAAACGGGCTGACGTGGCGTGGTGCGTCATTGGCGGTGTTGCTGTCAACCACTGGGCAGAGCAACCGATGGTCACACAGGACGTTGACCTCGTGGTCGCTTCGGACGACGTCGGCCGCACGATATCGTTACTCGAGCAGGCAGGTTTCCGTGCCCAACGGTTTGCCTGGTCGGTCAACTTCAAGGGAAGGTCCGCCGTCAGCGTCCAACTCAGCACGGAAGATTTCTATCGTGAGTATCCAGCGCGGGCCGTTCCTGCTGACGTACACGGAATCTCGATGCGCGTGGCATCCCTGGATGACACGCTCAAGGGCAAGATCAAGGCCTGGGCGGATTCTGAGCGTCGCCAGAGCAAGCGGCTCAAGGACCTGGCGGACATTGCGCGCCTGGTCGAAGCTCACCCTGAGCTCTGGGAACAGCTTCCTGACGTGTTGGGAGATCAGATTCAAAAGCCGGCCGGAAATTGACCGAGCCATTGGGCGGCCGCGGCGAACGCACCGGTTGAGGTTCGAAGTCCCTGCTTTCCGTTCATACGGCCTGCCGTCTGTTGCGTCTGACGGATCGTACGCCCTTGATGAGAAGTGCAGACGCAACCAGACCTGCCGCGAGGAACGCCGCCGCAATCGCCAGCACGATGTCTACGGGAGCGCCGTGTGAATCGTGTCAGCGTGGCTTCGGTCTTCATCCTTAAGTCCAAGAGTTCGTCCCCTCCATTTGCGGACGCGCCAATAGTGGCGATGGTAGGCCGGGGATGGGCCGGGGTCAAGCGGCGTCGCGGGATACGCGGAGAGACACGAAGTCGCCAGGTCGGGCGGGTCAAGGGCCTGACCCGCCCCTACGGCAGGCCGCCGGCGGCTACAGGCGCACGCGTGCACGCGTCAGTCGACCGTGCGTCCCGACGAGTAGGGGTGCCCCAGGCCCTTGGGGCACCCGGTCGGCGGCGTCCAGCCGCAGATCGCGCAGATGACCGCAGACTGGATCGATATCTGCGAAAACCCGCGGACCAGAGCTTGAAGCTATGGGCCGGGCGCGAAAAACCGCTCCATCACCCGGCCGAGGATCTGCTTGCCGCGCGAGTTGGCATGCACGAAGTCGCGCTGGTACCACGTTCGGGGCTGGCCGCTGTGCGAAAGGTAATCCTCCCAGATGGTCCGCAGGTCCAGCGTCGCGACCCCGAGTTCGGCACCGAGTTGCTCCAGCTTGGCATAGAACGCGCGCTCCTGTTCGAGAGCCTCGCGACTGACCTCGGGCGGGGGCGAGTCGACGCCGCTGCGCTTGTAGCGCCAGTTCATCCCCGGCTCGATCACGGCTCCGGTCATCACCAGAAATTCGACCGGCTGGCCCGTTAGCCGACGCGTCTGCTCCACGACCGAACGGATGGCCTCCGCATCGAAATCGTGGCTGATGCCGGCAATGATGACGAGATCCGGCGCTTTGTCCGCAACATACTCCTGGACGTGCGCCTGGTAGTAGGGGCAACCGGTTCCGCCGCGCACCGAGCGGAGCAGCACAATCTTGGAGCGCGGGTAGCGACGCTGCATCATCAGTTGAAACTGCGCGTTGCCCATGTCGTTGGCAATGCTGTCGCCCAACAGCACGACGCGCAGTTCGCCGCCGCGTTGCAGCCGTTCGCGGGTCTTTGCCAGGTGCTGCCAACGCGCCGCGGGCGGGGTCCAGACCAACGGCGGCAACGTTCGGTACAGCCGGTCGCTCCAGGCCAGCACAGCCGTACCGGAGGCGCGCGCGACGGACACATCGTCGATCCACAACTCGTCCGCCGGGGTCACACCGCCCTCTGGGGGAAGGAACGCCAGCCGCATGGTCGCCGCGCCCTCGCGGGCCTGCGTGAAGACCTCGCCGCGCGTCCACTTTGGGGAGGGATCGATGGCATTGTGCTCGTCGCAAGCCAACTCGCGCCCCTGGGCATCGAAGAAGCGGAACACGTAGAAGCTCATCTTCTCAGTTCGCGCAGCAAAGCGGACGCGGTAGTAGGCCTGCGGCTGCACCGGGATGACCGGAGTCTGCCACATCCCGTGGCGGACACGCAGACACCGGCTCCCCGACACACCGCCGGTTTCCGTCCACTGCCCGACGAAGTCCGTGGATTCGCTCAGGTAGGGACCGTTGGTCTGCCAGCCGACAGCGACGGGGTCGGTCTCGAAAGACCAGGACATGTGCATGGTCATAGTTGTCTGGGGCCCGACATGCAGGCAAGACACGGCGCAGATTGCCGACAGGCAAATTATCGCAAACGCGAGCTTTCTCATTGCCTCTGCAGAGCCCCTCTCTGTGCCCGACCACCGTGAGGATGGGCGCGGCGGCATCAGCGGCCTACGGCCCGCTGTTGCCGGATGATGTCGTCCTCCCAGGTCAGCTCGTCGGAGTTGGGGATGCGCCCGTCGCGCGCCATCGCGTCGAACACCTGCGCCATGCCCTGCTCCAGCGAGATGCGGGGACAGAACTCCGGCACGTCACGGAACAGCTTGTCGGCGGCGTAGTAGCGATGGCCGGAGAACCAGCTTTCGCAAATGTCGAACTTGGGCACGCCGCAGCGCTTCAGTGTGTCGAGCGGCACGCCGACCAGCTCGGCCTCACGCCCAAGCACTCGTCCGGCCGTGCGGTGGTAGTCGGCCCAACTGATGAACCCGCGGTTCACGGCATTGTAGATCTGGCCCTTGGTGTGTTCCTTGCCGATCACCCCGGCGAAGGCGTGGGCGATGTCCTCAACGTGCAGATGCTGGTGCAGGGCAATGCCGTCACCGCAGACGATGACAGGCTTGCCCTTGCAGATCCGATCGATCCACGAGAACTCCCAGGCCACCTGGCGCAACATGCCCTGGATGGGGCCATAGCTGGTGGAAGGCTTGATGATCACCACCGGGAACTTCTCGGCATGCCAGGCGGCCAGATAGACGTTGTCAGCCGCTGCCTTGGGCACGGCGTAACCGCCTTCCGGGCGCAGGGGGTGCGTTTCGTCGGCCGGCAGGCGGTCGTAGTGCGGCCCGTAGGTGTTGACCGTCGAGGTCTGCACGAACCAGCCCACGCCGCGGAAAGCGCGCACACTCGAAGCAGCGTCCTCGGCATTGAAGCAAATCATGTCAATGGCCGCGTCAAAATGCTCGGCCTGCATCGCACGCTCGAAGCGGTCGCAATCGTGCCGGTCGCACGTGATGAGCCGCGCGCCGGCTTGCACCGGGCGCGACGTACCGCGATTGACACAGGTCACGTCGTGGCCTTGCGCCAGCAGCAGTTTGACGATGGGTTGGCTGATGTTGCCCGTACCGCCGACAATGGCAATCTTCATGTGACTCATGACTCCCTTCCGATTGGGCGCCCGGCGCTCACTCCCGCATGCTCTTCTTGGCGCTCTTGATGTACCGGCCGAACGTCCGGTCCTTCCGCCGCCGCTCGCCGTAGGAAAGATCGAGGAATTCGGTCTCTTTCTTGAGCTTGAGGTAGCTCTGGTGCCGCTCGTCGCTCAGGGTCCCGTTCGCCACTGCCAGGAGAACCGCGCAGCCGGGCTCGCCGGTGTGTGTGCAGTCCGCGAAGCGGCAGCCCAAGGCGTGTTCGCGAATCTCGGCGAACGTGTCCTCCAGCCCTTCGCTCGTCCCCAGCAGACCCAACTCGCGCATTCCCGGCGTATCGATCAACATGGCGCCGTCATCCAGCAGCAGCAAGTGGCGACGAGAGGTGGTATGGACACCCTCGCCGGTCGCGCTGACGGCCCGTGTCTCGAGCGCGTCGCGCCCGATCATCCGGTTGATGAGCGTGGTCTTCCCCACGCCCGATGATCCAAGCAGGCAGTACGTGCGTCCGGAACCCAGCAGCGCACGGAACGCGTGCAGGCCGTCGCCCGTTGTGTTGCTGAGGGCGATGATGCGCGCGGATATGCCCGCGTCCCTCATCTGCCCGATGGCCTGATCAAGCTGCTCCGGCGCGACCAGGTCGGTCTTGGTTAGTATGATCCACGGTTCAATCGCGCCCTCGCTGGCCATCACCAGGTACCGGTCGAGCCGCCCCAGGTTGAAATCGTATCCGCAGGCCTGCACGATGAAGGCGACGTCGATGTTCGCCGCGATCATCTGAAAGTCCACGGTCCTGCCGGGGCTTTTGCGGCGCAGGAAGGTCTTCCTCGGCAAGACGCTATGGATTAAGGCAGGGCCGCCAGATGCATGACACTGCAGGCAGACCCAGTCGCCCACACAGGGCAGGTCGGTCGCGGCACCAACCCCGAAGCGGAACTTGCCGGCGAGTTCGGCCTGCGTCTCGCCATCCTGGTTCCTGACAAGGAATGCATCCCGATCAACCGCCGTGACGCGCGCCAGGCTGTGTCCCGGCTGCAGGAGAGGCGCAGCCTGTTGCTCAAACCAACCGTCAAAACCAAGAGTGGTCAGATCCATGGGGAGAGGATGGCAAATGGCAGGCGCAGGCACAAGCGGCAAACCGGCGTCGAACTACGCGATGCCGGGGTGGTCAGGCCCTTGACCCGCCCGTACCACGGCGGAGGACCGCCGGGTCCAAAGACCGCTTACAATGCCAAGTGCCCCTGGACTCCGCCGTCCGCTGCTGGACTCCGCCGTCCTCGGCGGTCTCTCCTGGACTCCGCCGTCCTCGGCGGTCTCTTCTGGACGCCGCCGTCCTCGGCGGTCTCTCCTGGACTCCGCCGTCCTCAGCGGTCCTCCTTGCGCGCGAACTGCCGCGCACGGGCTACAGGGCAGCGCTTGCACCGAACTCAACGAGGTTATGCCTCCGTCCGACGCACCGTCGGGCGGTTCACCAGCAGCGCGGCCACGATGCCGGCCGCTCCCAACAGCATCGGCGTGGAACACCAGCATATTGCCGCCATAGCAGACCAGCGCCAGCCAGACCCAGCGGCTGCGCAGCAGCCCGCCGCCCTGCCGCAGTGCGGCGGGCGCCGTCAGCGCCATCCACGCCCCGAGCACCATGCCGCCGATGGCTACGCGCAGGAAGGCCACCACGCTCATGGAGACGCCATCCAGCGCAAGGTGACGGGCGATAACCGCCGTCGATCCCCACAGCAAGACCGCCGCCAGCGCCAAGAGTGTGCCTTTCACCCGCCGAACACCCTCTTCACGGCTTCGAGGTAGCCGTACCCATACAGATCGTCGGGCTGGAGGTAGCTGGTTTCGGTCCATTCGTTCCAACTGTTGATGGTGACGAGTGGCGCCTGGGCCGGGTGACGGTCGACATAGGCCTTGGCCATCTGAAGGGCCTGCTGGAAGTTCGCCGGCGTGTTGTTCTTGACCACCCCGGGCTTGAAGTCGCGGTACCGGGGATTGTTGTCCCAGCCAACCGAGACGTGCGGGAAGTACGGAAGAGTGTACTTCTCCTCCATGCAGGCCCACTCCCTGGCCATGTCCGGCAGGATCTCGAGGTAGTCGCGGTCGATATTGGTGTAGTGCACCATCTGGTAGTGCGTCTGGCTGTCAAACCCGAGCCGCTTCAGCGTGTCGTTCGGCGTGGCGGCGGCACCGGCATCAACACCGCTCAGATTCAGGTGCCGGGCGCCCCAGCTCGTGAGCTGAAGGTGCAGTCCGGGCAGACCGGCCTTCACGGCCTGTTCGCGCCACCAGGCAAAGGCGTCGGCGGTTTGCTCCACACCGCCCAGGCCGCTGACCAGCTTGTTGAGGTCGTAGACCATGAAGAGCGGTTTGCCGTCGATCGTGTAATACGCCGGGTGGGTGAAGTAGGTCTCCAGCACGCGCCGGGCGATCGTCTCGAACTCGCGCCGGTCCACGGCGGCCCGCCAGATGATGTTGTTGTCGATCTGGGAAATGCGGATGTCCCACAGATGCGTGACATCGTGGTTGGCCCACATCAGGTAGAACTTGACGCGCGCGTTGTTGCGGGCCTTGAGATAGCCGTTGTTCAGGCACTGCTCCAGAAAGGGGCGGCCGTCGTACCAGTACCAGTCGTAGATGAAGACGTTGACCCCGTGGTCGGCGGCCGCGTCGATCTGCATCTCCATCACGCGCGGGTCGGCCTCATTGCAGTATCCCCACAGCGGCCGGCGCGGCCAGGTGTGTCCGGGGAACTTCGGCCCGGCCTTGCGAACCGTCTCCCACTCGCCGTTACCCTCGGGCCAGAACATGCGGGTGCGCGGCTCATCGCCGGTATAGGAGGGCCAGATGTAGGCCGCAACGTCGTAGGACTGTGTCCGTGCATTCATGGTTTCGCTCCTGTGAATTCGCCGAGGGGACAGCGAACGCTCGACGCGGGTGCGTCGAGGTGTCGTACGATGAGGCGGCAGCGCCAGTCAACCTCGGCAGCCGCGAGACCCCTTCCTTGCGGCTGAAACGGCTGTGGGCGGACTGGCTCTGCACGTACGGCTCGGTCTCGCGGACCGCTGTCGGCCAGATTCCCCGGCAGAGCCTGGCTGTTTCTCATGGCGACCACCTCTCCCGAACAAAGTGCGGATCGATGGTCGCGGCCTGCAACAGAAAGACCAGCGCCCAATCCTGGTCGTTGGCCAGCGGGTCCCAGCAGCGGGCCGGGTTGCCGTTGACGGCATCCGGATAAACGTAGGCGCACGACGCGCTGCCGTCAGGGCGGAAGGCACTGAGATTGCCGAGCAGGATCTCGCGGCCGCGCCGGCGATGCAACTCGGAACCGATCGCCTGCCAATAGCGGTAGAAGACCCAACCCGTGAGCGCGCTCCAGTAGTGCGGGAAGGTGTCGCCCCAGAGCTTCAACCGCCCGAACCAGAAGCCGTCCCAATGGCGGATGGCGATATCGTGGAGGTGATGATCCGGTTGCCGGCCGTTGAAGGCGTCGAGCAGCGGCAGGAACGCCTCGGCGCAGCGCAGGTACTTCGCGTCGCGCGTCAGCAGGTAGACCTCCAGCGGGATGAGGGTGGCAGGGCCGATGATGCTCTGCTCGTAGTTGACCTCATGGGCCGGGATCGCGGTGCCGATGGCCACGATGCGGTCGGCATGCCCGCGGAAGAGCGCCAGCAACTCCTCGGCCTCGGCCGTCCGGCCGGCCGCGCGAAACCGGGTGACGGCATCGAGCATGGGAATGGGGAAGGCATAGAACTGCGCGCCGCCGCGGGCGTAGTACTGCCTGAAGGTCCGCAGGCAGCCGTCGAGATCGCCCAGTTCCAGGTGCAACTGCGCCACCCAGGGGTAGTTGTAGAGGCGCTGAACGGTACGGTTGCGGGCGGAGTCGAAGACCGTGCCGTCGGCATCCTGCAGCCGGTCGAGGACGAAACGCTGGTTGAGTTTCGCGGCGTCGAGCAGCGCGCCATCCTGCCAGCGCGCCCCGGCCTGGGCCAGCAACACACCCATGCCGACATGCTCGCGCCCCTCGCCCTGATCGGGCCAGGCGGGATTGTGAAACCGGGCCCGGGTGTCGTTGTCGTAGGAGAGGATCGCACCGTGCAGCGGGTCGTTGGCGTCGCGAACAATCTGCTTCTCCGCAATGAAGGCGGCGCGGGCGCGTACGCGTTTGGCAACGTCATCCACGCGCTGCACGCGCAGCCAGGTCTCGCGGCCGCCCGGCAGGCTGACCGGGATGCGTTCGCCGTCGGTCTCCGCGACCGGCTTGCCAAGCGTGGCGGCCGGGTTTCCGACCGTGACCCGCGGTTCTTCGCGGCCGACCAGCGTGTAGTGCTCGGCCCCAACCTCCACGAAGCTGGGAATCGCCCGGGCCTTCGCGAAGAAGTCGTCCCAGCCGTTGTGCCAGAACATCGTGCCGGCCAGACGCAGGCTTTCACCCGGCTTCAACATGGCGCCGGCTGAGTTCATGACGATGATGCCGCGGGTGTTGGATCCGGCGGTCAAGAGGCCGCGTCCCTGAATACTGTAGCCGCCCATGCTGCCCGCAGTCAGGACCCACCCCAGATGCGGCCCCACACCGCCCATGCGCAGAGCGCACACGTAGGCCACATGCCCGCCGCACCAAAGGTGGGCGTTGCAGCGCTTCGTCACGCAGGTGGGCGCATCCGGATAGTTGTCGTTGAAGGGCAGGCACAGGCCGATGCCCCAGATGGGCAGTTCGGACGTGCCGCCGTTCTCGAAGCGGTATTCCTCGTCGAGCCACTCCCCGCGCGGGGTACGGGTGACGGCGATCGCGAGCGCCCCGATCCGGTAACGGACGTTCAGCCCGTCGAGCGCCGCGGGCGTTTCCCAGCGCGGTGCGGCCGGATAGCCCGGCATGGCGATGTGCCCCAGGCCCCAGCCGTAGCTGCGCGGGAACCAGGCGTTTTCGGCCGGCGCGCAAACCCAGTTCATGCCGTGCGGATCGCCTGGGTGCGCCAGGCGCGCCAGCGCCCCGGTGCCCGAGTCGAGGTCGAGTTGCCAATGCTGCGTGGTGTGCATGTCTTTCGCAGGCCTCTTCGCTCTGTTCATTCCATTCATCGCTACCGCTCACCCCCCGCAGGCCAGCGCCGCCAGGGCGAGTGCGCCAATCACGCTGGCAACCCAGGCGGTGGCGGACAGATGGCCGATCCCGCCAACACAAGGATGCCGCGCATGATCCAGCCCATATTCTCCCCATTGCGGCACCGGCTCAATTCGGCTCGACGGTGGCATAGAACACCAGCCGGCTGGCCGGGGCGGTCTCCATGGCGATGCGCAGGCCGTTCTCGATCAGATCCCGCCCTTTTGCCCGCCGCTTCCGGCGCGTGTCGGCATCGGTCAGTTCGTAGGTTGCGGCGGGGTCGAGCGCCTGCAACCGGAAGTCCCCCGACACAAACGGCGCCTCCTTGCGCCGGAAGGCGAGCAGCACTCCTTCGCCAAGGTCCGGCCGGTGGAACTGCATGGCCACCCAGGTGTCGGCCGCGCCGGTATCACCGGTGAGGGGATAGTAGTCCCCGTTGAACATCGGCCGGGCCCGCCGGTAATCCTCGATCATCCGGCGCTGCCAGCCCCAGGGATGGTCGGGCCGGCCGTCGCCTTGGTTGAAGTAGATCGGAAACTCCAGGCTGGCAGACAGGTTGCTGCGCACGTTGTAGGTGTCGCCGCGCCGCGGATCGTGGGTCCCGCCACAGGTGCCGCAGCCGTGCAGCGGGATCCAGTACGACAGCCCGTGCGTCTGCGTCTGGCAGCCGGCAGGATCGAAGCCGGGGCCACACTGGTAGTCGCTGCGCCACAGCGGAATGCTGCGACTGATCGTCTCCAGGTCGATGCGCCGGCCGCCGCTGGCGCAGTTGTCGATCAGCAACCCCGGATGCCGCCGGAGCAGGTCGTCCCAGAACTGGTAATGCCCTTCGACATAGCGAATCTCGGTCATGCGCTGCCGGTCCGGCGCATCGGCTGCGCGCCAGTAGGGCAGCGGCTCGAAGTTGAAATCCTGCCGGTAGCAGTCGATCCCCACGTCGCGGATGAAGTTGGAGATGAAGTCGGTGAGCCACTGGCGGGCGATGGAGTCGCCGAGGTTGAAGAGCAGGTTCCCGCCCGGCTTGCGTTCGCCGAGGAACCACTCGGGATGCTCCACGGTCCAGGGCGTGTCCGTCAACGCCCGCTCGGGCTCGAACCAGAGCAGGAACTTCAGGCCCGCCGCGTGCGCGGCATCGGCGATCGGCTTCAGTCCCTCCGGATGCGCCCGCGGATTGATGTTCCAGTGGCCGACATACTTGGCCCACTCCCCCGTGTAGACGTCCGGCGAGAAGCTGCCGGCGGGCCCGTACCAGCCGGCATCGATCCAGTAGTAGTCGTAGGCCAGGCGGTGCTTGCGGATGTCCGCAATCTGCTGCAGGTGATGAACCGATTCCATGCCGCCCCAGGTGGCGGCGCACACCGGGCCCTCGATCGGCCGGCCGCCGGACTTCGGCACATGGTGCGCCAGCAGGAACCGCCGCAGGAGATTATGGCCCGTCAGCGGCTCGCCATTCCAGAAGATGAGCAGGATGCGCGGGGTGCTGATCTCCTCGCCGGGGTGCAATGCGAGCTTCGTCAACTCCTGGCCGGCACAAATCCGGATCGTCTCCTCTGCCGGCCGTGCGAACTCCGCCGCCCATTGCCCGGTCCAGCCGATGCCGACCACGACACCGGTCTTGCCGGTCTGCAGGTTGAAGAACGGCAGCCAGTCGTTGGAGGGTCTCCCACCGCCGGCCACCATGGCGATCGTTCTGCCGCTCGCCAGCGGGTCTATCCGGCACTGGAAGTCGGTCGGCTTACACAGCGAGCCGACGGAGCGGCGAAGCAGCGTCTCGTCCTTCAGCCACGTCCGGTCCTTGTCCGGCGCCCATACCATGTCCAGCGGCCGAAGACCCTCGATCAGCGGCGTGTCCTGTGTGCCGGTGTTACGGAATCGCATGACCCATTCGACGGCCGGAAACTCCGCGAAGGTCTGCATCTCCAGGACGCATTCGAGTCCGGTCGCCGGATCGTGCCAGGTCAGCTCCCGGGTGGTGACGCCGGCCTTGGTGTGGCCTGTCCGCGCCAGCTTCCAGCCGGGGATGAGCTCCGATGAGGAGCGGCCGCCGTACTGGAACGAGAACGGCAGGAGACCGTCGGCCAGAATGTGGGAGGGAAAGAGGGCATTTCCGGTTGGCCTAACCTTGGTGCCGTCTGCGAGCTCGATCTCGGCGTCGGCCCAGTCGGCATGGGCATAGTCGTTCCTGCCGTTGACGTCCCAGACCTTCAGGACCAGCTCAGCGGTGCCGCCGGCCGCCACCTCGACGCGGACAGGGGCGCTATCGACTCCCAGCGCGGCGCTGCGCCACAGTTCGCGTCCGCCGGCTTCGACGGCGAACAGCAACCGTGCGGGGCTGCCGGCGTTGGCGTTGCGGCAAGCCAGGTTGTCGTCCATGCCGGCCCAAGCGCGAAAGGCGCGGATGGGCTGGTTCGTGCGAATGCGGATCTCGCTGTCTGCGTGCGTGCCCAGTCCACGCTTGTAGACCTTGCCCGCGAGCGTCAGGGGTTCCGTCGTAATCGAACGGTCGATCTGCATCGCGCCCCAGCCCTGGCGCAGGCACTGCACCGAGACTCTGCGCGGATCGGCCGCGTCGTCGACCGTAACGGCCTCCGCCCACTTCCAGGCAAAGGCCAGTGAAGGTTTCAAGGCCTTGGAATCGAGTGTGTTGTCCATGTGTGTGCTCCCCTATCCGTTGACATCAGGCAATCTGTCCGATCTGCAGCCAGCATCCGCCTTCGCCTATCGACGCCCGCCCACCGGACTGGCCTTCACCCGGCGGACGCGAATGCCTTTGCTGAGCTGGCCGCCGGGGCCGGGCAGGTTGAACTCGGAGTAGGCGATCAGCGCGGTGTCATGGGAAACGTGGCCAGCGGTTGCTCCGGCAGCCTGAACTCCGCGACCGGCCGGGAGCGCAGTTGCTTTGCCGACAACAGGTCTCCGTTGGGCAGACGCAGCGGCGGTGTGCCCCACGAGAGCGCCGTGCCGCCGCCAGCCCCCTCGCGCGGCAGTAGCTTCCACGTGTGGCCCTCATCCGACGCTACCGCGCGCGCCGGCGGCAGGCCGTAGGCCGTGGCCGAGTCTGCCTCGACATGGTAGCTCACCTGAATCCGCCCATCGGGTAATCGCGCCAGCCCGGGGAACTGATACGGCCCCCACCCCCGCACCTCCGGCGACGCCAATGCCACGGTGACGGGCTCGCCCAGCTCAAGCCACACCGATCGTTCGCGCGCGTACCCCGGCAACCGCCACCGCGACCACAGCAGTGAGCATTTCTCGCCCGCGGCGGCTTTCTGATAGCAGACGGTAAACAGGCTGCCGTCGGCCAGTTCGACGGTCGAGGGATAGCCGAGGTCCCCGTCCGGCCCGTCGTCACGCACAATCCAGTCGTGCTCCCACGTCGCGCCGTCGTCACGGCTGAACGCCACGCGCTGCCCGCACGGCGACTGGCGGTAGCCGTAGCTGCATACCAGGACGCCGGACGAATGGCGCAGCAGGTGCGGCGGCGAGCCATGGAAGCCCAACGGCCGGGCGGTCGTCCAGGTCCGCCCGCCGTCGTCGGACTCGGTTTGCATCAGGCTGAACGACGGGACGCCGGCGTCGCCGGTCCGCGCCCTGCCGCTGTCCTCAATGCGAATGACTCCGATCAGGCGGCCAGACGGAAGCTCAATCACATGCGGCTCATGATAGTTGGACGAGTCGGTTCCCGGGAACGCCGGCACCTGTCCCAGGACCTCCCACGTGTGGCCACCGTCACGACTGCGCGCCGCCGTGATCCCGGCGTCGAGCATGTCTGACCACTTGCCGTAGAGCTTGCCGAGATACAGCAGGTCGCCGGACTTCAGGAGGACCGGACCGTGAGGCGTCGACACCGGAACGCGGGTCGGCGCGCCCCACGTAGCCCCGCGGTCCTCGCTGAGCATCAGCCACGAGCCGAGCAACGCGTTGACCCGGTCGTCCGTCCATTGCTCAATAGGGATATGCACTTCACTCATGGTGCTACCACCGGTTGTGGATTCGTGA
>CAZZCT010000103.1:0-609 GCA_964652365.1 uncultured Lentisphaerales bacterium
ATGGCCGGTCACGCGCCGCACCAATTCCACCGGTACCCCGGCCGACAGCGCCAGCGTCACGAACGTTGCCCGCAACGCGTGCCAGTCTCGAACGCTCGCCGCCCGTTGGCCGTTCTCACGCTGCACCTGGGTTGCCGCCCGCACGGCCCCCTTCATGCTCGCCGCCTGGATCCGGATGAACGGCTTGCCGATCAGATCCTGCACCGTGTGCAAGTCCAGCGACACCGTGCACTTCGCATAACCCGCGTCCTTCGCGATCTGCACCAGCGACGCCCCGCCGCAATAGCGCCGGAACACATCCAGAATGCGCTCGCGCCGCGGTCCCTCCGCCATTTTCGCGCAGATCGCCGCCTCCCCCTCGGCCAGCACCTCACCAGCCGGCGTGCACTGCGGCAGGCCAGGCGCCGGCTCCTCACCGAACGCCTGTGCCACGATCTTCTTGAAGCGCCATGTCAACCCATCCGGACTCTCCACCAGCATCCGGGCGGCTTCGGGGAACACCAGCACCGGATCCACGCCCTTCCGGGCTTCCAGCACCTCCCGCAGCGGCTTGAAGATCGGTATCTCGACATTGGCCCCGGTCTTGGACGTCTTGACCTCCAGCATGCC
>CAZZCT010000103.1:619-17578 GCA_964652365.1 uncultured Lentisphaerales bacterium
CTGGGCGCGCAGCGTGCCGCCCTTCAGATCCACGGCCGACCACCGCAGCCCGCACACATCGCCGCGCCGCATGCCGGAGCACGCCGCCGTCACGATCAACGGGTACATGAACGCGTCTTCCCGCGCGGCATCCAGCAACGCCTGCAGTTCCTCACACGAAAACGGCTTCCGGAACACCGTCTCGGCCGCCCGCGTCGGCATGCTCGTGAACGGGTTGACGCTACCCGCCGGCAGCAGGTATTTGCAGGTTGCTCGCAGCAGCTTGAGCGTGTCGTTCCAAGTCTTTGCGGCCACCCCCCGCGTCAACTCCGACTCCAGGTACTCACGGGCCACGGAACGGGTCACCTGCCCCAAATCCTCGATCTTCGGGTAGCGCGCTCGCACGAACTGGACGAACCGGGCCAGTGTCGCCCGACACTGCACGGCATAGCGCGCATTGGGTTTCCGCCGCCGTGGGATGTGCTCCCACTCGTCTGGCAAAGTCTCAAGCCCGACCGACTGGACCTTCTCGCCGGTCTTGATCTCGTAGATACGTTCCACCAGGTGGGCGGCATCCTGTTTACCGCGAGCCCGATCGGCGAACGCCTCCAGCTTATCCTTGGCCTTCTGTCGGGAAAGCTCGAACGCCTCATCGCCCCGTGAGCGCAGGGACAACGGTTCTGGCGGGGTCCCGCCGATTGCCACCCCCAGGTCAACGGTGTGCCGCCTTCCGTTGACCTCATAGCGCCCGTACCAATTGGGGATCAGTTTGCCATCGCGACCAAACCGGAATTCAAGTGCCATGACGACGCCCTCCGCTGCCTTGCGCAACACCAGGAACATACTGAAAACTCGGTCGCTTTCGCAAGCCCTATTTACCCAAACATCCACCCAAACAGGGCCTTAAACGCTTTTATATCTCAAATATGCCGTATATCTGGCGTGTTTAGGTCAGGCTCATAACCTGAAGGTCGTAGGTTCAAATCCTACCCCCGCTACCAGTTTTGAGGCCTTAAAAGCCCCGCTTTTCCTAGGAAAGTCGGGGCTTTTTGCTTTTCAGGGGGTCGGGGCCAGGGGGTGGCGTGTTTGGGCAATTCGGGGTGAGTCTGAGTGTGAGTTACACACACAAACACACACACACGGGGCTTGGAAAGGGGCGTCAGGTCCCCTGCCCTGCTCGGTCAGGTCCGCGGGGCGACCAGGGAAATGGCCGGCCAGGATGCGGCAGCCGTCGTCGGGATGGACTTCAGAACGGAAAATCGTCGTCGGGTTTCAGGACGGCGGGTGGCGGCGGTGCCGGCGACCGGTCGGGCAGTCGGGCGGCGGGACGGTCGGGCGTTGGGACTGTGGGCGAACGTCCGAGGTCAGACGTCCGCGGCCGGACGTGAGTCCCGTTGGGACGGGACAACGTCCCGCACGGGAGGTCAGGTGACGGGTGGCTGGTGGCAGGGGCTGTCGGCTGCGGACGGATCGGGGTGGGCGGGAACGGGGATGGCGGCGGGGGCGGCGGGCGGAGAGGCGCGGGCGGGAACGGCGGAGGCGTCGTCGCGGGATCGGGGAGGCCCAGGCGCAGGAGGCGGGCGGTGATGGCGCCGGGGGTGCGGCCGTGGGCGGCGGCAATGGCTTTGAGCGGGGTCTGGGCGGTGAAGGCGTCTTTCAGGCGCTGCTCTTCCTCTGGCGTCCAGCGGAGGGGGGCGGTCGCGTGATGGACGCCTTCGGCGTCCAAACGCGACTGCGCTTCGCTTGGCGGCCTGGTTGAGGTCAGGGAGCTGGCGGTGCGGGAGAGGGCGTCCAGGGCGGCGTGGAGGGCGCGGACGGTGTCGCGGGGGCGCTGAGGGAACGGACCTGGCGGTCCGGGGATGGAGGTGTGAGATGGGACAGTATCATGCAGGGGAGTCGGGGAATCCGCGAGGGCGGCCGAAGGGCAGTTACGGCGGCCGGATTCAAGCGCTGGCCGGGCTGGACCGGCTGTTGTCCGACAAGAAGTGCCAGAAGACGCTGATCGCAGCGTTACGGGCGTCGTTGATGGCGGACCCGGAGAAGTTCTTCAAGACCGTGATCATGCCGCTGCTGCCGCGCGAGGCCCGGCTGGAGGTTGAGCGGGATGGCGTGATCGAGTGGAAGAGCCTGCTGGGTGACGAGCCGGGCGAAAAGCCGCGGTTCGACGAGCAGGGCAAACCGATTCCCGAGAACGACCGGAGGTAAGCCGTGGCACGCACAACCGAGTATCTCCCCCACCCCGCGCAGGTGATGATCCACCGCGCCAAGGACAAGCGGTTCAGGATCGTCTGCACCGGAAGGCGCTTCGGGAAGACGTTGTGCCTGGCCGGCGAGATCCTCGACTGGGGCAGGCGTCAGGGCGGCGAGTACGGCTGGGTTGCACCGACATACAACGTCGCCGACCGCGGCATCGAGGCGTTCCGGGAGATCGGGCCGGCCGTGATCCACGTCTGCGGGCGTGCACCGTCACGGATCGAGTTCGTGGGCAAGGCCGGCCCGGTGAAGATCTGGTTCCTGTCGGCCGACAACCCGGATGCGATCCGCGGTTACGGGTTCGACGGACTGGTGATTGACGAAGCGGCGTCGATCCCCCAGGACGTCTGACTGGACCGTCATGATCGCGATGGACGCCGAGACGAGACGGTGTTTCGCGATGGAGCGGTTCAACCAGTTGGACTGGCCGATTCAGAAAGATCGGATCGTGACGTTCGCGCGTCGTTGGCGCGGCCGGGTGATTCTGGATGCGACCGGGGTTGGTGATCCGATTTACGACGATCTGAAGCGGGTGCTGCCGGACATCGAGGGGTACAGGTTGACGCCGGGGAGCAAGGTCAACCTGGTGCAGCGGCTGGCGGTGGCGGTCGAGCAGCGAAGGGTCAGTTGGCCGGGAGGAGTGTCCACCCCGAAGAGCACGAAGGCGGAATCCGCACTTGAATCCAATCCCGCCAACCGGCATAATTAAAACGGTAATTGTTAATGGAACGGAGCATTCTGCCCGATATCTTAATGGTAGTACAACAGACTCATGATCTGTTTGTAAGGGTTCGAGTCCTTGTCGGGTCGGGCAACCTAATCCAAAGTAGCACAACATTGGCGGTTTTCGCGAGCAGGTTTTGGAGGTAAGTTCAATTCGCCAGTCAACAGTCGAAAGGCGCGCGCCTGTCCGGTCACAGAAAGGCCCCGCCGCCAGCCCGGACCCCCGTGTGGCTAGAATAGCCAAGGCGATCGACGACACCTTGGAGTTCCATTTTTTCGATGCGGGCGTCGTTTCCTTGACGGCAGGCCACTCCATCGGGTGGCGCTCAATGCCTTTGACCGCGATCTTCCAGATCCGGGCGGGCAGCGGCATGCTTGATCTCGTGGGGGGACGGACGGTGCAGATTCCGGAGGGGGCGGCGATTGTGGCCCCACGATTGACGCATCGCTTTCACTCGCTGACCGGCAGGCGCCCTGTATCCCGCTGGGCGCACTTCGAGTTCCGCATCCTGTCCACGATCGACGCCCTCTCTCTTTTCGACGTTCCGGTCTTCGTGCGGGGGCCGCGCGCACGGGGGTTGGGTGACCTTTGCGAGGAACTGGCGGCTTTGCCCCAGGACGCCGCACTTGATTTTGCCTGTGTCGCCCGCGAAAAGGAAATTGGCTTCCGTCTTCTGGGCGCCATCATCGGCATTTCGACACTCAAACCCATGGCGTTGCATTTCCTCGAGAACGCCAATCGCCTGGCGCCGGTCCTGGATCACATTCGGAATCACTTGGCCGAGGATCTGACTCCGGCGGCCCTGGCGCACACCGTCGGTCTTTCCGAACCGCGGTTCTACGCCGTATTCAAGAAAATCATGGGCGTTCCTCCTCTGGCCTACCTGCGGACACTCCGGCTTGAACATGCACGCATGCTGCTCATGACGACTGACTCGAACGTGAGTGACGTGGCCTATGCCCTGGGCTTCTGCGACCCTTTCCACTTCAGCCGGCAATTCAAGCGGATGTTTGACATTAGCCCTCTCGAATACCGGTTATCCCGCAAGCGTTATCCAGCAGGGCTTGCGGGTGCCCCGCAATAGCCCGACACATGCTATTGAGAACCGGATTCATTCCCGTGTTCCAATCCGATTGCTACGCTTTTTACCATTTGGATAAGTAAGCGCGTGATCGGCGAAGGAGGCAACCCCTGCTATGGACCTCAATAGAAGCATACAGATGACGGGAATGCGGTGGCGAGGGACGATGGGGTGCGGCGCAGCGCTCTGCTGCCTGGGGCTCGGGCTAGCCGCCATGGCCGCCCCGGAACAGGCGGTTATCCGGCTCCCGCAGTCCCAGGCACCGGTGACGGTGGACGGCGCATTGGCGCCGGGCGAGTGGGATGACGCCGTTGTCCTGGGCGGCGATTTCATCTCGATGTTTCTTTCCGCCAACCTTTCTCCGATACCCAATTCGCCAAGGGTCTACCTCAAGCGGGATGCGACCCGCCTGTACATAGCCTACGATAATCCCCTCGGCGAAGGCGAGCGACCCGTCATGCGCGGGGCCATCCCCGACAATGGCGGGATTTGTGCGGACAACGCCGTTGAGTTCTACATCATGCCGGAGAAGAAGCCCGGCGACCTGGTCAGCTTTATCCAGTTCGGCGGCAACGGCCGCGGCGCCGTTTTCGACACCAAACAGACGCCGCGGATCGGCATCAGCGACGTGGCCGGGTTTACCATCCCGTGGCAGTTCAAGAACACGTTCGCGCCGGGGCACTGGTACGCCGAGGTCTCGGCCACCTTCGCCGAGCTGGGCATCACGGACACGGCCAACGGGCGCAGTTTCGACGCCGACTTTTGCCGGGACGGCGGGTGCGGCGCCTGGGGTTACATGTGCACCTTCGCCGGCATCGCGGCCGGTCAGGGTGTGAAAGTCCTGTTCGACGATCAGGCGCCGTTGGTGCAGTGGCGCGGCTTCGGGGAACTCGACAAGAACCTGTTCAACCCCGCGCTGCGCCTGAAATCCATCGGCCCTGCCGGGACGTATACCGTGGCGGTGCAGGTTACGGCGGACAAGCCCGACCCGGCGACGGGCCAGCTTCTGGAGCTCTTCTCCAAGACCAACACCCTGGTTCTCCCCCGGGGCGGGCAGGCGGAGTTTGCCGCGTCGTTCCCGCTGGCGGCCAAGTCCGCGGGCATCGCCCACTACCGCATCACCGACGACAAGGGTGCGGTCGTGTTCTACCGGCGCTTGCCGTTCACGACCTCGAACGGGCCCCGGGTCTACCCGAAGTCCGCGCCGCAGCCGCTGGTGGTGAAGGCGCAGATGGCACCGAGCTACGGCCGGATCCTGGCCTCGGCGGATATTCTCGATCTGCCGGGTGACAAGCAACAGGTCCAGGTGGAAGCGACTGCCTATCGCGAGGGGCAGGAGACCCCCCTGGCGTCGGCGGTCATCACAAACTTCCCGTACGACTACGGTCAGGCGATTCTCCAGGTGGCGGACGGGCCGCTGCTCGCGGGCACGTACACGGTCAGGTTCACGTCACGCCACGCCGTCACCAAGCAGCCGCTCGCTCCCGACGTCAGCGTGAAGTTGGTCCGCAAGATTTATGAGTGGGAGAATAACAACCTGGGCATCACCGACAAGGTGATGCATCCCTGGACCCCGATGCAGGTCGAGGGCGAAAAGGTTCGTTGCTGGGGACGGGAATACACGTTTGACGGGCTGGGGTTGCCGGCCGCGATCCCGACCCTGCAGCCGGAACCGAGCCGCGGTCCCGCCGTGCGCGACGTACTGGCCGGTCCCGTCCAGCTCGTCGCGGAGCGGGCCGGAAAGCGCCTGCCCTGGAACGCGCTCGGCAAAAAGATCATGCCGCTCAACGAGACCCGCGTCGAGGTGACCGGCGCCGCGGAGACGGCCGGGCTCAAGGCCGAGGTCGCGGGCACGCTCGAATTCGACGGGTTCTACAAGATCAGGCTCAAGCTGACGCCCACAGCGACGGCGTCCTTCGATTCGATTCGCGTCGAGGTTCCGCTGCCGACGGAGGCCGCCCGGCTGTTCAACCATTCCGCCGAGGGGATGCGGGTGAACAAAACGTTCGCCGACTTCGACGGGCGGCGCGATGGCGTGATCTGGGACTCGAAGACGGCCGCCCACAACTCACTGGTGTCCGGTAACTTCGTCCCGATCGTCTGGCTGGGCGACGACGACCGCGGCGTGGCCTGGATGTGCGACAACGACCGGACGTGGGTCACGACGTTCGACAAGCCTTGCCTGGACGTCGTCCGTAAAGGCAAGACGACCTCGTTCCGGATGCATCTGTTGAACAAGCCCGGTCCGCTCACGAAACCGATCGAGGTGACGTTCAGCTTGCAGGCCACACCTGTGAAACCGCGGCCGCCGGGCGGCATGTGGAAGGGCGAGGAATGGTTCGGCTGGGGCCATTTCGACGAACCGCTCATTTATGCCGGTTGCTTCGACGCCTACCAGAAAGGCGAATTGCCCAAGAACGGCCCGTGGTACCGCACCCCCGCGGCCAAGCAGGAGAACCGCTGGTGGCGGTACTTCTGTTTCAATTCCGACCGCATCCCGCCCGATGATGCCCTGTACGGCCAGATCGTCCAGGATTTCGGCGCCGAGTGGTACGTGGACGCCCCGCTCGCCTTCGTTCAGAACAAAGCGCACACCGATTTCATTCTCTGGGCCTACAACCAGTGGCACGAGAAAGCCAGCCTCGACGGCGCTTACCACGACAACAGCTTCGCCGTCGCGTGGCCGAGCCTGATCAACAACCGCGGCTGGATCGACGACGAGGGCCGGTTGCGCGCCGGTTACTGGGTGATGGACTACCGCGAGTTCACCAAGCGCGAGCGCGCCTACTGGCTGTCGGTCGGCCCGCCGCCCGTGATGAAAGCGCACATCACCGACGCGCCGATCATCGGCTACCTCGGGTTCTGCGATTATTGGCTGGACGGCGAGAACGGCGGCTACCCGGATCCCGCCGTGCCGGACCCCGATTTCGTGGACCGCTGGTACAACAAGACCGGCCTGGCCAACCTGCGGATGACGCTGGGCCGGCAGTGGGGCACGGTGCCCCCGCCCAAGTTCGGGTACCTCTACACTTGGAAGCCGGACCCGACCCAGGCGGTGCTCGCGTTGTTCGACGTGACGGACCACAATTACTGGCGGTCGAACGGCCTGACCAACGATTTCGGCCTCGCCGAAGCGGACTGCGAATACATCCCGTACTGGGACGTGCGCGGGTTGACCAAGGTCACCAAGGGCGGGCCGGACGTGCTCACCACCACCTGGAAACGTCCCGGCCGGGTGCGGTTGCACATCGCCAACCTGTCTCAGGAAGATCGGCGCGCGGATGTCCGCCTCGATACCGCCGCCTACGGTCTGCCGGCCGACGCCGTGGCCACCGATGAACAAAGCGGCGACCCCGTGGCGTTCGCGCGCGGCGTCATCCGCGCCCTGCCCGTGGCGCGTCACAACTACCGGACGATCGTCGTCGCGGCGCCCGGCGTCTGCACCACCATCCCCGCCCGCGATGCCGCGCTCGCGCCCAAGGCCCGGATCGAGCGCCTGTGCGACGACTTCGCGACGCTGACCAAGGACTGGCAGCCGAAAGGGCGCGAGGGCGACTGGTGCGACGTGTGGATGGGCAACCTGCGCCTCACCGGGGTCGAGGGCATCACGGTCTCGCGCCCCTTCAACGAGGACAACTGCTCGGTTCAGGTCCGGATCCAGGCCGGTGGCGGGTTCTGGGACGGGGGCCCGTCGCTGATGCTGTCGTGGGCGTCAGACAAGTACGTGCAGTTCCTGGCCGGCAACATGGTCCCGATGCCCAACCTGCGGGCCGTCGCCATGACGGGCGGGAAGCAGGCGTTGCGAGCGGATGGTCCCCCCGCCGGCGCCGTCACCTGGGTCAAGATCACGCTGTCCCCAAATTCGATTGACTTCCTTTACTCGGCCGACGGGAAGGCGTGGACCAAGCTGGGCTCGGTGCCGCGAACCGGCTTCGAGGGCGCGCCGCCACGGCTCATCCTCGGGCTGCCGATGACCGGCGCCAACGAATTCCATGTCAGCACGGGCGGGCGTGGCAATGGTGTTGCCCTGTTTGGGGACCTGATCACCGGGCGGGAGTAGCCCCATGCAAGCAGCGACACCGTCTTGCGCCTCGTCTTCGTCACACGGCCGCATCGGCTTGGCGGTGCTGGCCCTGGTGGCGGCGCTGACCGGTCGACTCTCCGTGGCCCAGGTGGCGGAATTCACTCCGGCCCGCATCGCGCTGCCGCCCATGGCCCAGGCGCCGGCGATTGACGGCGTGCTCGACACCAACGAGTGGGCCGGCGCCACCCGGATCATCGGGTTCGGCTCGCCGCTTGAACCGCGGACAGGCGCGACCTGGGTCGGGTACGATGCCGTCAACCTCTACCTGGCCGCGAGCACGGAATTGCCGCCGGACGGCAAGCTCATCACGAAGGTGCTGCGTCACGACCAGAATGTGTGCCTGGACGACAGCCTCGAAATCTGGATCGATCCCAACCGTAGCCACCGCGCAACCGGCGCGGGCGATCTGCGCGGCTACCAGATCATCGTCAACAGCGCCGGCAACCTGCTGGACGTGGTCTTTGACGAGAACGCCCAGGCCAACGCCGGCTGGGAGCTCAAGGGGCATGCCGTCAAAAGCACGATCAACAGCACGCAGAAGACCTGGGACTTCGAGATGGCAATCCCCTGGACTTCGCTCGGTGCCAACTACGCGGACATCCAGGAGCGGGAGGTGGGCCTCTTCCTGGCAAGGAATTGGAAGCATCCCTGGAACCAGGCGCCGTTCCTTCCCATCGGCGGCTTTGCCGACTTCAGCAAGTACCCCATTTTCGCGCTCCAATCCCAGGCGCCGGTGATCCAGGAAGTCCGTCTTGGCCCCGTGTTCGAGGCCGCCGTGGATTACCAGTTGGCAATCCGCAACGTGACCCCGGCGCCGGTCACTTACAAAGCCCGGATCGGGGTGACCACCAGCGATATGCCGCCGGTGAGCCGCGCGGACGACGTGACGGTCAACGCCGGCGCGGTCGGGCGATACAACTTCGCCACCGTGGCTGCTTCGCTGCACAAGACCGCGACGCACGTCATGTCCGTCGCGCTCGGCTCGGCGGACGGCAAAGCCGTGTACTTCCAGCGCAGCATGACCATCGCGCCGCCACGCGAGAAGACCTGGCAGATCGCCGGCAGCGCCGAGGAATCCACCGCCTATTTCATCGCCTACTACCCCGCGCTGAACCAACTGGCGGTCAAGGTGGACCTGACCGAAGTGGAGGGTGGTGAAACCATCACGGGCGCCGGCATTCAACTGTCGGACAGCGCAGGCAAGATCCTGATCGCCACGAACATGGCGATGACCACGAACAGGACGGGCGAGATCCTTGTCAACATCCCGGACCTGCCCAATGGATCCTACAAGGTGAGCACGACGCTGAATGGCGACAAGGCGCCGGCCAAGCCGTTTGAAAAGACCTTCGTGCGCGAACACTTCGTGTGGGAAGACAACATCCTGGGACTGTCCGACGAAGTCTTTCCTCCGTTCCTGCCGATTGCCGTCAAAGGCAACCGGGCCTCCGTGGTCCTGCGTGAACTCACCATGAACCGGTTCGGGCTGTGGGACAGCGTGAAGGCCAAGGGCGAGGAACTGCTCGCCGGCCCCATGACCCTGGAATACGTCGTGGACGGCCACGCGGGGAAATGGACACAGACTGAAGGCGCGTTTACTCAAAGCAAGCCGGCCATGGCCATCTATGATTCGACCGCTGTGGGCAACCGGTTCCGACTCAAGACCCGCTCCACGCTGGAGGTTGACGGCTGCATGAAAGTGGAGATGCAGATCCTGCCGGGATCCATGCCCGGCACGATTGACCGGCTAGTCCTGAACATCCCGATCCGGGACGACATCGCGCCGCTGTGGCACCTTTGCCAGAGCGGCTCCATCCGGATGAATCCCACCGGCGCCATCCCCGCCGGCGACGGTCTCATCTGGGACAGCACCCGCACGGGCAACGGCGCCATGCTGGGCTCCATGCTGCCCTATGTATGGGTCGGGGGCCCCGAACTCGGCCTGGCGTGGTTTGCCAACAACGACAAGGGCTGGTCCATCGGCGACGACCAGCCGGCGTTGTCATTGATTCGGAACAAAGGGCGTCTCTTGCTCCAGGTTCAATTCATTGCGCGGCCGACGGCCCTGGACAAGCCGCGCACGATTGTGTTCGGGCTGCAAGCCTCGCCGACCAAGCCGATGCCGGCCGACTGGCGCACGGAAGCGGCGCAGGATATGCCGAGACACGGCGGGTCGGGCGGCTATTGGGGCATCATTCCCCACTTTGCCGGCAAGTATCCGGCCGCGCGGGATTTCAGCTTTGCGGACGAACTCCTGATCGCCCGCCGCACCGGACGGGTTAACCAGGAATTCCTGGCGCGCTGGGTCAACGAGAAGCTCCGGTCGCAGACCAACTGGAGCAAAGGTTTCATCGAAGACCGGACGAGGCATGTCGGGGGAGGCATGGGCTGCATGCCCGGCGCGGGGCGTACGGCGCGTCTCCTGTATTTCGAGGAGCACTACCAGGATCAAGTCACGCCGGAGTGGGTGGTGTTCCAGGATCAGTGGGGCAAGATGCCTTTCACTGCCAGGACCTGGGCCACCTCGTATGCGGCCAACGACGGGCACACCGCCGCGGAGATCAATTTCGGCAAGAGCTATCAGGACTTTGCGCTGTGGTACGCCAAGGAGTGGTACCTGCGCGGTATGGGGCTCTACTGCGACAACGCGTATCTGCACGACTGCTTCAATCCGCTGGTCTCCGACGCCTACGTGCGCGCGGACGGCCAGATGCAGCCGTCGGCCATGATCTGGGAGCTGCGGGAGTACCACAAGCGCATGTGGGTGCTGAAGCAGCTCTGCCAGAAGCTCACCCCCTACCGCCTGCTGATCAACCTGCACATCACCAACGGCCATATCCTGCCGGTCGTGACCTGGAACGACGTCAACCTGGTCAACGAATGGGGCTACAGGAATGCCACGGAACCCTGGCCTCCGGACATCATCCGGACGGAGATGCTCGGTTTGCAGACCGGCAACTATACCATCCCCTGCCTGCCGATGATGGGCACCCAGACGGCCGCTACGCCCAACCTGGGCGCCAAGCAGCGCGATGCCCTTGTGAAGCGCGCGGAATGGGGCGTATGCCGCGTGCACGAAATCTACTATCGCCTGGAGCCCTCGCAGCACAAAGAGTATGCGGCTGCCGTCGCGTTGGAGAAGCTCATCCGCGACTTCGGGTATGGCCGGGAGGATTGCGAGGTCATTCATTACTGGGACAAGCCGCAACGGGGCCGGCCGGCCATTGCCATAGCCAATCCGCAGGTGAAATGGATTGGCTTGTGGAAACCCGCCACCCAGGAACTGATGCTGGTGATGATGAACTGGGCCATGACGCCGCAAACGACGAGCATCAAGGCCGGGAGCTCAAATGTCATCGACGCCGAGACCGGCGCTCCCTGGCCGGCGGGCGACAGCACCTTCCAGTGTTGGGAAGTGAAAGTTCTCAGGACGGGCGCGCGCGACAAGCCATGATAACGGCAGCTGGGCCGCCTCTAAAGGGATATCATGAAACAACTCCGTTCCGGCTCTCGATTACTGGTTGTCCTGGGCGCACTCACAGCAGCCCTTCTTCCCGCGTCCGCCCAGGTTATCATCGATCCCATCGCCCTGCGAAACGTGCAGGCGCGCCTGTGCTTTGCCGAGTCCTTCGACGACCCGGCGCGCGCCACCGAGTATGGCGGCGAAAGCGTTCCGGGCTTCGCCGGCGCGGCGATCGCGATGAAGAACGCAAAAGCCCCCTTGACCTTCCCGAGCAGCCTGCTCAATCCGTCGGCCGGTACCATCAGTTGGTGGGCGCGCTACGACTTTGCCGCGCAGATCACCGTGCCCGTGCTGGGCTTAGACAGCGGCGGCCCGCTCTACATCAACTTCTTCGGCGACCACGGGTCTACGGACTCGCGTCACTCAAACTGTCTGGGGCACTATTTCAACAGCCTCGGCGGGCCCTACTTCGCCTCCTACCCGACGGGCATCCCGTCCAACCAGTGGATGCATTTCGCCTTCACCTGGAACGGGAATCAGACGACCTTTTATGTGAACGGATACCTCTCCAGCGGACAAACCACCGCAAAGCCATTTTCAGCGCTCAAAGTCACCTCGTTCTTCCTCGGGTGGAGCGGAGAGTACGTGTTCGATGAAGTCCGCCTCTACAACCGCGACCTGAGCCACGCCGAGATCCAGGGCTATGCCGCCGCAGCCCGGTCCGGCGAAGCCGCCGTGCGCCGGATGGCGCTGGAGGCGCCGGCCCAACTCGCGGACCGGCAGGCGGCCTCCGTGCGCGCGGTGTACCGCTTGAGCGATCATGCCGTGCTGGCCTACAGTGACCTCCAGGCGGGGGGTTTCACCAATCGCGTCGACGTCCGCGTGGCGGTAACCGGCCCCAAGAGCGAGACCATCCTGACGCAGGACTTCAAGGCCGTGGATCCGGCGCGGCTGTTCTGCGCGTCCCTGCCCGCGGGCCGCCCGCTTGACCCAGGCATGTACCAAGTCACCATGACGCTTGGCACCAACAAGCTTGTGACCTCATTCGAGCGTGTCCGCGAGGAGTGGGAAAACAACGGCATCGGCGTCACCAATGGGGTGATCGACCCCTGGACACCCCTGAGCGTACGAAGGCGGACCGCAACCTGCTGGGGCAGGACTTACTCGTTCGGTCCGCTGGGTCTGCCGGAACAGATCCGTTCGACCCAGCCGGAACCGTCCCGCGGCCCGCCCACCTGCGATCTGCTGGCCAACCCGGTCCGCCTGGTCGTCGAGACGGCGGCAGGCCCGGTCTCATGGCGCAGCGGCAAACCAGCGGTGAAAGCGCGCAATGACGGCTATGCTGACGTGACAGGAAGCGCCGTCAGTCGTGACAAGCAGTTCACCGTCTCCACGCGGGGTACGCTGGAGTTCGACGGCTTCTACAAGTTCACGCTGCGCCTCGACGGGCCGCCGGCGGTGACCGTGCAATCGGTACGACTGGAAGTGCCCCTCCCCGATGCCCTGGTCTGCCTCGTCAACGCCGCGGCCGACAACATGCGGTCCACCAAAGTCTTCCTGAATGTGGAAGGCGCCGCCGACGGCGAACTCTGGAACTCCACCACCCGCAGTCCCAAGCGGGACATGCCGGGGGGCTTCTACCCGCACGTGTGGCTGGGCAACGACGACCGCGGCATCGCGTTTCTCGCCGACAGCTTCCGCGGCTGGGTCCTGGATCCGCTTAAGCCCTGCCAGGACATCGTGCGCACCAATGGGCAGACGATCCTGCGCCTGCACCTCCTCAATCAGCCCGGGCCGCTGTCCGGACCCATCGAGACGACCCTCTCGCTGCAAGCCACACCCATACGCCCGCGCGCCCCGGGCAGCAGTTGGAAGGCGGCTGACTGGTACGGCTGGGGCTACTTTGACAAGCCGGTGCTCTATCGCGGGTGCTTCGACGGCATCGGCACCAACGGGCTGGCGCCCGAAGCCTGGTACCGGACTGAGGAGGCGCGCAAGAACAACCGGTGGTGGCGCTATTTCTGCGGCCAGAGCTTTCGCACGCCGTTCGACGACCCGGACTACGGCCGCACGGTGCAGCGCTATAGCGACGAGTGGGCCGCGGGCCTGTACGTGCCTTCGCACCGCGATTACCTGATGTGGGCCTACCGGCAGTGGCATGACCGCGCGAGCATGGACGGCATCTACTACGACAACACCTTCCCGCAACTGGCCGGCGATCTCAGCTCGGGGCTCGCCTGGGTCGATGCCGACGGGAAGGTTCAGCCGTCCTACAACGTGTTCGGCGCGCGCGAGTTCATGAAAAGGGTCCAGACCTACTTCCTCCAGACAGGCCCCCCCCCCGTCCTTAAGGCGCATATCACGGACGCGCCGGTGGTTGGCTACCTCGGTTTCTGTGACTTCTGGATGGATGGCGAGAACGGTGGTTATCTGACCGCCGAGCAGGAGCAGCGCGCGGCCCAAGGCGAGTTGTTTGACTTCGTCGACCGCTGGTACAACCCCGCGGGTCTGGCCAATCTGCGCGTCACGCTGGGACGCATGTGGGGCGTCATGCCGCAGTACCTGTATAGTTGGGGCGAAGATCCGACCTTTGCCATGCTGGGCCTGTTCGACCTCGACAACAACTATTGGGTGATGAATGGCCTGAAGTACAACTTCGGCTTGCGGGAAACGGACTGCGAATACATTCCCTACTGGGATGCGCTCGCGCCGGCCGCCATCGTCAAGGGAGGGCCAGACGTGTTCGCGACGGTCTGGAAACGTCCGGGACAGGCGCGTGTGCTCGTCAGCAATCTCAGCCCCGAAGCGCGCGCCGTCGATGTGCAGCTCGATGCCGGCAAACTCGACCTGCCTGCCGGTGCGACCGCCACGGACGAACAGACCGGCGCCGCCGTCACCATCCGCAACGGCACGCGGCTCAGCTTGCCCGTTGACCGGCACAGCTACCGCGTGGTGCTGGTGGCGGGGGCGGACCGCTTCCCTCCTGTCCCCGACCCGGCGCCGGCCCTGGCCGCTGGACAACGAGTCGCGCGGCTGGGCGACGATTTCACCGTGCTCAGCCCGGACTGGACCGTGCTGCCCACGAACAAACCCGCGCAACTCTTTCAGGGGATGCTGCGGCTGGCGGAAGTGCCGCACCTGGTCAGTCGGCCTTTCGGCGAAGAAAACTGCTCGGTCCAGGTGAAGATCCGCGCGCGCCCGGGCGTGTACGGCAATGCCGGCAGCGGTGGCGGGTACTGGGCCGGCGGGCCGTCGCTCTATCTGTACTGGAACAAAGACACCTACGTGCAGATCATGGCCGGCCACGAGAACGCGATGCCCCACGGGCCCCACGTCCGCGCGATGGCCGTGGCGCAGGGCCAGCCGGTTCCACTCGATGGCGGAGAAGGCCCTGTTGGCGGCACGGCGACCTGGGTCAAGATCGCCCTCGCCCCGCAGACGATCGAGTTTTTCTGCAGCCTGGACGGCCAGGGCTGGACCAAGATCGCGTCAGTCCCCCGCGCGCGTTTCCCGGGCGCACCGGCGCGACTGCTTCTGGGCAATGGTGTGGCCGGCGAGAAGGACCTCTTTCAGAACGACGCCCTGGCCGGCGGCGCGGCCAGCTTCTTCGATGATCTCATTACGGAACGGTGAGGAAACCATGGCAACAAGTAACACACGATCACAAGGCGGCTGGCGGCGGCACGGGCCTGGCATGCTTGCACTGGCGCTCGGCGGCCTCGTAGCGCCCGGCATGGCCGACGTGAAGCCGTGCTCGCTCTTCTCCGATGGCGCCGTGCTGCAGCGCGACGTCCACGTACCTGTTTGGGGAACGGCAAGCGACGGCGAAAAGGTGACGGTGAAGTTCCAGGAGCAGGAAGTCTCGACGACGACGAAGGAGGGCCGGTGGCTCGTGCGTCTCCAACCGCTGAAGGCGGGCGGCCCGTTCACCATGACCATCACCGGAAGCAATGTCGTGGAGATCAGGGACCTGCTGGTCGGCGAAGTGTGGCTCTGCAGCGGCCAATCGAACATGGAGATCCCGGTGTCCCAGTGCGAGAACCCGGAGCCGGTGGTGGGGTCATCCGCGGATGCGCGGCTGCGGCTGTTCACCGTTCCGAAGGCGGAGATTCCGCCCAACCACATCGGACCCATCCCGGAGCTGACCGCGAAATGGGCCGTCGCCGATCCGGCGACCGTGGCCGGGTTCTCGGGAGTGGGCTACTTTTTCGGCCGGCGGCTTCGGTCCGAGCTGGATGTGCCGGTCGGCCTCATCAACAGCTCGTACGGCGGCTCGTATGCCGCTCTCTGGATGAGCAGCAGGATATTCAAGGAGTTGGACAGCAGCGGCACCTACCGCAACGGCTGGCTGTACGACAGCATGCTGCGGCCGCTGCAGCCGTATGCCCTGCGCGGGGTGATCTGGTACCAGGGGGAGTCCGACGCCGACAACTCGCTGCGGTACCGCAAACAATTCCCCGCCCTGATTCGGAACTGGCGCGAGGATTGGCAGCAGGGCGATTTCCCGTTTCTGTTTGTGCAACTGACGGGGTTCAACTTCTACCAACAGGACGTGCCGACCGAGCCGCAGGAGCAGACCACCTGGGCCGAGTTGCGGGAGGTTCAAGCCCAAACGGCGGCGACCGTCTCGAACACGGCCATGGTGGTGACCACCGACCTGGGCAGCCCGGAGAACGTCCATCCGGTACGCAAGAAGGAAATCGGCGACCGGCTTGCCCTGACCGCCGCCGGGATGGTGTACGGCAAGGGCAACCGCTACCGGTTTCCCGAGTTCAAGGCCCTGCGCATCGACGGCGACCAGGCCGTGATCACGTTTGCCCACGCCGAAGACGGACTCGCAGCACGGGGCGACACCGTCACCGGCTTTACCATCGCCGGGGCCGACCGGAAGTTCTACAACGCCCACGCCACCGTGGCCGGAAACGGTGTCACGGTCTCGAGTCCCCGGGTGCCGCAGCCGGTGGCGGTCCGCTATGGCTGGGCCAACTATCCCCTGACCAATCTGTTCGATCAGGAGGGCCGGCCAGCGGCGCCGTTCCGGACGGACGATTTCCCGCTGCTGAAATGCAGGAAGTGCCGGTCGATGGGTGGCCGCGGCATCGCCAACGGGATCTGCAACGAGTGCGGCGGCGAGGCGGAAGAGTACAAGACACCTTGAGCGGGACGACGGTGCAGCACGAGGGGTGACAAGCCGATGAACGATATCGAAATCCGTGACGATAAACTGTGTGTCGTGTTGCGGCCGGAACCGACCGGTGCGGTCGTACAGGTGCACGATCTCGCGCACCGCCGCTCCTGGGGGCCGGCGCCGCTTTGCCGTGTCGCCGTGTATGACAAGATGGAGCGCCGCAGATTCACGGCCCGCGAGTTCGTGC
>CAZZCT010000104.1:0-17167 GCA_964652365.1 uncultured Lentisphaerales bacterium
GGGACGGTCCTCAAACTGCGAAAGCTGGAATGCTGGAATCGTGGACGGTCCCGGGGAGGCCCCGGGGACAGAGAACGCGTGGATCCCAAGCCAGCGACGTTGCGAAGTGGTAGGGCGGGCCAGGCCCTTGGCCCGCCCGTCTGCGGGGGTCAAGGGCCTGACCCCCGCCTACTTGGCCCAGCTCAGACCACCCAGGTGTCGCGGATCAGGTCGTACTGGGTCTTGAACCCCAGCAGGGCCAGGTACATGCCGCAGCGCGGGTGGTTGTGGTGCAGCGTGCGCAGGTTGGCGAAGGGATCGTAGGGCGTGTCTTCCGGGATCGTATAGCCGACCGCATCGGAGAGCAGGTGCAGCTTCTTGCTCATCCAGGCTTCGAGGATCACCGGCAGCTGGCAGGTGGCCAGCAGCTTGTCCACCGCCGGGTGGCGCTCGATCACCGGTTGGGTGATCACGAAGGCCGCACCGGCCGCGATCTTGCGCTGCAGTTTCGCGAACTCATGCTCTTCGGGTTCGTAGGGGTTGAAGGCCACGCCGATCTCGAAGCAGCCCGGATAGTGGCTGTGGATGTAGCGCAGCAGTTCGACCGAGGTGACCGACTCCACGCCGGTCGCGCCGATGTCGGCGGGCTGAAGCTTGGGCAGGCGGTCGGAGCCATCGCCGGTCACGGCCAGCAGGTAGCGGATGCCCTTGTCGCGGCAGGTCGTCAGAATGGCGTCCAGGTTCTCCTTGGTGTGGAACGTGTTGAGGTGGATCAGCACGTGGTCCGTGGAGGTTGGCAGGTCGAGTTCCTGGATCAACTCGGTACCCTGAAAGGCCAGATGACCCATGGCATTGTCGGTGATGCAGGCGCAGTAGCCACTCTGCAGCACGCGCCGGTACTTCTCGGCGAAGTTCAGCAGGTCGGTGTCGAGCTTCTCGGTGTCCTGCTTAGGCGGCAGGATTTCGACATGGTAGATGTGCTTGGCGATGTGGTCCTTCATCTCGGGTGCTCCTTGGGCAGTCGTGGACAGGATTGACAGGCTGGGTGTTTCGCACGGGACGCGTGCGCAACGGTGCGGCTAAAACAGCCCCTTGACCCGTCCGGTGGCGGTGTCGACGTCGATATAGCGGAAGGCCGGATCGGAGGCCGTCCCCGGCATGAGCTTGATGTCGCCGGCCACGGGCACGACGAATCCGGCGCCGTGGTACACCAGCACGTCGCGGATCGGCAGGGTCCAGCCGCGCGGGCGGCCCTTGACGGCGGGATCGTGCGAGATACTGAGGTGGGTCTTGACCATGCAAGTGCCCATCTGGCAGGTGGTGGGATCCTGCTCCAAGGCGACCAGTTTGGCCTGGGCCGCGGGCGTGTAGGAGACACCCTCGGCGCCATAGACCTGGGTGGCGATGGTGTGAATGCGCTGCCGGAGCGGCATCTCGATCGGGTAGAGGAAGCGGAAGTCCGGCTTCTCCTCGCAGGCGTCAATCACGGCCTCCGCCAGTTCGCGCGCGCCCTCGCCGCCCTGCAGCCAGTGCCGGCTGAGGGCCACCCGCGCGCCGGCCGCCTCGCTCGCGCGGCGGATCACGGCCACTTCGTCGGCGTGGTCGGAGGCGAAGTGGTTGATGCACACCACCGGCGCGATGCCGCTCTTGCGCACGGTCTCGATGTGGGCCACGAGGTTCTCGACGCCCCGTTCGACCAGCGCCGGGTTACTGGTGGTATAGTCCGCGTGCAGGGGGTTGCCGGGCACCACCTTGGGACCGCCGCCGTGCATCTTGAGGGCGCGCACGGTGCAGACGACCACGGCCGCGTTGGGTATCAGCCCCGAGCAGCGGCACTTGAGGTTCCAGAACTTCTCGAAGCCGATGTCGGCGCCGAAGCCGCTCTCGGTCACATGGTAGTCCGACAGCTTGAGCGCCAGCCGGTCGGCGATGATCGACGACTGGCCGATCGCGATGTTGGCGAACGGCCCGGCGTGCACGAAGACCGGCTGGCCTTCGAGCGTCTGGATCAGGTTGGGGTAGATGGCCTTGTGCAGCAGGGCGGTCATGGCGCCGGCGACTTCCAGGTCGCCGGTGGTGACCGGCTTGCCGGACTTGCTGTAGGCCACGACGATCTTGGCCATACGGGCGCGCAGGTCAGCCATGTCGCGGGCGATCGCCAGGATGGCCATGACCTCGGACGAGACGGTGATGGCGAAACCGCTGCGCATCAGGAAGCCGTCCATCTTGTCGCCGAGGCCGATCAGGATGTTGCGCAAGGCCTGGGCCGAAAAGTCGATGGTCCAGTTCATGGCCACGTTGTGCGGGTCGATGTCGAGCCGCTTCAGCTTGCGCTTGGCGAGACCGGCATCGTCGTAGTTGAACTCGTGCTGCAGCCGGCTGGTCAGGGCGACCATGGCCAGGTTATGGGCGTTGTTGATGGCGTCGATGTCGCCGGTCAACCCCAGGTTGAAGTCGGTCAGGGGCACGCACTGGGCCAAGCCGCCGCCGGCCGCGCCGCCCTTGATGTTGAAGGTGGGACCGCCGGAGGGCTGGCGGATGGCGCCCGAAACGCGCCGGCCCAGCTTGCCGAGTCCTTCGACCAGCCCGATCGTGGTGGTGGTCTTGCCTTCGCCCAGCGGCGTAGGCGTGATGGCAGTCACATCGATGTACTTGCCGTCCGGGCGCGATGCCAACCGTTCGAGCACGCGCAGGTGGTCAACCTTGCCGATGTGGTGGCCATAGGGCATCAGCTCGAGCGGCTCGAGGCCCAGTTCACTGGCAATCCGGCTGATCGGCTTCATGGCCGCCTCGGCCGCCTCGGCGATCTGCCAGTCCTTCATCTTGGTGGGATCAAGCGTGGTCATGAGTTTTTCCTCGAAAACACAGATTTCCCGAAACGGGAAATCTAGATGGAACCGTCGCGGGAAGCGGCGATGTAGTTCATGCCGAACTCGTCCTGTCCGAGCAGCAGTTCCCTGGCCAGGCGATACGGTTCGGATGCCGGGTCGAGCGCGGCGAAGACCTGGTCGTTGATCTGGAGCGGATCGACGATGCCGCCGTCGCAGCCCTGCTGGAGGCAGAGGTGGGCGAACACCTGGTTGATCAGGTTGCGCTTGGGCAGGCCGAAGGAGACATTGCTCAGCCCCGGGGCGAAGTGGATTCCCGCGCCGTAGGTCTCGCGCAAGGCGCGCACGGCGTCGAGCACGGCCATGCCGTTGGCGGCGTTCACCGACACGGGGAACACGAGGGGGTCGAGGTAGATATCGCCGCGCGCGAAGCCGTGGCCCTCCAGCAGTCCCATGAGTTTGGAGAGATTGGCCAACCGCTCCGCCACGTTCTCGGGCATGCTGGCCGCACCGGTGGCACCGGCGATGACCTTGGCGCCGGCCGCGGCCGCCACGGGGATCGAGGCCGCCCGTTCCAGCGAGACGGAATTGATCAGCGGCTTGCCGCGCGCGCGGTCGCAGGCGGCTGTGCCGGCCTTGAGAATGTCGGGGTTGGACGAATCTATGCTGAGCGGCAACGCGCTGGCCTGCTGCAAAACCCGGGCGGTCCACGCCACGGCGCGCAGCTTCTCCTCCTGGTCCAGGCTGAACTCATCGACATTCAGATCCAGGAAGTGGGCGCCGTGAGACTCCTGCTCCTGGGCCATGGCCTGCAGGTAGGCGACGCCCGCCTCTTGGTCCGCACCCTTGCCGTAGAGTCCCTGCCAGATCGCTACGGCCACGTGCCGGACCTTGCCGCCCTGCCACTCCGCGCCGGCTACGACGGCCTCGGGGATCGGCAGCAGCCGGGGCTTGCCCGCCAGCTTGAAAGCCAGGGCACTGCGGCCATCCGGCAGGGTGCTGACAAACTTGCCG
Organism: uncultured Lentisphaerales bacterium; assembly: GCA_964652365.1. Taxonomy (GTDB): domain Bacteria; phylum Verrucomicrobiota; class Kiritimatiellia; order RFP12; family CAZZCT01; genus CAZZCT01. The sequence continues at coordinate 3,822 of CAZZCT010000104.1, forward strand.
GACGTCAGCCGGATGCGGGTGCAGTGGATGTTCTCGCCAACAATGATGTAGGAACCCTTCACAGCCATCCCTCCTTGGTCGCGACCGGGCGGCTTGCGCCGGGTCGGAACTCGCTCCGTGACACCGCCCGGGTCCAGCCCGCAACGATGCATTTGGCTATGATGCGACAGTTGCGGCCTGTGTGCAATGGTGTTTTGTGCCCAGGCGGTGCGCCGGGAAGGCGAAGCTCTTGCTGAGCCACACTCGCGGCCCCGTTGGGGTGACCAGGCATTCGGCCAGATTCCACCATTCCGACTCTCGCAGTTTGAGGGTGGCGGAGCGCCCTTGGCACCTCTGCCGCTGACTGCTATGCTGCTCCCACGTAAGACGCCCGGATGATATGCCGACACCATTCGACCTGCTGATTCGTCATGGCACCCTGCTCGATGGCACGGGCGCGCCGCCGCGTATCGCCGATCTGGGCATCCGGTCCGAACGCATTGAGGCGCTCGGCGACCTCGCCCAGGCCACGGGGCGGCTGGAACTGGACGCCGCCGGGCTGACCGTCACGCCGGGCTTCATCGACGCCCACAGCCACTCGGACGCCTACCTGCTGGTGGCGCCAGACGCACCCAGCAAGGTCTCGCAGGGTGTGACCACGGAGATTGTCGGGCAGTGCGGCGCTTCGGCGGCGCCGTTGCCGGGCCACGCGCGCCTGGCGGCCGACTGGGAGGCCATGCTGCGGGCGGCGGGCGTGATCGCCGCCCACGTACCGGCAGGTGCGCCGCCGTGGCGCACCGTGGCCGACTTCCGCGCACGCCTGGCGCAGGCCGGCCACGCGCCCAACGTCGTCCTGCTGGTGGGCCACAACACCCTGCGCAGCGGCGTGATGGGCCATGCGCCCGAGACCGCCTCGGCCGAGTCCTGCCGCGCGATGGCCCGCAGCCTGGAGCAGGCGCTGGACGAAGGCGCCAGCGGCCTCTCCACGGGGCTGATCTATTCGCCGGGCCGCCACGCCACACCCGAGGAGGTGCAGGCCCTGGCGCAGGTCGTGGCGCGCCGCGGCGGCGTGTATGCCTCGCACCTGCGTAGCGAGGGCGCAGGTCTGCTCGAGGCGCTCGACGAGGTGCTCGCGGTCGGCCGGGCCACGGGGGTGGCGGTGCAGGTGTCGCACCTCAAGACCTCCGGCCGCGCCAACTGGCACAAGCTCGACGACGCCCTGGCGCGCCTCAACGGGGCCCGCCAGGCCGGCCTGCGCGTGCATGCCGACCGCTACCCCTATTTGGCCAGCGGCACCGACCTGGACGTGATCCTGCCGGAGTGGGCGGCGACCGGGGGGCGCGAGGCGATCCTGGCGCGCCTGGCCGACCCTGCCATGCGGACGCGCATCGTGACGGAACTCGACGCCGGTCGCACGCCGGAGGACTGGACCCGCATCATGGTCGGAGCCGTCTGGCACGCCACGACCCGGCGCTTCGCAGGCTGGACCCTCAACCGTGTGGCGGATGAACTCCACTGCGGGACTGGCGAAGCGGTGACGCGCCTGCTGGTGGCCGACGAGCTCAAGACCGGCGCCTTCTTCTTCGGTATGTCCGAGGAGAACCTGCGCCGCATCTACGCCCAGCCGTGGGTGATGGTCGGTTCGGACGCGTCGGTGCGCTCGCCGGTCGGCCCGCTCGCCACCGACCACCCGCACCCGCGCGCCTACGGTACCTTCCCGCGTTTTCTGCGCCTGGTGCTGGACGGCGGCGTCCTGTCCCTGCCGGAGGCGGTGCGGCGCGCCACCGCGCTGCCGGCCGCGGCCTTCGGCCTGACCGGCCGCGGCCACCTGGCACCGGGGGCTTTTGCCGACCTCGCGATTCTCGACCTCTCCCGGGTGGGCGACCGAGCGACCTTTGCGCAACCGCACCAGCACGCCGAAGGGATTTGCTGGACCGTGGTCAACGGCCAGGTCGTGTGGGCCGACGGCGCCTGCACAAACGCGCGCCCGGGCCGGATTCTGCAGGCGCGGGTCTGAGCGGGCGGTCGACCGGTGTAACGAGCATCCTGCCGCAGGCCGGCTTTGGCCTGTCCGGACATACGCGGCGCGCCTCGTGGCCGCCCTGGGTTGCGGCGCACACGATCGTCCGCGCGGCGAGTCGTTCCGTTCAGGCGACTGCGGTACAGGTTCCAGTCCGACCGCCTCCTGGTCCCGCCGGCCACACGTTGCAACGTGTGACCGGCGGGCCCTGTTCTGCGAGAGTTGCCGCGAAGCCTGCCGCAGTTTCGTGCTCTTGACCCTGCGCTGGCGGCTCGGCCGGAGCCTCGCCCTCCCGGAGCCCAGGTCCATGCACTGGTGAGGTCAGGGGCGGGAGGGCGAACGTCCTCGTGAGCCGTGATTGCATGGGCATGCGCCCGTCGGGGCGGCAGATTCGGCGGCAACTCTCGCAGTTTGAGGGGCGGGACGAGGCGCTGGTCAGTACCGGCCGGGTAAGCTATGCTCGTTGCGTCCCCATGAGCAAACGCCGTCCACATGCCCCGCGCAACCCGCTCAGAGTTCAAGGCGGCATCCGCGCCCAGAGCCGACGCGGCGCCTTGGCGCATACCTGGTGGGGACGCCGCTGGCTCCTGGCGCTGGAACGGCTGCGGTTGGGTGCGCGCCTGGGGCGCGGCCGCAACTACGCGCAATCCGGACAGGTCTCGGCCCTCGCGTATGACGCCGGATGCCTGACCGCGATAGTTCAGGGCTCGCACCCGCAGCCCTACCGGGTGGAGGTGCACCTACGCCAGTTGGAGGGCGCCGCGCGCCAGGCCGTTGAGGTCACGCTGCGCAACCAGCCGCTGCTGCTGGCGCGGCTGCTCGTGCGCGACCTGCCGCACGCCGTTGAAACGCTGTTTCACGAAGCGGCCACACCCCTTTTCCCGGAGCCCACCGGCGACTTACACACACGCTGCACCTGCCCGGACTGGTCGCAACTCTGCAAGCACGTGGCCGCCGTCTACCTGCTTTTCGGCGAAGCCCTCGACCGCGACCCCACGCTGTTGCTGACCCTGCGCGGCCTGCGCCTGCGGGAGATTCTCGGCGACGCCCGCGCACCGGCGGTACCTTGCGCCGGGAATCCGCTCATGACGCCGGCGCCGACGGTCGCGGCCGCCGCACCGGGGAAGGTTCTGCCGGCAGATTTCTGGGGCGATCACGCGCCCGCGCCCTATGCCGATTTCGGCGCCGCGCCGGCCGCCGGAGCCAAAGCCCCCCTGCTGCACCGCCTGGGGCCCCTGCCCTTCTGGCGCGGCCAGGAGCATTTCATGGAGACGGTCGCCACGGCCGGCGGCCGCGCCGCGCCAACCGGTTGGCGCATCTGGGCCGGCGAGCCTCTGCCGGCACGCCTCTGCCCCGTGCCGGCGACCTCCCGCAGTCCACGCCTGCGCCGCTCGCCCCTGCGCATGGATTTGACGGCACGTTAGACCCTTTGCGGCGGGGAGACACGTTCTTGCGTGTATCTTTTCTGTCGTGGCACGGGCTTCCAGCCCGTCGCCGGCTACGGGCTGGAAGCCCGTGCCACGTTGGGTTGCGGGCACCGCCTTAGACTCGAGACCGCAGCGGCGGGGGCGCTGCTACGCCACGAAGCCGCCCGGGAGCGATGTCGCCCACGCCGCGTCCGCCGAAAGCGGCGTGAGCTTGATATCGCCGGCCTTCATGCCGCGGCGGCGCAGGACCTCGCGGTAGATGGCGACCGCGCCGTCGGCGAGGCGGAAAACCCGCAGGGGACGAAGCTGGCCCAGGCGCCGCGCCTGGTCATAGTGGAAGTTGGCGCGCAACCGGCTCTCGAGGCCGGCCGCGGTGCGCACGTGGTCCGGGCTCGCGCCGGCCGGCGCCTGGAGATACAGCACGTAGCCCGGCGCCGCGGCGTCCGGCGCCGGCGCCAGCATCGCCAGCGGAAAGCGGAGTCCGAGTTCTTCCTCGACGGATCGGATGCACGCCTCGACGTGCCAGGCATTGAGCTTCTCGCCCACGAGGTCAGAGACGAGGTTGTCCCGTCCCGCGAAGGCCAGGCAGGGCGCTTCGCGGAAGAAGCCGGTCACGCGCACGACGTCGTGCAGCCGGTAGCGGTACAGGCCGCCACCCGTGGTCAGCACGACAGCATACATTCGGCCGTCTTCGAGCTCCCACGCGTTGCGAACCTGCTCTGTTCCGGTATCGATGAACTCGAAGTAGTGCGAGCGAATGGCGCACACCGTGCGTCCTGTGCGGCCGAGCGGAAAGGAGACGATGCCTTCGGTGGCCGTCAGTCCCTTGCCTTGGATGACGGCGCGCGGGAACCGGCGGGCGAGTTCGGCGGCAGCCGCCTCGGAGCGACCCTCGGTCCAGCAACTGATCACGCGCAGGCGCGGCCAGATGCGGCTGGCGAAGTCGGGTGTCGCCGGATCGATCGACCGCAGGTCCCGGGCGCGCGCGGGGGCGGGGGCCAGCCGGGCTTCGAGTGCGCGGCGCAGTTTGGGATCGAGGTCGATGCCGCCGTCGATGGTCCCCGCCGCGACGTCGCGAAGGATCGCCGGAAGATGCCGCGGGATGGCCTGGATCAGGAGGGTCAGAAAAGAGGGATGCCACACGGAGACCAGGCGCAGATTCGGTTCCCGCATCAGAAAGAGCAGCGTCAGGTACTCCCACGCATCGGGGGCGGCCACTCGCGACACGGCCGGCGGCACGGCGAATAGCGCGCGCGCCAGACGGCGCTGAATGGCGCCCAGGTACTCGGCGTCGTCCGCAAACCCGATGCCGGGCGCCGCGCCGGCAGGCGGGGCGGGAGCGGCGGCCGGGCTGATCGACCAGTAGTGCCGGCCGCCCAGCAGGGAAGGATACGCCAGGTAGAGCGAGGCGATCCAGGGGTCGATGGCGGCGCGGAGTTCGCGCCGCAGCGGTCGCGTGCAGGGCACCAGCTTCGTGGCGGCGATGGAGCCGCTCGTCGGATGGAGGCGCTCGACCGGCGCGCGGGTGAGGACAGACGCCGCTCCGCCGCGGATGCGGTCCAGGAACGGCAGGTAGTCCTCGTATTCCGAAAGCGGGACCTGCCGCCAGTCCGCCGGCGTTCGCATCCGCGCGAAGCGATGGCGCTGGCCGATTTCCGTGGCGGCATTGGCGCCAAGCAGACGCGCCAGGCGTCGGCACTGCGTTTGTCGAACGCCGCGTGTGGCCCGCAGGAACGCCAGCCAGCCGGGCACACAGGCCAGCAGCCACAGCAGGTTGGCGGCCCAAACCAGGGCGCGAGACAGGGGGCTATTCATCCCAGGTCACCGCAGTACGTTCGATCGCGCGCCAGGCCAACCGGTTGAGATTCGACCGCGCAATGTCGGCGATGCAGGCCAGTTCGTCGCCCAGGCCGAAGCCGGGATTCCTCGCGAGGAAGAACCGGACATGCGGATCGTCCTGCCGGCCGGCCGGCACCGCGCACAGATCCGGTCTGAGCCTGTCCCCGATGCCGGCGTGACGCACGATCCCGCACCCGGCGTCGTAGGCGGCGCCGAATTTCCAGGCGGCGACCGCACGGAGCAGGCGTTCGTGCCCGGGCGGGGTGGCTCGGTCGAAGACCGGAAAGAACGTCTTGAAGAAGACCGGCAGGAACCGGTAGGTCCGGTAACCCTTGGCGATCAGGAACCAGTGCGCGGGGACGCCGGGCTCGTTGCCCAGCAGCCGCAGCATGACGTGTCCGAACGCCCCCGCCAGTGTGCTATGCTGCCAGTGCGCCTGGTCGACGATCGTGTCGCCGCTGAAGAGAAAGACCCGCGGCGCGCCGTCCACCGCCAGATGAACGATCTGCAGCGTGGAGAACCCGACGATCTCCGGACCGTCGCGGAGGACGATGACCCAGTCCTTTTCGCCGAAGTCGCGCAGGAACGCGGCCCGCGCCACGTTCCGGAAGTAGCGGGCATGCAGCGCGAACATGGCGTCCTTCTGCGGACCCGGGATCCCGGTCGCGCGCGCGATGACCGACGTCAAGGGCACAGACACACCTCCTAGATTTCTCGTTCCGAGAAATCTAATGGTTGTATTCACATCGTCGCCACGTCGAGATGCGGGACCGCCGCGGCGTCAAGGTTCCGCACGAAAGCGAGTCCGTCGTCCCAGCAGACGAGATAGAGCCGGCTTGTGTAACGGAAGGCAGGGAACGCCGTCACGGCGGCGCCGAGCGGGTCGCGCTCGTGGAAGCCGGCCACCAGGAAGCTCAGGTCATCCGCCCGCGGCTCGGCGCAGACGTGGTCCAGGATCGCGCGCAGGATCGCGGGATCGTTCTCTTCCGCGCAGCAGAAAGCCAGGCAGCGCATCCGCAGCGGCGCCCCCGGTTTCGGCAGCGGCGGGAGCCCGGCCAGGCGCAGGGCGCCGTTGAGCGCGGGGCGGGCCAGCCGCAGGGCAGGTGCATATCCAGCCACGATATTCTGCTTGAAGCGCGCCTGGTCCCACACGGCCGCCACGCCGACGATCGCGCCGCCCGCGCCGAGCGCCACGCGAAAATCCGCCGGCTTCAGGTCGCGCAGGTAGCCGGTCCCGAAATCGGCGGTGCGAAGGATCGGGAAGAACTGGCGCGTGGCGCCTTGCCGGTTCAGGAAGGCGAGGATCGGCCCGAGTGGCACCTGGTCGCCCCGCCGGACCTCCCGGCGCGGCGCGCGCGGGCGCCGGCGGTTCGGACAGATCGCGTAGGTCACATAGCGTCCACGGTCCAGGTAGTGCGGCAGGCCGGCGCGATGGCTGGTCAGCAGCGCGATGGCCTGCGTGTTGCGCTCCAGCACGGTTGTCAGGTAGGCGGGCGCCGGGTGGCGCGCGTGCATCCCGCGGCAGGCCGCGTACGCGCGGGCGAGCGCGCCGTTGCGCCGGATGTCCGGACTCAGCCGCAGGCCGCTCAGGTAGCCGATAGCCGCCTCGCGGCCGTTCACCCAGGCGGGCCGGATCGAACGACACCCCATGCCGGCCACGCGGTTGTGTTCGAGCATGACCAGGACCTCGTGGTACGCTCCCTGCACGCCCACTCCCAGAAAGTAGTCGGGCTCGCGGGCGAAGGCCAGCCGGACCCAGCCGGGTGCAACCGACTCGCGGCACAGCCGTCGAAGGCCCTCGTCGTGTTCGTGTTGTGCTACCCGGAATTCCATGCCGCGCCCGCCCACCTTCCTACTCCACGACGCCCAGCGGCAGGCCCTGGCGCCGGTCCACGTCCTTGCCGGACAGGACGTTCGAGGTCAGGAACAGAAGCGCCATGAACGGACTGCGCGTGTTGCAGCGCAGGTGTGTCGCGCGTCGCGCGATTCCGGGCCAGGCGTAAAAGGCGCGCCGGGCCCGCACGCAGGCCTCCGCGAGCTGCTGCCGGGTCATGCGCGCGGGGTGAAAGGCCAGGTCGCCGAAGCGGTAGTCGGGCGCGTGCCACCAGTCGGTCCGGATCAGGCGTTGCTCCGCCCGCAGCCGGTCGTGCAGCGGCGTACCGGGAAAGGGCACCAGGTGATTGAAGGCCGCGAAAAAGAGGCGGTGCCGCCTGGCGAATGCCATCGCTTCGTCGATCGAGGCCAGGGTGTCCGTGTCGTAGCCGAACACGAACGTGCCGTACACGGCCAGGCCGTGCCGGGTGAACCGTGCCATGGCCTGGTCATAGGCGGCCAGGGGGTTGCCCCGGAGTCCCTTGCCCGCCAGGGCGGCGCTCTTCTCGCTGAGCGACTCGAATCCGATCAGCACGCCCAGGCAGCCGCTGCGCCGCATGGCGGCCAGCAACTCGCCGTCTTCGGCCGCGTGGACGCTCACCTGGCCCGTCCAGCGGATGCGGAGCGGCGCGAGGGCGCGCGACAACGCCAAGGCGCGGGCGCGGTCGACGGCGAAGTTGTCGTCGACGAAGAAGATGGTGCGCCGCCCCAGGGCACGCACTTCACGGACGACGTCCTCGATCGGGCGCGCCGCATAGCCGCGCTTGAAGAACGCTGTGATCGAGCAGAAGTCGCAGGCGAAGGGGCAGCCGCGTCCCGTTTCGACAAGGGCCAGGTCCATGTAGGGCTTGCCGGCAAAGATCGACCGGTCCGGCAACAGGCCGGCCAGGTCCGGCGGCGTTCCGGACTCGTAGCGCGGCTGCAGGCGGCCGGCGCGGACGTCGTCGAGCAGCCGGCTCCAGACGCCCTCTGCCTGGCCGATCACAATGGCGTCCGCGTGACCGGCGCAGTCGTCTGGCGCCAGGGTCGGGTGGAAGCCGCCCATGACCACCGGCACGCCGCGCTGGCGGAACCGGTCGGCGATCTGGCCGGCGCGCCGCGCCGTGTAGGTCTCGACGCTGAGCGCGACCAAGTCTGTCTGCAGGTCGGCCGGAATGGGTTCGAGCCGGTCGTCGTAGAAGTCGCGTTCCCACGCGGCAGGCGTCAGCGCCGCCAACTGGGCGATCGCCAGCGGCTCCATGAGCCACGAGGGCGGATAGGGCACGCCCGGCCGCTTGCCGACGCACGGGAGAATAAACGTGACCTTCATACAAGGCTTTCACGATCGGCCGGCCGACGAACGGTCGCACGAGACACCGCACACCCGGCGTGTCGATCCGACGGTGGCGCCAGCCTCACGGATGCCTCCGTCCTTCAGGCCGGCCGCGCCGCGTGGCGCGCACGGCCAGCAGGGCCAGCAGGGCGAAGCCGAAACAGACTGCCGCGGCGATGGCGATCGTGCGCCGGACCAGCAGGGACCGGGCGGCCAGAACCGGGTTGTCGAGGAAGTTCACGCCAAGATGGGCGGCCGCCAGCTTCCAGGCGCCGTCCTCCTTCCGTACGACGACCGTCCAGCGCTCATCGAGCCGCACGACGCGGCCATCCCTGAGTGTGTAGATGGCCACGGCGCTGCCATAACAGTAGCCCGCGTCCTCGCCGGCGAAGCGCGTGAGGATGTCCGCCTGGCCCGTCACCTCCATCTTCGCGATCGGCGCGTCCTTGGCCTTGAACATGCGGTCGTAGTAGGCCGCAAAGTCGTCCCGGTTCGTGACCACGACCTGGTCGGCCGAGGTGATGACGAACTCTTGCGCGAGCAGTGCCGTCAGGGCCTGCACGTCCTGGCGGTTGACGGCCGCGAAGAACTGCGCGCGCAGCGCCCGCAATGCGTTGTGGTCCGCCTCCCGATCCGCCGCCCCGACCGGTTCCGGCGTCGCGCCCGCCGTCCAGCCGCACAACACGATGGCCGCACCGATCACCTGCCACGCACGCATGAGGCACCCCTTTCCTATCGTCATTAGGCTCTTTCAGAACCCCTGTAAGGGCCGGGAAACAGGGTTCAGGGTGTCAGGGTTCAGGCGGAAATCGCATCCTGAACCCCGAACCCTGAACCCTCCGCTTGCACAAACCGGAGGTTTTTCAAACGCCGCTCATATCGAATGCTGGCACACGGTTCGTTGCCATTCAAGCGCCAAATGTAACGGGACCGTCACGTGTTGGCGGCCCCGGCGGGCTTGCCCGCCGGACCGCAAAGGCGGAGGGGGAAGATGCGCGTCGTCGCGCCTCTTCCCCTCCGCCTTTGCTCACCCGCGGTGCGAGACCGCGGGGGTCGCCGCTAATCCACCGTCCAGTCGGCGTCGGCGGGCGCCGCGCGCGGGTCGTCGAGCGAATACGGCCGGGCAAAGCGCGGCTCGTGGTAGAGCCGCCGCACGAAGATGCGATAGGCGACGTTGCCGACCAGGTTCACCCACGAGCGCAGATCGACGCCCCGCAGCCGGCGCAGCACGTGCGCGTACCGGAAGGTCTCGCGGTACGCCCACTTGAAGCCGTCATACAACTCTTGGGGCGTCATCTTCAAGGGCCGGATCACGACGTGCATCGTGTCGTAGTCCTCCCAGTTGAAGCTGAGGATCCGGTTTTCGGCCAGCAGACGCTTGAACAGCACGGTGCCCGGGTAGGGTGTGTAGAGCGAGAAGCGCGGGATGTCGATGCCTATGTCCAGCACCTGCCGGACCGTGTCCGCGAACACGCGCGGATCGTCCTCGTCCAGGCCGAACACGAAACAGCCCTGCACCGAGATGCCGTGCGCGTGCAGGGCGTCGACAACCAGACGGTAGTCCGCCGCCTTGTTGAAGCCCTTGCGGATGTCGCCGAGGTTCGCCTGGTTCACCGACTCGAAGCCGAGCAGCAGGTAGACGCACCCGCTGCGACGCAGGAGATCGAGCAGGTCGGGGTGCCGGGTGACCTCGACCGTCGCCAGCCCGCCCCACCGCTTCCGGAGGGGGATCATGGCCGTGAACAGTTCCCGCGCGTAGTCGAGGTCGTCGACCAGGCTCACGTCGTTGAAGCCGACATACCGGCTCGGGATGCTGCGCAGGTCGGCGATCACGTCGGCCACCGGCCGTTTGAAATAGCGGGGCCAGACGACCGGCACGGTGCAGAAATCGCAGACGCGCCGGCAGCCGCGCGTCGCGTGCACGGTGTTGGGCATCATGTACCCGCTGTGGCGCAGCAGGTCCCGCCGCGGGATCGGCACGCCGGGCAGCCACTCGCCCGCGGGCGGCTCGTCACGGTAGACCCTGGCCAGGCGACCACGCCGGAAGTCCGCGACCAGGCGCGGCCAGCTTCGCTCCGCCATGCCGATCACGACGCTGTCGGCGTGGGGCATCGCCTCGCCGGGCAGGATGGAGACGTGCACCCCGCCCAGGACCACGGGCATGCCGCGCGCCCGGAAGTGATCCGCCAGCCGGTAGGCGCGCAACGCGTTCCCGGTGATGACGCTGATCCCCACCAGGTCGGCCGTGGCGTCGAGCGGAATCGGGTCGACGCTGCCGTCGACGACCCGCCACGCGATGTCCGCGTCCGGCACCAGTGCGGCCAGCGTGATCAGGCTCAGCGGCGCCTCGCGCATCGACCGGACGTGGGGGCCGATCTTCAGCTTGTGCATGTGCGCGTCGGGCATGAGCAGCAGGATCTTCACCAGCACCTCCGTGGCAGCAGCCGGCCCGTCCGCACCGCATAGCTTTGGTATGCGGCACCGAACGCCTCGCGCAGGTGTTGCTCCTCGAGGCGGATGCGCCGCGTCACGACCAGTGCCCAGGGCGCGACCAACAGCCAGCCGAGCGGGCTGGCGCAGGTCAGCGGCAGGGCGATGTTGGTGAGGAACAGCGCCGCATAGCGTGGATGACGGATGTGGCGGTAGGGGCCCGTCGTGACGAGCCGCAGGCCCGCGCCGCCGGCGGCCAGCCCGCGCGCCAGGTGCCGGTCAGTCCACACCACGAGGCCGAGGCTTGCGAGGTAGATGCCGAGTCCGGCGTATTGCAGGACCGGCCGCTCGAGCCGCGGATCCAGATGCCAGTGCCCATAGTCCAGGAAGACGCTCACCTGGCCCAGGAGGAGCAGGCCGTTGAACACGCCCATCATCGGGTCGTAGGACGTTCCGTAGACTTCGCGGAGCGAGACGCCCGCCGCCATCACCTGGCGCACGAAGCGCAGATGCTCGGCCATCATCGCGGCGTAGACGAGCAGCGCGCCGCCCGAGAAGCGGTCGATCCTCGCCCAGCCGCGCGGTTGTCCCCATTGCCACAGGGCGGTGAGGCTGGCCGCCAGGCACACGGCCAGCACCCCGTTGCAGACGGCGAGGGCGCCGAGGGGCTGGCGCGTCCGGCCGGCCTCCGTGGCCGCCGGTACGGCGGCGGGCGTCACGCGCGTATCGCTGTCCGGCCGCCGGGTCATGTGGCATCCTCCGGCATCTTCAGGCGACCTCGGGTGCGGGAGCGTGGCCGCCGAGCGCCGTTTCCGCGATCCGGAAATCCCGCGCCGGGTCCGGCAACTGGTTCACGTACTCCGCCAGCCCCAGGTTGAGCAGCAGGCTGGTCGCGTCCAGCCGGTCCCGTTTCCAGAGTTCCGCGAGACTGCGCCGCAGGAACGGGAGCAGGTCGGGGCGACGGAACGGCTGGCGTGCCAGTTCCTTCAGCAGCAGGGCACTCAGGAGCGCGCGCAGCCCACGCTCCGGAACCGGCCGCTTCAGCAGTCCCTGCTCCCACAGCCCGATTGTGCGAGCGAACAGCGCGTCCAGGCCGTAGACCTCCTTGAACAGCCAGTGATAGCCCTCCTGGAGCGTTTCGGGGCTCATCCGCTTCGGGCGGAAGACCACGCGCGTCCCGTCGTAGTCCTCCCAGTGGCGGTGCAGGATGCGTCCCTCCTTCTCAAGGCGTGCGTGCAGCCGCGTGCTGGGACCCGGCACCAGGATGCTGAACACCGGGTAGGTGATCCGGGTTTCCTGCACGAACGCCGCGGTGCGCGCGAAGATGGTTTCGTCGTCTCCGTCGAAGCCCAGCATGAACAGCCCGACGATCTGGATGCCGTGATCGTAGATGCGTTCGATGCTCGCCCGGTATTCGCGCGCCGTGTTGACGCCGCCCTTGTTCACGCTGGCCAGGCTGGCCTGCGAGATCGACTCGATGCCGATGCTGAGCCGTTCGCAGCCGCTGGCCTTCAGCAGCGCCAGCATCCCGCGGTCGTGCGCAACGTTCAATGGCGCGAAGCACTCCCACCTGAGCTTCAGCGGAATCAGCGCCTGGATGAAGGTCCGGGCATAATCCGGATCCGAGAAGAGGTTGTCGTCCACCAGCAGAAAGCGGTCGCTCCGCGGCAGCACGTGTTTGCGGACTTCCTCGATCTCGCGCAGGATGCGCGGCACGGGCTTGTACCGGATCCCGCCGAACACGGCGCGCACGGAGCAGTAGTCGCAGTCGTACTTGCAGCCGCGCGAGGCCTGGATCGAGAAGAACCGGTACCGGCGTTCGCGCAGCCGGTTCCAGCGCGGGATGGCGCAGGTCGCCAGATCGACCGTCTGGTAGGCGCGGTAGAGCGGTTGCGGGCGCCGCGCGCGGAAGTCGTCCAGGAACACCGGCCAGGTGCCCTCCGCCTCGCCGATGCAGACGGTGTCCGCGTGCCGGGCGGCCTCCTCGGGGAACATCGTGACGTGCAGCCCGCCGAGCACGACCCATGCGCCCCGCGCCCGGAAGGCGTCGGCCACCTCGTAGGCGCGCGTGGCCAGGGGCGTGAGGGCGGTGATCGCGACGACGTCGTAGGGCACGCTGAAATCGATCGGCTCGACCTGCTCGTCGATGATGTCCACGTCGTATTCCGGCGGAGTGAGCGCATCGAGGATGGTCAGCACCATGGGCATGCAGGTGGCCGCCGCGGTGCCGAGGAAGACTTCGCGCGGGTACTCGAGATCGAGGATGTGGCGATGTCCGTGGAGGGGCGAAATCAACGCCAGTCTCATGCCCCGATTGGACCAGAGGCCGCGCGGGGTGTCAAGTGCGCCTTCAGGTTGAGTCAGATTGCGCGATGCCCGCAGATTGAATCGATGGGGCCCTTGCAGACTCCCCAATGTGGCACGGGCATCTTGCCCGTGATTCATGGGCGGGACGCCCATGCCACGA
>CAZZCT010000105.1:0-17108 GCA_964652365.1 uncultured Lentisphaerales bacterium
GGTCGCTACGACACCAAGTTTCGCAACCGATGTGTCCTGCCTGACGGTGCGCCCGTCGCCAGGCTTGTTCTGCGGGCGCGGACTCCTGTATGATCTCCCGGCTATGAAGACGCACGCCAGCGCGCACACGCGCGAGATTATTTTCGAGGTCCGCGAAGACGAAGCCGATGGCGGATACGTGGCCTCGGCGATTGGGCCTGGCATCCATACGCAGGCAGAGACCATGGATGCGCTCCGCCAGAACGTGCGCGACGCGGTGGCCTGCCACTTCGACGACCAAGAGCCCACGCTCGTGCGACTGCACGTGGTCCGCGATGAGCTTCTGGCCGTATGAGGTTGCCCCGCGACGTTTCCGGCCGTGAACTGGCACAGGCGCTGCGCGCGCTGGGCTATGCGGTGACGCGCACGAGCGGATCGCACCTGCGCCTGACCACCCAAGTGGATGGCGAGCACCACGAAACGGTCCCCGCCCACGATCCACTCAAGACGTGCACCCTCGCCGCGAGCTTGAGGAGCGTTGCCGCTCATCACGACACTACGGTGGCGGAACTGCGCGACAGAATCGGCGTCTGAGGTCGTCGCTTCGCCAACGGCGACGGCCACGCGATGCCGGTGGAGGCGACACCGACGCACGGCCGCGCTCGCCCTTTATCCGCTGCGCTGGCGGTACAGGGCCGGATCGATGGCCGTTGCCAGGGCCGCCGGATCGAGCCCACCACCCAGAAATGCGTTCAGCGCCGCGAGAACCGGCGCCGGTTCGGACAGCAGGTTGTTGTAGTTCACGTAGTGGACGCGGAACTGCGGTTGTGGCTTCACCCAGGCCTTGAAACGGGCGATCTCGGCCGCGAAGGCACCCACTAGGGCATGCACCGCCGGCGCGGACACGTCCGGGGCCGGCTGTCCGCGCCGCGCCAGCATGGCGTTCTGGGAGGCGATCACCTCCTTGAGCGCGCGCTGCATGAAGACCACCTGGTAGGGCCGGTCAACGGGCAGGTCGTAGAGCAGCTTATAGACCATCTTGACCACGCAGCCGTCGGCCTGATCGAGCCAGGCGGGATCCTCGCGCGTGCTCTTGACGGGCTCGTATTCGAAGTAGCCGTGCGGGTTGTCGATGTCCGCGGCGCGCACGTGGTCCACCAGCGGCGGGAGGCCGCCGGCGGCCAGGATGCGCATCATCATGGAGGTGCCGCTGCGCGGCAAACCGGAAACGATCGTGATCATGGGCTAGAACTCCACGCCCAGGGGGCCTTTCAGGGCCAGCCCGGTGAGCAGGCTCACCACCAGCAGGGCGATCAGCCAGTCGGTCTGCCAACGGCCCCAGCCGTACTCGGCCGCGGGATAGCGCACTTCGAGTTCCGTCAACGGCCCGTCGGCCGGCAGGCGCGGCTGGCCGGGGTAGAGCAGGTGCGCCCAGCGCCCGAGCACCCGCTTCGGTGTGCAGCGGCCTGGCGCCGCCGCGACCGCCAGACGCACCTCCGCCAGGCCCGGCGCCGTGAGCGTCAACCCCGCCGGACTTCCGGTGGGGGCGTCGCGCCGGATGCGCCAGGCCGTTTCGTGCCGCGCCGCGCTGCGCACGGCCGGGGTCTCAACCACGAGGCCGGTCCCGGCCGTCAGGGTGGATTCCGGCAGGGGCTCGGAGGGCCGCCAATGCGCCACCACCAGCGCCGTCTCACCGACGGCCAGGGGCCGGCCGGCGAACCAGTCGTGGGCCTGCGCCAGCAGCAGCACCATCGGCACCGCGCTGAGGAGCACCGGCCGCAGCAAGGTGCCCAGGTAGACCGCGTTCGCCCGCAGCACGCGTCCGAGGGCGCCCAGGCTGACGAGCGGGTCGGACTGGAAGAGCCAAAGCTCCAGCACGCGGGCGATCGCCCGGTTGCGGGCCGTCGCCACCCGCTCAGGGTTCGAGGCCACCTTGAATAGCAGCAACAGCGCCACGCCGGTCACAACCGAAAACACCGTCAAGGCCCACCCGCGGCCCGTGGCGGCCAGGGGGGTCAGCAGGGCATCGAAAATGGTGTTCACGAGCGTCATCCGGTGGCGAAACTCCGACCCGTCACTTCAGGTAGCCCAGTCCACGGAGACGCTCGCGCACCTCCGCTTCGGTGGCGGCCGGACCGGCATCGGCCACGGCCGTCTCCAGCACGTGCGTCACGTACTCGTCCACCGACGCATAGCCCTTCTCATCGGCCTGCTTCACCAGCAGGTCGTAGAGCGCCCGGTTGATCTTGATCTTGGGTTCGAACATGCCTTGCTCCTCTGTCATCTGCCGTTCACACGACGGTCTGCCGCCGTGTCACCGCGACCGGCATCGACGGTCCAGGGCTGGCCGTCCAGGTATCCGGGCAGCGGCAGCCCCCACAGTTGCAGCAGCGTGGGCGTCATGTCCGCCAGGTGCGGTTCGCGGCCGCCGGTCGCCAGCGGCCGGTTGCTGAACAACACGCCGGGCACCTCGTGGCGGTCCACGCAGTGGTCGCCGCACCATTTCTCGGGATTGGCGGTGATGGCCTCCACGCCGTCCACCCGGCCGACGGCCGTCTCCCAGGAGTGGCGGTAGCCGCTGAACCAGCCGACAATCAGATCCGGAGCCTCGGTCGCGTACGGGCCGGTGTAGGTCCGGGCGGCATCGTACACCTCGCGCACGACCTGCGCACCGTCAGCCGGGTCGCGCCAGGCGAGCAGACTGGCGGCCAGTTCACGCTTGAGGGTGGCGGCCTCCTCGCCGGGGTCCACGATCCCCTGCCCTTCGCGGCCCCGCAGATTGAGGCAGATGCCGGACAGGCCATAGGCGTAGGCCCGGGTGCGCGACCAGTCGACGTTGCGCAGGTAGTCCTCCGTGACGGCCGGGTCGCGCGGCACGAGGTAGCCCTGCTGGCGCAGCCAGACATTCACGTGCACACAGCGCCGGAAGCTGGTGAATCCATGATCCGAAACGATGGCCAGCCAGTCGCGCCGGCCGGTCTGCCGCAGGACCCGTCCCACGAGCGCATCGCAGCGCAGGTAGACGTCGTCGAGGATCCGGTCGCGCGGGTCGTCGGGGTGCGCGGCGTGTGTGCCGTCGGGAGGCATGAACATGTGCTGCATGCGGTCGGTGACGTCGAACACGCAGGCGCACACGCCGCGGCGGGTGCGGCGCAGCATCTCCAGGAACATGCGCTCGCGCTCGGCGTGGATGTCCCAGACCTGGCGGACGAAGGCATCCTCGTCGATGGCGCCCTCGCTCAGCCCCCAGGTATCCTCGGCCAGTCCGAGCGTGGCAAAGGGGCCCAGCAACTTCGCGAGGTAGACGCTGAAGACCGGCGGGTGGGCGATCGGCAGGGCCGGGTGTTCGGGATCGATGTTCAGCGGCGTCACGTACAGGCGAAACGCCGGCGAGGTGCCCACCAGCAGAAAACGACAGAGCCCGTGGACGCGGCGGCGGCCGACGCGGAACTTAAGAGCGACCCACGGTGTGTATTGCCCCGGAGTCAGGGCCAGACGGCGGCCCGGCAGCGCGAGGCGCGCCGCGGCGGCGCCATCCTGCCAGGTGACCGTCAGGGGCACGCTGGCCTCGCGACCGTCCTGCGTCGGACCGGGCAACCGGGCGTCCACGCGCCAGCCGTGACGCGCGCGGGCCGGCTGCACCCGGACGCGCCGCCCGCCGGTGGTGGCGCCGGCGGGCGCATCAGACTGGAAGAGGGTGAACTCGCCCTGTGTGCCGCGCAGGTCGGGCGTGCACATGGCCGCGAGGCACAGCCCGCGAAAGCGCTCGGGCGGGAAGGTGATGGGCATGCGCAGGATCGTGCTCGACACGCCCCGTTCGCCGAGCAGCACCCAGAACGGCCGGCTGCGACGCAGGAGCCGGGTCTCGGGATGAACGCCGCCCGTGATCCGCGCGGAGGAGAGCTCGGGCAGGTAGGTCTGCGGGTTGCGCGTGAGGAAGTCGAAGATGCTGTGCTTGCCCGGGTTGACGCCGGTGGCAAAGGTAGACCAGGCCACGGGCGACATCGGCGGACAGGTGCTGCCCAGGCGCGCGAAATACCCTTCGGCGCGCAGGCGCGCCAGGTTGGGCAGGCGGCCGGCGTCCATCAGCCGCTCGGAGCGCCGCGGATCCATGCCGTCGAGCCCCACGATGATGCAGCGCCGGAAGACGCCGCGCGGAGGCCGCCGGAACAGGCTGACCACCAGTCGCAGCGGCAGGCTCAAGAGCGTGAGCAGCGCCAGCCCGAGTGCGGCAAAGAGGATCAGGAACGAACCGACCACGGCAAAGCCGGCACCGGGACCGATGTAGGCCAGCGGGAGTTGGACGGGCAGCGCGGTCATGCCCAGATGCTCCGTCCCGTCATGCCGGTCGGGACCGGCACACCGAAGGCCGTCAGGATGCTGGGCGCCAGGTCGCTCAGGGTCGGATGCGCCGCCGCGATCGGCCGGTTGCTGAACAGCACGCCGGACATGAAGGCGCTGTCGATGCAGTGGTCGCCGCTCCACGTATCGCGGTTATCGAGGCAGATCTCCCGCGGGTACTTGCCGAGAATCGTGTCCCAGGCGGCGCGATAGCCCTCGTTATAGCCGACGATCAGGTCCGGCGCCTGGCCGGTGCAGGGCCCGGTGTAGATCTCGTCGGGACGGTAGACCCGGCGGATCGGATGCTCGCCGGTGGCGGGATCAACCCAGGCCTCGAGGCGCGCGGCCAACTCACGGCGCAGCGTTTCAAACGCCGCTCCTGCGGCCACGCAGCCTTCGCGATCGCGGTCGCGCACGTTGAGGTAGAGGCTGTTGATGCCGAGACCGTAGGCGCGCGTGTCGCCCCAGACGGTGTCTGCAAAGTAGTCGGCCGCGCCGTCCGTGCCGCCCGGCTTCAGGGCCGCGTAGCCATTCCCGAGCAGCCAGGTGTTGAGGTTGAACTGCCGCCGGAAGGAGCCGAACCCGTGGTCGGACAGCGCCAGGAAGAGCGTGTCGGGCCCGCAGGCCGCCAGGATCCGGCCGACGATGCGGTCCATCGCCACGTACAGCCCGGGCAGGTAGTCGCCGTGCGCGGCGGCCAGTTCCGGCGTGTAGAGCGGATGGCGCGGGTCGCGCGCGCGCCAGAAGGCGTGCGAGTTCTGATCGAGCGTCGAGAAGTAGGCGAAAAAGAGCCCCTCGCGGAAACGCGTGAATTCGGTGTCGAGCATCCGTTCGCTCTCGTGGTGCACGAACAGGGCCTGGTCGCGGAACTGGGCGTCGGTCAGCACGCCGGACGAGAGACCGGAAGTATCCTCCGCCATACCTTGGGTATAGAAGCGGCCCATGCGGCGCGTCAGGTCGGCGGAATAGCCGGCGGGCGACGAGATGGGCAGGACCGGGTCGGCCGGGTCGATGTTGACCGGCGTGATGTAGAGCTCGAATGCGTCGCGGGCGTGCCGGAGGAAGAACCGGCAGATGCCGCTGGCGTCGGCCAGGCCGGGGACGAAGTTGAAGTCCAGGTCGATCCAGCCGCTCCACTCGCCCTCGCGCAGGATGAAATCGTGCCGCTGGATGCGCACCCGGGCGGCCGGGGCGTCGGGATCCACCCACACCTCGAAGGGCAGATCGACCCGCGGGTGTTCCGGCTCGAAGGGGTTGCCGGGACCGCGCAACACGCAGGCCACGCGGTGGTCCTCCACGCGCACGCGCTCAATGTGGCCGCCGGCCACCGGACGGGTGCGCTCGCCCACCCGGTCGGTGTGAAAACTGAAGATGCCGTAGGCGCCATGGACGTCCGGCGTACCGAGCCCGGAGAGGGCGCGCGTGGCGGGCGGAGCGGGAGGAAAGTTGGCCGGCATCCGCAGGACCGTGCAGGGCACGCCGCGGCGCTCGAGCGCGTCCCACAAGGCCGGTCCCTGGCGCAGGTTCTCAAGTTGGCCGCCGGCCAGGGGGAAGGTCCAGCGCCCGACGCGCATGGCGCGCGTCGCCTCCGCGGCGCGGGAGGTCGAGAGATAGGGCGTGCGGGTGGCCGCCTCACGCGCGATGAAGTCGAAGATCCCGTGTCCGCCGGGGTTGGTTCCGGAGACGAAGTTGGACCAGGCGACGGGGCTTTGCGGCGGATCGCTGGTGCCCAGCCGACGGAAGTACCCGGCGGCCAGGAGTCGCGCCAGATTCGGCAGGCGCCCGGCCGCAGCGAGCTCCTCAACCAGCGTGGGGTCCATGCCGTCCAGGCCGAGGATCACACACCGCCGCAGACGCTGGCCGGCCGCGGCCCGCGCCACGCCGGGCGCCGCTGCCAACGCGGCAGCCGCGCCGGCCAGACGCAGGAACTCTCGGCGGTTTGTGCGCATCAGTGCCCATTCTAGCACAGATCGAAGCAGGCTGAACAGACGCGGACAGATCGCCTCAAACTGCGAGAGTTGCCGTCGAATCTGCCGCCCCGACGTGCGCAGGCCCATGCAATCACGGCTCACGAGGACGTTCGCCCTCCCGCCCCTGACCTCACCAGCGCATGGACCTGGGCTCCGGGAGGGCGAGGCTCCTGCCGAGCCGCCAGCGCAGGGTCAAGCGCACGAAACTGCGGCAGGCTTCGCGGCAACTCTCGCAGAACAGGGAGATCGAAGGCGCGAGGCTCGGCAGTTCGGGGCGTTGCCAGCACCCGCAAGGACTGGTAGAGTCTGGGGTGCATGGCTGGGTAGACGACTGCGCCCACGCGGCAGGGCTTCCAGCGTGCACCCAGCCATCCCGATCCGAAACGCAAAGGGACTTGATGAACCCCGCCGGCCTCGAACACCGCGTGGCGCGGTTACGCCGCCGCATCGGCGCGCGGTTTCTGCTGCGCGGCGCAGTCGCGGGGGCAGCCGTCGGCTGCCTTGCATGGGGTCTGCTGGCGCTGGCGGCGCGCGTGGCGGGTCTCGCCACCCCGCGGGAACTGCTGGTGTACGGACTGCTGGTTCCGACGGTCGCGCTGGCGGCGGCCGGGCGGATGTGGCCACGACGTCCGAGTTCAGCCGCGCTGCTGGCAGCCCTGGATGACCTGAACCGCGCCGGCGGTCTGCTCCTGAGCCATCGCCATCCCGGCTCGGAAGCCTGGTTGCCGACGCAGCCGCCGCCCCTCTTACCGGATGTCCGTTGGCATGCGCCGCGTGTCTGGCTGGGCCTCTGCGCCACCGTCCTGTTCACGCTCGGTGTGTTGGCCGTCCCGCAACGGCTGGTGGTCCGCACCACGGCCCGGCCCCTCAACCTTGCGCCCGCTACACAGGCCATCTCGAACACCATCGAAACCCTGCGAGCCTCGGAACTCCTGCCCGTCGAGACCGCCGACGCCCTGCACCGCCAGCTGGCCCAACTCGACGCCGACGCCAGCGGCACCGACCCGACCCGCACGTTGGCCGCGCTCGACCACCTGCGCGACGGGCTCGACCGCCAGGCCGAAGAGGCGCTGCGGCAGGCCACGACCGGCGCGGAAGCCACGTTGGCGGCTTCGGCCCTGAGCGCGGCCCTGGCCGAAGCTGCCGGCCAGGCCGACTCCAACCGCCTCGACGAAGCCGTCCAGGAGCTGGCCGCGCAACTCGCCAGCCTGCCGCAGGCCGAACAACTGGAAGCGCGGCTCTCACCCGAACTGCGCGCCGCCCTGGCGGATGCGCGACTGACGCCCGAACAACTGCGCCAGCTCGCCCAGGCCCTGCAGTCGCTGTCGGCCGAACAGGCGGCCGCACTTCGCCGTCTGTGCGAGTCGGGGGCGCTGGCCCGCCAGGCCTGCCAGGGCGCCATGGGGCTGTGCACCAATGGCGCCGCCTGCGCCGCCGCCGCGCTCGCTGCCTGCCTGGGCCAGAACCCCGGATCGGCCCTGGCCGAGTGCCTGCTCGGGCAACCCGGGCGGGGTGGCGTTTCGCGCGGTCGGGGCGATGCGCCCCTGACGCTTGGCGCAGAGAGCCCCGAGGCCGGCGTGCGCTTCCGGGACCAGGCGCTGGCCTCGGCGGCATTGGCTGCGGACGGCAGCAGCGTCCGGCTGGGAACCTCTGCCACCGCTCCGGAGGTGGAGCCGGCCGGCACCGCCGCCGTGGCTGGCACGCTGGCGGGCGCTCAGGCCGGCGGCGGCGCGGCCCGGCTGGCGACGGTGCTGCCGCGCCACCGCGCCGCGGTGCAGGCCTATCTGCAACCGGAGCCGCCGCCCTGAGCAAACGCCCCCCGCGGGTGTATCCCGCGCCCCAAAGGAACCCGCATGGAAGCCGTCGCATCCCCCGAAGAACTCCAGCCTGCCACCGCGCTGGCCAACCGTATCCTGCAGGCCCTCGACCGGGTGTTGCTGGGGCGGAGCGACCTGCACCGCCAGGTGCTGGCCGGGATCCTGGCCCGCGGCCACCTGCTGCTCGAAGGGGTGCCGGGACTCGGCAAGACCGAACTGGTCAAGACCCTCGGCAGCATCCTGCAACTCGCGTTCAAGCGCGTCCAGTTCACGCCCGACCTGATGCCCGGCGACATCCTGGGAGTCCACATTCTCGAAGATCGCGGCGACGGACACCGCGAGATGGTTTTCCGTCCGGGACCGGTCTTCTGCAACCTGCTGCTGGCCGACGAGATCAACCGGGCCTCGCCCAAGACCCAATCCGCCATGCTGGAGACCATGCAGGAGCACCGCGTCACGCTGCTGGGCACCACCCGCCCCCTGCCCGAGCCGTTCTTCGTGCTGGCCAGCCAGAATCCAATCGAACTGGAGGGCACCTATCCGCTGCCCGAGGCCCAGCTCGACCGATTCCTGTTCCGGGTGATCGTCAAGGGGGTCGACGCCGCCACGCTGCAGCGCATCATCACCACGCGCCGGCACGGCGTGGCGCCTGACCCGGAGCTGCAGGTCTCGCCGGCCGAGCTTCAGGGCCTGTTCGCAGCGGTCGACCGCATCGTGCTGCCAGAGGCGGTCGCGAGCTTCATCGCCCGGCTGGTGGCGGCCACCCACCCCGATGCCGGCGAGGCCACCGCGACCGTGCGCAACTACGTCTCCTACGGCGCCTCGCCGCGCGCGGCCATCGCCCTGGCTGAAGCCGCGCGGGCCGGTGCCCTGCTCGCCGGACGCCCGACGGTCGGCTTCGACGACGTGCGCCAGATGGCCAAGCCGGTGCTCAACCACCGGGTGCTGCTGAACTACCGCGCGCGCTTCGACGGCGTGACGACCTTTGCACTGATCGACGAGCTGTTGACCACCCTCGACGCCGCCCAACTGGGATTGCCACCCGACATCACGCTCGCCGGTGCGGCGTCCCTGCGCTGAGATTGGAGACGGGAAGACATGCAACAGGTTAGGCCCGATGCACGGTCCTTCGGTTCCGGATGCGACGCACCGGCGCGACGGCCTTCGGGGCCGCGCCCGGGCCGGCTTGCTCCAGCCGGCTTGGCCCTGTTGGTGTTCCTGGCCCTGGCCGGCGCCGCCAGTGCGGAGACGTTTGGCGACGTGCGGGTGACCCTCGACAGCCCTCCGATGCCCGAGGCCTGGTCGCACGGCTACTACGTGCAGCCCATTAGTGTGCGGAATCTCTCGCCCGCGAACCGGCGGCGCATCACCCTGTCGCTCGAGATGTACGCCACCAGCGGCTTCGGGCTGCGCCGCATCGCGCGCACGCTCGAACTGGAGCCGGGGAGTGAGGCGCGCGTGACCCTGCCCCTGCCGCCGGTGCGGGCGTATGTCAACAATTTGGAGGTGCGCGTCGACGGGCAATCGCCGCGGAAACTCGCGGTCCGGCTGCCTTCCTTCGAGTCCGATTATGGCTCCGGACGCGAGCGGATCGCGCTGTTGACCAGCCGATCGGTCCGACGCGACGCGCTCAAGGACCGGCTCGATGCGGTTGCCGGCAGCCGGCCCGCCGCCACGGGTACGACTGCGGCCGTGTCGGTCCTGACGCCGCCACCCTATTCAAGCCATGCGGTCCATCCCCGACCGCTCGTAACCGAACACCACCTCACGCGGGCGGAGGCGGCCCCGGCCGAGTGGCTGCCCGAGTGGCTGGCCTATAGCGCCTTCGAAGGCGTCGTGCTCGAACGCGACGAGTGGCTGCCCCTGCCGGCCGCGCTGCAGGATGCCCTGCTGCAGTACGTGCGGGCGGGCGGCACGCTGCTCTATCTGGGCGGCTTTCCCGCGAATCTCCCGACAGGCGCCACACCCGACGTCCCGCTGGCAGCCGGGCTGGTGCAGCGGCGGCTGCATTTTGGGTCGCTGCTGGCCATGGGGGATGGCGATCCGGCCCTGTGGCTCGCATCCAGCGTCGAGGCCCTCCGAACCGTCTGGGCCGGCGCGGCCACCGCGTGGGCCCGCGACCGGAGCCTGGGCGACCTGCACCGCACGCTGCCGGTGATCGAGCGCCTGAGCGTGCCGGTCAGCGGCATCTTCGCGCTGCTGCTGCTCTTCGCCGTAGTGGCCGGTCCGGTCACGCTGATCGTGCTGGCGCGTCGCAACCAGCGTATCCGCCTGTTTGTCGTGCTACCCGTGCTGTCGGCCGCCGCCTGCCTGCTGGTGCTGGTCTACACCTTCCTGTCCGAGGGACGCGACGTGCGCATTCGCACCGACTGCCTGACCCTGCTCGACCAGGATGCCCGCCAGGCGACAACCTTCGGCATCAGCGGCGTCTACTGCCCGTTCGTGCCCCGCGCCGGTTTCCAGGCCGGCGCGGAGGTCGAACTCACGCCGGTGCACCCGCGCTCATGGGGGGACGATCTGCCGCGCGAAATCGACTGGAGCCGCGGCCAGCACCTGACCACCGGCTGGGTGCAGCCGCGCATCCCCGCCTACCTGGGATTCCGCATCCCCGAGACCCGCCGCGAACGCCTGGAGATCCGAGGCCTTGGCCCGAACCGCCTGGAGGTGGTCAACGCCCTCGGCGCGGACATCGTCTGGCTGCTGGTGACCGACACGTCCGGCCGGCGCTACGTCTGCAACGCGCTGGCCGCCGGCGAACGGCGCGAACTGCCGACCGCAACGGAGGCCGAGGCCGGAGGCACTTCCGCCTCGTTGCCGCTGTTCCGGCCGGTCACGCCCTTCGAGTTGCTGGACTTCGCGCGGGGCTGGCTCGATCTCCCGTCCAGTCCGCCGTTCCTGGATCCCAACCGTTACCTGGCCGTGCTCGCCAGCGCCCCCTTTGCCGATCCCCTGCTCACGCGCCGCGTTACGCGCCAGGCCCGCAGCGTCGTTCTCGGCACCTACACGCTCCCGGCGCAGGGGGCGCAGAGTCCCGAGTGACACCGCACCAGACCCAGTCCGAGTCCGCAGTGACCCCGACAAGGTGAATGAGCCATGCAAGTCGAAGTCCTCAACCTGAAACGCTACTTCGGCCGCACCCGGGCCGTGGACGACATTACGTTCGCGCTGGATGCCGGCCAGGTCTTCGGCTTCGTCGGCCCCAACGGCGCCGGCAAGACCACCACCCTGCGCATCCTGGCGACCCTCGACGAGCCGACCGCCGGCGACGCCCGCATCGACGGCATCTCGGTGTTGGACTACCCCGAAGAGGCGCGCCGCCGGGTGGGCTACATGCCCGATTCGCTGCCGGCCCACGCCGACATGACGGTCCATGAGTATCTGGACTTCTTCGCGCGCGCGTTCGGCCTGCACGGGCCGCGGCGCGTGGAGGCCGTCGAACGGGTGGAGGCCTTCACGGGCCTGGCGCCCCTGCGGGAGAAGCTTCTGCGAGCCCTCTCCAAGGGCATGAAGCAGCGCGTCAGCCTGGCGCGCGCCCTGATCCACGACCCGTCCGTGCTGATCATGGACGAGCCGGCCGCGGGTCTCGACCCGCGCGCCCGCATCGAGCTGCGCGAACTGATCCTGGCCCTGGGCGCGGCCGGCAAGGCCGTTCTGATCAGTTCGCACATCCTGACGGAGCTGGCCGAGATCTGCAACGGCGTCGTGATCATTGAGCAGGGCCGGATCCGGCAGACCGGCCGGCTCGCCGATCTGTTGCATGGCGACCGCCAGATCCAGACTGTGGCCGTGCGGGCGCTCGGCACGCCCGCGTCGCACCTGCAGCATGCACTGCTGGAAACGCCCGGCGTGCAGGCCGTCCGGGTGTCTGGCGCGGAGTTCCACGTGGATCTCGCAGGCGGCGAGGAGCACGCCTGCAGCCTGCTCGCGCGCCTCGTCAGCGCCGGCCACCGGATTGTCGAATTCCGCCGCGTGCAGGCCGACCTCGAGGACGTCTTCCTGCGGGCCACCAACGGAGAACTGGCGTGAACCCGATCGTCATCAAAGAGCTGCGCCAGGCGGTCCGCAGCCGCTTCGTCACCGGCGGATTGCTGCTGTTCCTGCTGGTGGCGCTGGTGGCCACGGCGATCGTGCTTGCCACGCACACGGTCGACGCCCAAACCAACCCCGGCGCGATTTTCGAGGTCGGGAAGGCCCTGTTCCACACGATCTTCGTGATCCTGGCCGTGGTGTGCGTCCTGTTCGTGCCCGGCTACACCGGGCTCCGCCTGGGAGCCGAGCGCTGGGGCGACCAGTTGGACCTGCAGTTCGTGGCCACGATCAAGCCCGGCGCGATCGTGCGCGGCAAGCTGCTGGCCGGCGGTGCCATCACCGGCCTGATGGTGGCGGCGGCCGCGCCGTTCCTGCTGCTCGCGACGGCCTTGCGCGGCATCGATGCCGCCTCGGCGCTGGTGTCGCTGGTGATGCTGCTGGCGATCGCGGGGCTGTTGCTGCAAGGCGTGATCCTGCTCGCGCTGTTGCCGCTCAGCCGCGTCTTCCGCATCCTGATGGCGCTGATGCTGATCAACGCCCTGTTCGGCGTGTTCGGCTTCACGATCAGCGGCGTCTTCGAGGTGGTCCGCAGCGGCGTCGATGTGCGCGACCCCGAGTTTCTGGGCGACGCGGCGCTGTTCGTCGGCGCGATGGTGGTGCCGGCCGTGATGCTGCACACCTTCGCGGTCTTCTGCCTGAGCCCGCCCAGCGCCAACCGGGCGCTGCCGCTGCGCCTGACGCTGACCTACCTCTGGCTGCTCTGGGGTCTTGTCCTGGCGGGCCTGGCCTGGGTCCGGCACGATCCGGAACTCCTGCTGGCGTGGTTTATACCGGCCATGGTGCTGGCTTCGGCGGGCGTGCTGGCGGCAGTCGGCGGGGCGCCCGATTACAGCCGCCGCGTCCACCCCGCGATTCCACGGTCCTGGCCGCGCCGGCTGCTCTGCCTCCCCTTCTACAACGGCTTTGCCGGCGCCCTGCTCTGGTCTGCCGGAATCGGCCTCGCGACGTTGACGTCGTTCGCGGCGCTGCCCGCGACGGCCTTGACCGACCTGGGGCGCACCCGCGACGCCATGGCCCACGTCTTCGCCTACAGCCTGGCCTACGCCCTCACGGCCCGGCTGCTCTGGCGGTTGTTTGTCCACCGCTGGGTGCCGGTCCGGTGGGCCTGGGTGGTGGCCGTGATGCTGCTGGCCATCGGCGCCGCGCTGCCGCTGCTGGTCGGCCTGATGACCAACCGGATCACGGCCAGCGACGTCGGCGCGTGGCAGCTTGGCAATCCGTTTGCCGCCCTGGCCGACGATCACCACCGCGCCCCACACCTGCTCTTCGCCGGCCTCTGGGCCCTGGCCGCCGCGTTGCTCAACGCCCCGGCCCTGGCCGAGGGCTGGCACCGCTTCCACCCGGACCGCGACGGCACGCTCAGCGCACGAACATGACGGTCCCTACCGGCGGCACGAGGACCTCGTAGGCGCTCAGTTGATGATCGACGGCGGAACACGTGCCGTATACACTCGAACTCATCGCAGCGCCGCGTTCGTGGCCTGCCTCGCAGAGGACTCCCACCCTTCCTTCGACTGACGTGCATCCCGGCGAAGACACACACTCGCGACAGGCGCTGTGCGCCGGCGTACACGCTGGCGCGCGTTACCGCTTGTTGCCGCCGCGCGAGACGTTGCGCGGGACCGGCGGCCGCGTCGCCAGCCCGCTGGCCGGGCCATCGGTCGATTTCAAGGACTATCGCGAGTACGACCCGGGCGACGATCTGCGCCACCTCGACTGGAGCGTCTACGCACGCAGCGACCGCCAGGTGGTCAAGCGCTTCCGCGAGGAGGTGACGCCGCAGCTCGACCTGCTGCTCGACGGGACACCATCGATGGCCCTGCCGGGCACGGCCAAGGGCCAGGCCGCAACCGCCCTGACGGCCCTGCTGGCTACCGCGGCCGGCAACAGCGCGTGCGGCTGCAGCACCTGGATCAGCCGGCGCGGCTTCGAACGCCTGGCGGCCGACCGTCTTCCGCCGGTCGCCTGGGAGTGCCCGCGCTACGACGCTCCGCACCACCCGGCCGCGGCCTGGACTGTCCTGGCGCCGGCCTGCCATCGCAACAGCATGCGGATCTTCATCAGCGACCTGATCTGGCCGGATGACCCGGAGCCCTTTGTCCAGGCCCTGGCGGATCGGGCCGCGTCGCTGACCGTCATCCAACTGCTGGCAGAGGAAGAGGCCGTGCCGACGAACCAGGGCGCGTTGCGCCTGGCAGATGTCGAGTCGCGCGGCGAGCTCGAACTGGTCGTCGATGCGGCCGTCTGCGTCCGCTACGGCCAGGCGCTGGCCGTCCATCAGGAGAATTGGAGCCGGGCCTGTCGTCGCGTCGGCGCGCGCCTGGTCGTGGTGCCGGCCGAGCCGTTCGTGGCCACGTGGCGCCTGCCGGCACTCGAACAGCTGCAGATTCTGGGCGCGACGTGAGCCGCCGCGCGCTATGATTCCAACATTCAGCATGCCCTTCATCGCACATCTCTTCGCCCTCGCGGGACTGGTCGCGCTGCCGCTGCTGTGGGTCATCTACGCCCTGCGCAACCGCTTCCGCCACCGCCCGGTCTCGAGTCTGATGCTCTGGCAGCACGCAGCGTTGCCGTGCGCGGGCAGCCAGGTGTTACGCCGAACGCGGCTGCCGCCGATCTTCCTGCTGGAGCTGGCCATCCTGACGCTGCTGACCCTGGCCGCGGCCGGCCCGGCCTGCCGCACCGGCCAGCGCCCGGGACTGACGGTCGTGCTGGACGACTCGGCCTCGATGACGGCCCGCGATGCCGCCGGCGAAACCGCCCACACGCGCGCCATCCAAACCCTGCGCGAGGTGGTCCGGCGCACCCGACCGGCCCGAATCCGGTTCATATTGGCCGGCGAGGTTTCCACCGCGACGGAGGCCCCGCTGGCACGGGCGCTGGCTGCGTGGCGGCCGCAACGCCCGGATTGCGACCTGGCGGCCGCGCTCGCCTTGGCCGGGACACAGGGGGGCGCCTCGGACCGCGTGCTGGTGCTGACCGACCACCCGCCGCCGGCCGCACTGGACGACCCGCGCGTGCACTGGGTGGCCTGCGGGCAGCCTGCCGCCAATCTCGCCATCGTCCAAGCCGCGCGCGCGCCCGGCCCAACAGCCACCGACCGCTGCCTGTTCGAGATCATGCGGTATGGCAGCGACGAAGAGACCATCGCGGTAACCGTCCAGACGGGCCGCGAACGCGCCTCGCAGCGCGTGGCGTTCGGCCCCGACGGCACCGCACAGCTGCGCCTGGAAGTCCCCCCCGAGGCAACGGTGACGCTGAGCCTGCCGACGGGTGACGCGCTGACCCTCGATGATCAGGCCATGCTCGCACCGGTGAGGCGAGCCCGGGTGCGGGTGCAGCTCGCCGTGAGCGAGCCCACGCTCAGCCCCTGGATCAACCGTGCGGTTCAGGCCAGCGGCCTGGCTACCTTGGTCGCGGCCGATCCCGACCTGCTCGTGACCGACGCGCGCGCGCTGCCGACGCGCGCACCCGGCCGATCCGGCCAGCCGCCGTGGTCGCTGCACCTGTGGCATGCGACCAATGCAGTGGCGCTGGCAGGCCCCTACCTGGTGCACCCGCTGCATCCCGCGGTTGAGGGCCTGTCCGCCGACGGGATTGTGTGGGGCGCGGCCGACGACGTGCGGCTGCCCGGCGAATCGCTGGTCGACACCGGCGCCCGGACGCTCTTCAGCTGTCAATCGCGGCCGGATGGCGTGCGCGCATTTCACCTGCAGTTCAACCCGGCGGCGGCCAACCTGCACCGCACCGCCGCCTGGCCTACGCTGGTCTGGAACATCCTGCGCCTGCGCGGCGAGGCCCTGCCCGGGCCGACCCAGCCGAACCTGCGGCTTGGTCAGCCGGTGCGAGTGCAGGCCCCATCCGCGGACGGCGCGAGCCGCCTGCGGCTGCGCACCCCTGCAGGAACCTCGCGCGACGTGCCGGTGAAGGCGGGGACGGCCCAGTTCGTGCCCGACGAGCTCGGCCTCTGGCAGGCTGAACTGGGGGCCGATGCGGCCGCCGTTTTCGCGGTCAGCTTCCTGGGGGCCGCCGAATCCGACCTGCACGCCTGCGTCTCGGGCGAGTGGGGCGCGCGGCAGGATCCGGCGCGCGCGGCGGCCGGCCTGCAGTCGCTGGCCACGCCGCTGGCCCTGCTGGCCGTGGTCGGGCTGGCGGTACACCAGGCGGCCATCACGCGGCGGCTGTGACTGGACAGGACCGATCGCCCTCTGTTTGGTTGTGGATTACCGCGATGACGTCGATTTGATCGGGTTTGATGTGGTAGATAATGCGGTACGGTCCCTCAATCATCTCTCGGATCTGGTCCATGTCGTATTCCGGCACCTGACGACCAGAGAGGGGCGCATCGGCAATCTGTTGCGAACGCCGCGTCAGGCGGTCAACCATGCGCAAAGCGTACTCTGGCGAGTTCTGCGCGATGTAGGTGTAGATGGCCTCCAAATGGTCCTGCGCCGTGTCTGTCCAGGAACTGGGGACAGGCAAACAGAAGAAAGAAATTTTCGCCGGGGGAGGAATCTGGCCTGGCTGAATCCTTCATGTAGGTGAGATCGCACGCTGTGCGCATCACCAACCAGGGAGGAGATCATGCGCCACCCACGCCTGAAGCCAGACTACAGCGACACTTGGCACCACTGCTACAACCGGGCCGTCGGTACGTCCGACGACCGCCCCTTCGGCGACGCCGAGAAGGAGCAGTTCGTCCGCATCCTGAACCGCGTGGCCGACTTCTACGCGGTCCGGATCGTGGCCTATCAGGTCATGTCGAACCACTTCCACCTGCTGGTACAGTCGCCGGCCGATCCGCCTTCGCCCGACGAGACCTGCCGACGCTATGCCGTCTTTCACAAAGGCAAGCGCAAGTTGCAGCCAGACAGCAAGATGTGCCAGGTTTGGCAGGGGCGTCTGCGCGACG
>CAZZCT010000106.1:0-17049 GCA_964652365.1 uncultured Lentisphaerales bacterium
GTCTGCGGGGGCCTTCCGCTCCCCCTCGCTCATCAACTCTCGCAGTTTAGGGGCTGAACCTCGGGCTTGATCCCGACGCCGAGCTGGTGCATGCTGTCACCGGCATGGCCGGTCAGACACCCGAGAACGCCGCCTGGGAAGACGCCGATCGCCGGATCGGCGCCATTGAGCGCGTGTGGCCCGATCCGGTCGCGCGCCAGCGCGCGATTCTCGACTGCCGGATCTGGCTGTCCGCGCAGACTCACGTGCCGCACCTGGCACGGCTGGCGGAACTGCTGCGGCCCGAGATGGACCTGCCACAGCTCTGGACCTTGCGCGTGCCGGTCGAACGCGCCAACGCGCGCCGCCGCGTGACGGATGTCGACCTGCTCGAACACGACCGCACGGACTTGGGAGAACTGGCACCGCCGATGGCGCTGACGCTGGTGGTGGACTGCCTGCGCTCGGCCTTCAATCTGGGCGGCATCCTGCGCACGGCCGAGTGCTTCGGCGCCGCGGCGGTCTGGACCTGCGGCTACACCGCGCCGCCCAGCCACCCGCAGGTCGCCGCCGCCGCCATGGGCGCGGAGCGCCTGGTTCCCTGGCGCGCCTTCGAACGGGTCGCAGACGCCGTCGCGGCCCTGCACGCGGCCGGCGCGACGGTGGTGGCGCTCGAAACCACGCGCACCGCCGTGGCGCTCGGCGAGCACCTCTGGCGCTTTCCGTGCGGCCTGCTGCTGGGCAACGAACGCTTCGGCCTGGACCCGCAGACGCTGCAGCAGGCCGATGCGACGGTCCGAATACCTCTTCACGGTCGCAAGAACTCGCTCAACGTGGTCAGCGCCTGTGCCCTGGCGGCCTATGCGGCCCGCCAGGCCTGGAACGGGCCCTGAACTCGTTTAGTAGATGCGCCTGCAAAACCTCTGGTTTGTGCAAGCCGAGGGTTCAGGGTTCGGGGTTCAGTGTGAGATTCCCGCCTGAACCCTGACACCCTAAACCCTGTTTCCCGGCTCGTGCAGGGGTTCTGCAAGAGCCTCACTTGGACAGGATTCTGAACGTCCAACATCGAACATCGACTCGGGGGGATTGCATTCAGCGTTGGACGTTCGATGTTCAATGATCGATGTTCGTCAGAATTGTCGAGTCAGCCCTCGCGGCGATTTGAAGTTATGGACGAACGCGAAATCTAGATCACCGCGGCGCCCTGTTTGGCCAGGGTCTGACGTAACGCCGCGGGGTCCACCTCCGCGACCGAGCCGCCCGACTGCAGCGCCAGCACGCAGGCCGTGCCGGCCGCCTCGCCCATCTGGTTGCAGTTGACCATCACCCGCACCGCCCCGAAGGCCCCGGCGTCGGCATCGATGATCCGGCCGGCCACCAGGACGTTACGGGCGTTGCAGGGCACCAGCGCCCGGTAGGGAATCTGGTAGAACGTGGCCGGCGTCTGGCCCTCCGGCAGCCACCGACTCTCCTCGTAGACGCCGGGACCGGCGTAGGCCGACTTGCCGTTGAGAAACCGCAGCGTGATGCCCGGCCGGTCGTTGTGGTGCACGTCGACAGGATAGACGCCGTTGGCGATCGCATCCGCGAAGCGGTGCCCGCCCAGCAACTCGGTCTCCGTCACCTGGTGCAAACAGCAGACATGCCGCGAGTCGCGGATGCCGATCTGCGGCGCCACGCTGACGAGCGGGATGAAGTCGGGTGCGTCGATGCGCTGCTGCACGATGTCACAGATGGCGCGCACCTGTCGGCGACCTTCGAGTTCGGCCTGCGTCAACTGGTCGGCGTCCGAGCAGTCGACGCCGAAGACCCGCGAACCGACCACCAACCGCTCGTCGCGCGCGCCGGGCACATTCGAGGACCACAGGAAGCCGTGTCGCAAGGCCTGGGGATACTTCGGATCAAAGACCTCCTGCTCGATACGGAAGTCGGGGTGACGGGCCTGGATCTCGTTCAATCCGCGCAGGATGGCACAAACCGTGGGCGGCTGAATGTTCGGACGGGTGTAGCAGGCGAAGCCGGCGCGGTGAGCCAGGTCGCCGTCGCCGGAGGCGTCGACGAAGTAGCTCGCGCGAATCGCCCGCCGGCCGCTCTTGTCCTCGATGATCGCAGCCACGGGGCGGCCCTCCTGCAACAGGGGGGCACAGAAGCGCGCATGCAGGAACGGCCGCACGCCAGCCTCAGTAACCAGATCGTCGAGCTCGAGCTTCAGCATCTCGGTGTTCAGGAAGAAGGACCCGCACCAGACGGTGGGCGGTCCGAGCGTGACGGCCCGGCGGCGAGCCAATCGCTCGACCACCTCCTGCGTGAGTCCGGCAATCGTGATGATCTCACCGGCGGTGTCACGCAGCGAGTGCCAAATGTTCACGAGCCCGGCCGTCGCAACACCGCCAAAGAATCCTTGGTTCTCGATCAGGGCCACGCGAGCGCCCAGGCGGGCGGCAGCCACGGCCGCGAAGACGCCGGTGCAGCCGCCCCCGATCACACAGATGTCGAATGTGCCGGCCACGTCCAGCGTGCGGGTCTCTTCGCGCAGCGTCTCCATAGCTATGCTCTCCCAGTCTGCGCAAACACATCCGTGCGGCAGTACCCAACGTGTACGCTCAGGGTAGCGACCCGCGCCCGGTCAGCGCAATACCGAATAACGGGCCGCGAACTCCTATGTGCATCACACCCGACAAGCTGCTAGAATGCACACTTCACTTTGGCTGCAACGGGACTACAGGCTCGAACAGAAGGAAAACGACCATGCTGACGATCATTATCTGCCTCCTATTCGGTACCAGCGTCGGACTGACTCTGGGGCTGAGCGGGGCCAGTGGGGTTGGCTGGAGCATCGGATGGGGCGTGGTGACCGTGCTGGGCAGCCAGGCGGCGGCCGGCCTGCTGCTGCGGCGGCGGGTCCAGAAGCTGATGGCCAACGTGCAATCGACCCTGGCCGCGGGCCAGAAGCGCCTGCAGCACAAAGTCGCCCAGTGGCAGACCCGCCCCCCGGGCAGCCTGAAGCAGGCGCAACTGGAGCTGGAGCGCGACCAGAAGGTCTTCCTGGAACAGGCCCTGGCGCAGACGCTCGACTTCGAGGCCTACCACCTCTGGAGCCCCCTGCTGTCGCGCCAGACGAACACCTTACGCATGCAGTTGTATTACCAACTGCACGATTTCACCGCCGTGGACCGACTGCTGCCCAAGTGCCTGTTTCTGGAGCCCATGACCGCCGCCATGAAGCTGGCCCGCATGCACATGCGCAAGGATCCGGAGATGGATCGCTTCTTCGAGAAGCAGGTCAAGCGGTTACGCTATGGTCAGGGGGCCATCCTCTACGCACTTGAGGCCTGGAGCTTGATCCAGCGCAACGACGCCGAGAAGGCACACCGCGTGCTGATCAAAGCGTGCGAGAAGATGGAAAACGAGACCATCAAGCGCAACCGCGACCTGCTCGCCAACAACCGCGTCAGGCAGTTCTCTAACTCTGGACTGGGCGACGAATGGTACGCCTTGGGCCTTGAGGAGCCAAAAGTTAAGATGCAGCGCTCCCGCGGTCCCGGTGGCCGGCCGTTCTAGGTCTTCCGTTCCGGGAAATCCGGCGCGTCACTTCAGCGTGATCAGGGTATCGCACTCCTCGCCGGGATTGCGCACGGTTATCCCCAGCAGAACCCGCCACGGGCCCTTCTCGGGAAGGTCAACGCTCTCGCTGACCTTGCCTTGCACCCAGCTGAGGGTGCAGCGGTTGGCGAACGGGTCGTGCTGCAACCGCAAGGTGGCAACGCGCGACATCAGCGGCACGGGCAGGGACTTGAGCAGCGTCCGGTCCGCCAGCAACACCAACTGGGCGTGCGGGCCATAGTCCGCACCGGTGGACAGTTCGCGCGACTCGAGCTCAATGACCGCCGTCAGATTGGTCGCCTCCGCCACGCGCCAGACCAAAGCCTTGCCGAACCACGCGCGCTCGCGCATATCCACCACCATGCGGTCAACAATGCACCGTCCGGAGATGCGTCCGCGTCCGGCCCGGTAGTCCAGGTCGGCCTCAAGCTCGTCGGGAATGTCCGGGTGACCGATCAACGTGCCTTCGCGCGCATAGTTGTAGGGCTTCTCGAAAACCCAGCGAGCCCAGTTCGGGGTGTAGCCGTAAGTCACATTCGCGGCCGGGGACGACGGTTTCGTCGGCACGCTAAGGGTCTGGTTTTCCTGGATCAGGGTCTCAGCCAGTTCAATCAGTCCGTCGTCCGCCACGCCCTTGCTGATGCGGGCGTGCTCGCGCTTGACCGCGACCGCGTCGCGGATCCGGTTCTTGATCGTGAGTTCGCGCTGCAACGCCTCGATTCGTGTCAGGTACTTGGCCGTCAACTCCTCGATCTCTTTCTGACGCGTTGCGGCGGCATCCTGGTGTCGCTTCAGGTACAGATCCTGTTGCGCCCGCAGTTCGGCCGGCTTGCTCACCAGGGCGTCGACCGGCATCTCCGGCGCCAGCTCAAAGGGATCGCGTTCCTGCTGCAGCGCCAGCGTGAACCGCTGCTGCTCCTTGACCACAGCCAACATGCCCTCGAGTTCACCCGTGCGCTGCAGGCGCTCCTTAAGGGCCGTGAGATCGTCGGCGTACTGCTTGGGGAAGAGCTGCGTAGTCTCGCGATAGCGTCCGGTCATCTCGGCCAGGATGGCACGGTACCGCCGGGCCAACTCCTCCAACTCCGGCGGGTTCCGAATCTCGGCTGTCTGCGCCGAGGCGATCCCGGCCAACAAAAGCATCAGGCCGGTCCAGCACCCAAGCTGCCGGAGCGCCCCTGATCCTCGCTTTCGCCAACCAACCATTGTTCGACCTCGCACCGCGTCGTCTGGACCGACAAAACGCGAAAGGTATAGTGTAACTGATTGGGACCCTGAGGCAAGCCTGCAGCGCGCTCGCCTGCAATCGCCAGCCGATTTGGTGCTTAACGCAGGCAGCTTGCCCAACCGCCGTGAACCGCTGCTGAAACATCTGAGACAGCCGAGACGCACGAAGCGCCGCACGAACGGAGCAACCGGCACGATCCGGCGTGTCGGCAAGCGCTTTTCCGCCCTCAACGGCCGAAATAGCGGTCCAAATGACGCCTGGCAGCCTTGCCCGGCCGAGTGGCACGGCCTGTGCATTAGTACATGATAGAGCCTGCGGTTGGTGATGCACAAAATGGGTTCGCGCCAAGGCGCGGCTATAACCCTCCGAATCACTGGCCAATTGGTTCTGCGGGAGTGTAATCCCAAGGGGCCGCACGCGGCGAGGCGTGCGGCCTCTTTTGGTGTCATGCCTGAGCGCAACTGGAGCGTTGGAGTTCAGAGTTGTGGACTGGGGTACGATCGATTATAATAGGGTAAAGTTGTGTTTTGGTACGGCGTTAGAGCTTCCGAGTATCCAACGTCACCGGGTAACGCGATTGGTCAGGGGGTTAGGAATGAGAAAAGAGAGCTTCACACGCCTTGCCGCGATCTTCGTGCTGGGTGGTGCCGCCTACGCCGCGCCGGTGACCAACTGGGTGTCCGAAAGCGGCAGCGACATCAGCGGCAACGGGACCATCGGCGCCCCGTACCGGTCCATCACCAAGGCCCTGGCCACCAGCGGCATCACGCGGATTGAAGTCGGCGCCGGGACCTTCGACGCCGCCAACGGCGAGGTCTTTCCGCTGTCCGTTCCATCGGGCGTCTCGATCATCGGCACGGCCGGCCCCGCATCGATCCTCGACGGCGCCTATGCCAACCGGGCCATTACACTCGGCGCCGGAACATCGGTCGATCGCATCGCCAACCTGCTGATCCGACGCGCCAAGGGAACGGCCATCGTGGCCGGGGCCTGGCAGGGCACGATCGCGGACTGCACCATCACGGACGTCGCCAATGGCGGCGCTTCGGACAATGCCTCACTAATAGCCTACTACAACGTCAATGTCAGCCGCGCCATCACCCTCAGCGGCGTGACCTTCTCGAACGTCACCTGCAACGTCCAGCGGTTCCTCAGCTTCCGCGGGGTCGGCACCGTTGCCATCACCAATTGCACCTTCCGCAACCTCACCACGAGCGTGGCCCCCAGCCAGAGCAGCGGCACCATGCACTTCGTCTACGCCGACAATACTGGCAACAGTGGCTTCGCCGTCTCCTTCCTCGACAGCCGCTTCGAGAGTATCACCGTGCCGGGTGCGAGCCAGAACGAGGGGGGGTTCATCCTGGCGGGCGCACCCTCGCTGCTGGTGGACCGCTGCCTATTCCGCGACATCACCTTCTCCGGCGTCGGCACGAGCCTGATCGGCCCCAACCGCTGCGGCTCGGTTGAGGTGCGCAACTCGCTCTTCTTCGACCTGAACTGCGGCACGACCTACAGTGCCATCGGCGGTTTCCGCACGCAGCCGCGCGTGCGCAACTGCACCTTCAACAATGTGACCGCCGCCTTCCGCCCCAACTCGGAGGCCGGTTACTACATGTACGTCTACAACACCAGCGTGAGCGACTGCGGCAGCTTGAACCGCCAGTTCGGCGATTATCTCTACTTGTACAACGTCAACATCTACAACACCCCCGCCGGTTCGGGCTACAGTGCCGCCAACAGCACCGGCGTCACGTCCTATGCCCCCTGGTACGCAAGTGCCGCCGCCAAGGATTTCCGGCTGCGTACTCTCAGCCCATTGGTCGACATCGGGAACAACGCCGCGGTGATCGGCGCGCTCGATCTCGACCGCGCCACGCGGCTGCGCGACGGCGATGGCAACGGCACGGCCACCACGGATATCGGCTGCTTCGAGTCCAACTTCCTCGCGCCGGCCAGTGCGCGCTTCCGGGCCGCGAAACCGGTCTATGCGCTCTTCCGGGGCACGTCGAACACGATCCCGGTCTGGATCCAGCCGTCCGCGGCCGGCATCGTCACCTCGCACGTCGCGTATGCCGTCGACCTGAGCGGCGCAAGTCCCCTGGCCTTCGGCGCAGGAGCCACGACCAACAACCTGACCATCTCGGCCGCCGACCCCCTGACGGTGGCCAACGGCACGCTGGGCGCCATCGCCCTCACCGAGACCAACACCGCGCACGGCGTGGCTGCGGGCGAGATCGGCGTGTACCTGCACGAGAAACGCGTCACGCTCACGGGATTCGCACCCCGGATCTTCATCCGGACGAACGCGACGAACGACTACCCTGTCCGGTTCGAGCGCACGGACCTGGCGGCGCCGGTCGACGTCACGATCGCCACCGGCACGCCGTCCGGAACGGGCAACAACCAACTCGCCTGGCTGGGCGATAACCGCATCGTCAGCGGACAGGTGCAGTCCACAGGCTATCTCCGCGCAATCGGCGGTGCGGGCCAGAACTTTGTGCAACTCACCCTGGACCAGGGATTCGTCTTCGTCGAAACCGGCACGGCCAGCCTGACCGTCGAGGTCATCGGCTTCCAGAGCCCGCTGCACGTGGCGCCAACCGGTAGCAACACCACGGGTCTTGGCACCCAGGCCAATCCGCTGCGAACCCTGACCTATGCGGTTCCGCAACTGCGCAAGGGCGAGGAGGCCGTCCTGGCAGCCGGCCGCTACAACGCGGCTTCGACCGAAACCTTCCCGATCACCGTTCCGGAGGGCATCTTCGTGACCGGCGTGCGGGGCGCGACCGGCACTGATGCCGATACGTCCATCATCGACCCCGGGCAGTCGACCGGAGCCTTCGTCCTCGGCACACTCGGGCCGGACCCCGGAGCGCAGGGCGCGGGCGGACTGCGCAACCTGATCGTGACCGACGCCAAGGGCACCGCGATCCGCGCCCGCTATTGGGGCGGCACGATCTCGAACAGCGTCGTTCGCAACGTCGTGAACGGCTCGGCCTACGACAGCACGGCCGGCGTCTACGTCGAGGGCGGCCGGGGCACGATCCGCCTGGCGCAACTCACCATGACTAACATCGTGGCTAACACGCGCCGCATGCTCTACGTCGCCAGCAGCGGAACGGTGCTGCTAACCGACGGGATTTTCCGCAACCTGCAGAACACCACCGCCACCGGCGGCGGCGGCGTGTTCGAACTGCGCGCAACGGCGACGGTGGCCGATTGCGTGTTCGCAAGCATCAAGGCCGTCGGCGACGACAACCGGGAGCAGGGCTGGCTGTTCTGTTACGACAAGGTCCTGAACGTGAACCGGTGCGTCTTCCGCGATTTTACGATCACCGGCAACCAGCTCCAGATCGTCTCGCCCAACCGCCAACCGGCCACGATCGCCAACTCGCTCTTCGCGAACATCCAGTCCGGCGCCGCGCGACCGGTCATCGGCGGATTCCGGGCCACGCCAACCGTTCGCAACTGCACGTTCGACAACGTCTCCTGCGTCTTCCGGCCGAACGAGGACGGTGCCTATCCGATGTACGTGCACAACAGCTCGGTCGGCTACTCGGCCCTGCTGAACCCGGAAGCATCGAGCACCCGCCCCCTCGTGCTACGCAACGTGAACCTCTACAGCACGCCGCTCGGCGCGGGCGGATATGCCGCCAGCAGCGTGAACGTAACGTCCTACGAGCCAGGCTACGTCGACCGCGCCGCCGGCAACTTCCGCCTGCGCACGAGCAGTCCGCTGCTGGATCTCGGCAACAACAGCTACGTCACCAGCGACATCGGCGTCGTGGACCTGGAACGGGCCGCACGCATCGTCGACAGCAACTACGACAGCGTGCTCACCGTCGACCTGGGCGCCTACGAGTTGCGGCCGCCGCCGCAGGGCACGGTGGTCTTCCTGCGTTGAGGATTCCCGTACCGGGAATCCTGCGGCCGGCTTCGCCGGCGGGCGATGGCGAGGCGAACCGGACATCTGATACCGGCGGTCCGGTCGGCGACGCCCAAGTGGCGCAAGCGTACTCGCTTGCGTCTGGGGCGGTCGTGCAACGGCCGCCCGACTTGGGGCACCGAGCGTCGGCGGTGCGCGGGCCGGTCGGGCTCCCTCGTCCTCGTACACAACTTGGTCGCCGAACATCGGGAAACGCGCGCCGTCTCCCGCAGGCTGAAGGCCTGCTTGAACCTCCGCTCGCGTTTGACCGCTGCGGCCACCGTCGCTGTCGCACCGGTGCGCGCCGAAAGGAAAAGAGCGATCGGGACATGGGGTTTGGCTCGGATTCAAGCAGCCCTACAGGCTGCAATGTTTCCGGCTGGGAACTCGATTCCCAGGGCGCTGCCCTGGGCTATGTTCAACCACCCCTTTGGGGTGGCAATACCCGGCGCGCCTGCACTGGCCTGTAGTTTGCGCCTGGCGCGTGCAAGTTACCCCCTCGATCATTCGCAGCGCAGCCGCGCGGCCGGCTTACCTATAGCTTGGCCGGCTGGGTGCCTCGCAGCGCCAACGCCGTTCCGCCTCAGACCGCCGACTCGCGTGCTCGATCGTGCTCGTCCTCGTCGTCGTCCTCGCACTCGACTCCCGAGGACGACGACGAGAACGACAGACAATCCGAACATCCACGGGCAGTTACCACAACGTGTGTTCGCGGCGCAGCCGCGCGGCTGCCTGAGTTCCTGCTTTCCTGATTCGAACCTAACGATGCTCGGTGCGCGCGATCACGCTGTCCTGCAGGGCGCGGTCGAGGCGGGTGAAGTACTCGCTGTAACCGCCGATGCGCACGATCAGG
Source organism: uncultured Lentisphaerales bacterium (assembly GCA_964652365.1). GTDB lineage: Bacteria > Verrucomicrobiota > Kiritimatiellia > RFP12 > CAZZCT01 > CAZZCT01. The sequence continues at coordinate 9,589 of CAZZCT010000106.1, forward strand.
TCGCGGTGCAACTCGGGCTCCCGCTGCGCGGCCAGCAATTCCGCGCGGTCCAGTACCGAGAGCTGGATCTGCAGCCCGCCCTGACTGAAGAAGGTGCGGATCAGTTGGACCGTGGCACGCACGCCTTCCATCGATCGCAGGAAGGGCTTCCCCAGCCGCAGGTTCAGCACGGGTGTGCCGGCAGCCAGTTCAAGCGGCAGCGCGGCCACGGAGTTGAGCATGGCCGTGGGGCCCTCTACATCGCGACCCTGGGCCGGACCGACCGAATCGGTCAACACCTCGCCGGCCCGCCGCCCATCGGGGGTGGCACCAACGTTCAGTCCGGCGCGATAGTACGTCGTGAAGAGGATACAGGACGGCAGGAAACGGCCGCCACGGGCCGTGTTGTGCGACAACAACTCCTGCCAGGCATGGCTGATCACGCCACGTCCCAGGGCATCGATCTCGGGATGGTTGTTGCCGAACTTGGGCAACGCCTGGAGCTGGCGCCGGAGGGTTTCGTGGCCCTTGAAATCGTCGGCCAGCGCGGCCAGGAGCTCCGCCGGGGCAATCTGCCGCGTCTCGAAGACCGCTTGCCTCACCGCGTACAGGCCATCAATGAGGTTTGCGATGCCCTGGTAGCTGATCACCGACCAGTTGTAGCGCGCGCCGCCCGCCTCGAACGACTTCCGGCGTCTGACGCAATCGCGCGTGAAGAAGGTGCGGTACAGCTTCGGGTCGCCGGCCGTGAATCGCCGCGCCTGGGCCTGCCGCAACCCGACCACCAGTTCGTCCGTGGCGTAGGTGATCTGGCGCTTGACCGCACCGAGGAACGCGTCGAAGTCGGCGAAGTCCGCCAGCTTGCCGGTATGCGGACCCGCCTGAAGTCGCAGTTGGGGGTCATAGCCATCGTGCAGGGTCCGCACCAGGTACGCGGCGAGGTTGAGTTCGCCATCCAGGCTGCCCACATTTGACAGACCCGCGATCATGGTCTCGGTGCAGCCGCCAAAGCCGACCTCACGCGCGTCCTCCAAGGTCAGGCCCAGATCCAGTGCCCGGAGTGCCCGTACATAGCCGGCATCGTTGTAAAGCGCCGGCCGGCCCGAACCGTCGGCCAGCACGCCGACCGCTTGGGCCACGGTTTCGTCGGGCGTCTCGGGCGTGATGCGAAAGGCGACATTGGGACGTCGCAGCCGGTTGCGCCGGCAGGCCTCGATGCATTCGACGGTCAGTCGGTTGCAGCCGTCCTGCCCCTCGGGTGTGTAGCCGCCAATCTGCAGATTCCAGCCATTGAAACGTTCGAAGTTCTGCCACACCTCATCCAGCAACTCGCGCGCAAAGTCGAGATCCAGCCGACCCGTAGCCAGGTCGTGCTCGAACAGCGGACCCAAGGCTTGGTCAAGGCGTCCGATGCTGTCATGCCCGTCCAGCATCCAGACCGTATGGACCGCCAGCAGTCCCTCCAGAAACGACCCGGCCGGCTGGAGAAAGGCCGTTGCGTAGGCCGTCGCGATGCGATGGAGCTTGGTCCGGCGCGCGCCCTCGGCGGCGTCCGCGGCGGCCTGCAGCGCCATGCGGGTGCGGGCATGGAAGGCCAGCACCCCTGCGGTATAGTCGTCGAGCGCGGCAAGAAGGTGCTGCGCCGCCAGTAGTTCACGAGCCCGCGGACCGTCAGCCGTTGCCTGCGCAAGTTCCTGCTGCACCGCGGCCGTCTCGCGCATAAGATCGGCCCGCATGGCAAGGAACCCCTCGCCCACGACGCGCCGGATGTCCGGGTTGCTGTGGGTGTAGCCGCCGAAGTGCGGCAGCCGGCGTTCGAGGTCGTCGGCCAGCGCCGCGATGAACGCGGCGTGTTGCGGGAAGCGCTGCTGCCGGTCGGCGGCCTGGTCGCGGTTGACACGCAGACCGCGATTGTGGTCGAAGTCGCAGATCAGGCTGGTGGCGGTCCAGGTGCCATGGCTGGCCATGGTCCGCGCCCGTGGCAGCGGCTCGCACGGCACGAGCAGGCGCTCCGGGTAGACCACGATCTCCATGTTCTCGTAGAGCCGCCGGAACGCCCGGCCATAGGCTTGCGGCCAGGGCAGAGCATCGGCCTCGGCCTCGTAAAAGCCCAGCGCCATCCACTCGCCGAGTTCGCGCAGCGCGTCGCGGCCACGGTCATCCTGTTGCAGCATGGCTTACTCCGATCAGAGATAGAACGATATGTTTCGTGGCCGAACCATGGCTGCGCACGATCATCCAGGCAAGTTCGGCAAAATGGAGGTAGTTGATGAGTTGCTACTCATGATTGCGGTTGAGCGCCTCCACAGCCTTTAACTCGTAAATGACTCCCCGATCCACGAGCAGGTCCACGAAATAGGGCTTGGTGAAGCCGTGGTGCACCACTCGAAGCGGCAGTTCGCGGACAGCGTTTAGCCCGCTGGCCAGACAGCGCTGAGCCAACGCCTCCTGGTAGATCCGCTCATCGCAGAACCGCCCCAGCGTGTTGTGAATATCGAACGCGTACCGCATCACGGCCTTGTCCACGGCATTAAACCGTTCCTGGCCGATGTCTTCAACCTGAATATCACACTGGATTGGCATCTCAAAATGGTTCTGCTGTCAATGATTCTGCCGACGGATCACGCGTCCAGGCGCGCCGTGCCCACCGGCTGGCCGGCGGCCGAGACGATCACCCGCCGCGCCACGAACAGTTCCAGCCCCTCGGCCGTGACGGTCAGGCGGTCCTCGGTACGGGTGGTGACGACCGGGTCGACGGCGCCTGACCGGCCGGCCAGCTCGCGCACCACCTCGCCCAAGGCGCGCACGCAGAAGGCCTCGGCGGCCTCCAGCTCCTTAAACACCGGCGCGCCGGGCAGCCCCTGCACGTGGAACAGGCCCTGTTCGTCCGGCTGGATTGCGGCACGGCGTTCGACCAGCACGCCGCTGGTAATGGCCCCGATGGCGTTGGCTACGTCACCGTCGACCGGGATCACCGCTTCAGTATGCAGCAGACCGGCCGCCGCCGGCAGGAAGAAGGCGGCCGGAGCCCCGATGCCGATGATCGGCACCCCGAGCGACACGTCCACGCCGAGGGAATCCTGGGTTTCGCCCAGGCCGCGGTCCAGCAGGGCCTGCGCCACGAACCCATGGTCGCCGTCGACGCTGCGCGAGCCGGTCAGGTCGTTCAGCCGTGTCATCAGCAGTTCGCGCGCGGCCCGCCGCACCGTCAGACTCTCGACCCGGCGCGCCAGTTCGTCCGCGTCCCAGCCCAGCGGCGCGCCCAGCAGCGCGGCATAGCGGCGGGCGCCGGCGGCGTCCCACAGGCACAGGCGGCCGAGCAGATGCAGGGCGTCGGTGGGTGTGAAGCCCAGGCGCTGCACCAGCAGGCGGTCCAGCAACGGATCGACTTCGAGAAAGACCGGTTTGAGGCAGCCGGTGGCCGCCACCAGTTCATGGACGGAGAGTGGGCCGTGTGCCAGCAGCGCAAGCACAGCCTGCTGGCGCGGCGTCAAGTCGGCCGGAGGCGGCCCGGCCTGTGGCAGGGCGATGTAGACCGCGTGGCGTTCGAAGTCGGTCGACTCCGCGCCCTGCGTCTCAAGCGCACGCCACAGTCGTTCGGCCTGCTCCGGGCTCACACGCTCGGTCAACCGGCAGACCGGCAACACCCGTCGCGGTCCGATGTGCAGGCCGTGGCGGTCGTGACGCACTTCGCTGTCGCCGCCCAGCCCCAGCGTGCGCACGGCCAGGGCCTGCACATGGGTGCGCCAATGGCCGACGGTGGCGCCGTCGGGGTCGGTCTTCACGGCGCCCTGATGCAGAACGGCCGTATCGGAGGTGGTGCCGCCCATGTCGATCACCAGCGCATCGGGCAGGTCGGAGAGATACTGCGCGCCGGCCACGCTGGCCGCCGGGCCGGACAGCAGCGTTTCGACCGGGCGCTCCAGCGCCAGGTCGATGCTCATGAGCGTGCCGTCGCTGCGCACGACCATCAGCGGCGCAGTCAGGCGCTTGCGGGCCAGCACCTCCCGCAGCCGCTCCATGAGAGCCTGCAGGCACGGGATGATGCGCGCGTTGAGCGCCGCCGTCTCGGCCCGGATGCGGTAGTTGCGGATGCTGGAGACCTCGTGGCCGCAGGTGGCCGGCAGGCCGGTGGCTTGGCGGACCTCCGCGACCACGGCCAGTTCGTGGTTGGGGTTGACGTGGCTGGCGTAGCCGGTGACGGCGAAGGCGCGGACGTGGTCGTGCTCGGCCATCTCCCGCGCGACGCGGCGCACTTCATCCGGATCGATCGGCTCGAGTTCCTGCCCGTCGATCGACAGGCGGCCGCGGATAACCTGGAATGGCCGGTGCAGCAGCCGTTCGGCCTGGCGGTCGCCGGCCGGCGGCATCAGCAGGAGGCCGACCTTCTGGCCTTTACCCTCGACGATGGCGTTGGTCGCCAGGGTGGTGGAGACGGCCACCAGAGTCACGCTGCGTAGCGCCTCCGGCGGCAGGCCGGCCAGTGCCGCCTCGATGCCGATGGCGTAGTCCCAATGGGAAGTCGGGGCCTTGGCCTTGGCCACCACGCGGTCGGTGGTCCAGTCGAAAATCACGGCATCGGTATAGGTGCCGCCGGCATCGATGCCCAGGCCGCATCCGGTGCGGCCGGCCGCACCGTGGCGCCGGGCGCGCGCACTGGCGGCTGGCACGGCCGGCTTCAGCTTGGACGAAGCGGACTGGGGCGGGCGCGCAGTCAGGCAACGGGCCACGGCGTCAAAGGTGGTCACCAGCCCGGGCGCCACACGCAGGATGCGCTCGTCCGGCTGGCCGCGCAACAGCGCGCGCAGCACGTCATGCGAGCCCGGCAACTCCTCGTAGATCCAGCCATTGGCCGCGGCCATGTCGCGGGCAAGTTGCGCGTGGTGGCGGTCCCCCACCCCGGTATCGATGAATGCCGCACGCTGGTAGTTGCGGCGCCAGCTCCCGAGAAAGGTTCGAACGGCCTCGGCATTTTCGGCGCCGTGGCGGGCGGCCAGATCCTCCTCGTCCGGCGAATCGGCGCCGCTGCTGGCGCCCATGCCTTCGCGAACCCAGCCGGCGGAGACATAGTAGGTTCCAGGATAGCGGCCGAACTGCTCGCGGTAGGCGGCATCGGAGCCCAGAAAGAGCGCGATGCAGTCATGCACGCGCGGGATGTCCACCGGAATGCCGCGGGCATGCAATCCCACGGTCCCGCGCCCGCACATTCCGTAGGCCACGACGAGGCGGTCGGCGGCGCCGGAGGCCGAGACCGCGTCGATCCGCTCCTGCAGGCGCCGGCGCAGCTCAACCGGCGTGGTATGCAACTGGCCGGGCAGGAAGTCGAGCGTCAGGTTCAGGTCGAGTTCGGGCGCGAGGGCGCGCAGGTCGACGGCCAGCACACCGCAGGCCAGCACGTGGACACGTTCAGCAGACACAGTCGGAGCATTCATCTGGTTGTTCGGGCGCGGGACCGGCGGCCTCCGGCCTGGAGGCGGCGGCAGCCAACCCCATCAGCAGGCCATAGACCAATACGAGTTCGGCATCCGCAAAATTGTACTCGACCAGGCCGTTGAGCAGCAGCGCAACGAACATGCCCCCCAGCGCTGCGGCCAGCCCGTGGCGAGCGGACGGGCGGGCGCGGTCGGCGCGGAAGGCCGCCCACAGCACCGCGCCCATCCAGGCCAAATAGACGGCCAGGCCCAGCCAACCCAGCGAGACGGTCATCTCGACCGGGTTGGAGTGCAGGTGGTCGCGGTTGGGCTCGATGCCCGGCGCGCACTGCCGCATCAGTTCGGGAGTCAGCGAACGGAAACCGATGCCCCAGGGGTGCTGCCGCAGCAGGGCCGGCGCGACCTGTGTCCACATGACGATCCGTCCGCCCTGCGCTCCGGTCAACTCGGCGCGCAGTTCGAACAGGCGGTTGCGCACCACCGGCAGGGCCAGGGCCGCCGCTGCGGCCACGAACCCGACCAGCAGCAACCGGCGCCAGCCCACGCGGCGCCAAGCCAACGGCACAAGCACGAGGACTGCGGCGATCCAGGAACTGCGTTTGAGCGTCAGCGCCAGCGCGCCGGCCGACAGCGCCGCCAGCGGCAGCCAGACCGGCAGGAGCCAGGCCTGGCCGGCCGATCGCGCCTCGGCCACGGCGAGCCGCAAGCGCAGGCCGCCGCGCGCCAGGGGATCGCGCGCCAGCCACAACGCGACAGCGCCCACGAGTCCAACCAGCAGGCGTTGCGAATCGGCCAGCGTGCCCTGATCGAGCAGGGCGTGTGTGAACGGCAGGGCGTGGCGGATGCTGGCCGCGGCCCGAACGACCGCCTGGGCCGCCACCGGATTGCACAGCAGCACCCTGACCGCCAGCACCCCGCTGCCCAGCACCAGGGCGCGGACCACGCTCCAGGCCCGGGCGCGGGAGTCGACAATCGAAGCGGCGAGCGGCAGCCCGGCATACCAGACCAGCTTGTTGAGGCGATGCAAACCCTTGGCCGGGTTGACGCCGTGCCACGTCACCACACAGGCGACGGCGACGAGCAGCAGCCACAGCCACGCGCTGACCGGCCAGCGCAGGCGGCGCCGGCCGGCGCACAGGTCGCCAACCAGCAGGAGCAGTGTCAGGGCCAGGAACGCACGGCCTAACGGAATGGAGAAGCCGGCGGCAAAGGCCGTGGCCAGCAAACCGAGGAAGGTCCAATCGCGGCGAGGCGCGGCGTTCATTCGGACAGGGTAGTGCATGCCGCGGCTGCGTGTCAAAACAGTGGAATCCGGTTGCAGCCCGGCCCGCATTGCGGGACACTCTTCCGAATGCGGGTCACAGCCTGCCCAGGCTGCCGGCCACGGCGCACAAAAAGGGAGCTTGAGATGATCACAGGTTTGGCGCATGTCTGCTATGTCGTGGCTGATCTGGAACGATCCGTCCGGTTCTACTGCGACCAGTTGGGACTGCCAGAGGCCTTCGCGTTCCGGCGCGAAGACGGGACCCGCTACGGGGTTTACCTGAAGACGGGCCGGCGGACCTTCATTGAGCTTTTCCAGGGGCAGGTCGCCGGACGGGCGGAGGGCCAGAGTTTCCAGCACATCTGCCTGGAGGTCAGCGAACTGTCGCCGATGGTCGGCGTCCTGCGCGGTCGCGGCATCGAAGTCAGCGACCCCAAACTCGGCATGGACCACTCCTGGCAGGCCTGGCTGGCCGATCCTGACGGCAACCGGATTGAGCTGCACGAATACACCGATGCGAGCTGGCAGACGCCGCACCTGTAGTTGGGCAAGCCCTGGCGCTGTTCTTGGAGGGCGAGAGTGTGGCGAACCGCGGCAACCTAACGTCGTCTCTGTAGCCGCCGTCGGCCCGACGGCGGCCACGCGGACAAATGAGGGGGTAACTGCGCCCGAATGTCCAAGGCATGGCCATGAACCTCACAGAAAATGGACTGGTTTGTACCACGGATGGCAAAGCCGGCCCACGGATGCAATGCGCCAGTTTTCGCCGTGATTATGCGGCGCACA